>NZ_JABWQR010000030.1:0-85036 GCF_014270125.1 Pseudomonas sp. SWRI99 | reverse complement strand
GGCGTCGGCACATTCAACATTGATCTTGAATGTGCCGGCCTCTTCGCGGGCAAGCCCGCTCCCATAGTGTTTTGTGGAAACAGAAAGTTTTGTGTACACCTGAAGTTTCTCACGGATCAACGATGAACCTCTCGCGCCTCGCCCTGCCCTTGCTCCTGCTGCCAACCGCCAGCACCCTCGCCGACACCTTCGAGCGCGATCAGGCGCTGAAGCTCCCCGACACACTGATCAGCGCCAACCGCCAGGTCGAGGCGCGCAACGACAGCAGCGCCGCCAACACCGTGTTCACCCGCGAAGACATCGACCGCCTGCAACCGAGCGACGTGCCCGACCTGCTGCGTCGCGTTCCCGGCGTGCAAGTAGCGCAGGCTGGCGGGCGCGGCAGTCTGCCGGGGGTTTACATTCGCGGCACGCAGTCGGCGCAAAGCCTGGTGCTGGTCGATGGCCAGCGCATCGGCAACTCAACGTCCGGCGACAGCAATCTGCAGCACCTGAACATCGAGCAGATTGAGCGCGTCGAAGTACTGCGCGGTTCGCGCTCGGTGATTTACGGCAGCGATGCGATTGGCGGGGTGATTCAAATTTTCACCCGACGTGGCACCGAGCAAGGCTTGCAGCCTCGCCTGCACGTTGGTTTCGGCAGCCAGCAGACTTGGGAGCGCAGTCTCGGATTATCCGGTGGCGACGAAAAAACCCGTTTCAACCTCGGCGCCAGCCTGGATGAGACTGCCGGGATTGATCGCACCCATGAGTCGTACCCGAGCGATGGCGATCATGACGCCTACCGCAACAAATCCCTCAGTCTGAGCCTCAGCCACGCGCTGACCGAGAACATCGAAGTCGGCGCCAATCTGCTGGATAACCGTGGCAAAAGCGAATTCGACAACCCGTTCGGCCGCTTCGACATGGACACATTCGAGTCGGTGCAACAGCAGCCGTACAGTGATTTCAATGTCAGCAGCCTCAGCAGTTATGTCGATGCGCGGATCAACGAAACCTGGAAAACCCGCCTCGAGTTCGGCCACACGGAGAATCGCGAGAAGACCCTCGACAAGCTCAGCGACGAGCGCACCGTATTCAACACCTACCGCGATTCGGTGAACTGGCAGAACGACCTGACGCTCGACGCACGCAACAGCCTGATCCTCGGCGGCGACTGGTACGAAGACCGGATCAACAGCAGCACTGCGTTCGACGAGGACAGCCGTTGGAATCGCGCAGCGTTTATCCAGCATCGCTATCAGGCCGACAGTTTCTCCACCGAACTGGGCCTGCGCCACGACGATAACCAGCAGTTTGGTAGCCAGAACACCTGGAGCGGCACCTTCACTTTGCCGCTGAATCCGGACAATGACTTGCTGCTGAGCTACAGCGAAGGTTTTCGTGCGCCGACCTTCAACGACTTGTATTACCCCGATTTCAGCAATCCGAAGCTGAAACCGGAAACTTCGAAGAGTTACGAACTGCAATGGCGCAGTCAGTTGAATGACAACACCCGCCTGGAAGCCTCGATTTATCGCACCGACCTGGAAGACGCGATTATCTTCGGCAGCAACTCACGCCCGCAGAACGTTGCATCGGCGCGGATCAATGGCTTTGAAGCGACAGTAAAGCAGGATCTGTTTGGCTGGCAGAGCAATCTTGGCGTGGCAATCATTGATCCGCGTGATCGCGATACCGGGCATACACTGGCGCGACGGGCGCGGCGCACGGCCAGTTGGGATCTGGATCGGCAGTTCGATCGCTTGGGGCTGGGCGCCAGTTGGCAACTGGTCAGCGGCAGTTACGACGATTTGAACAACACCCAGTCGCTGGGCGGCTACGGCACGCTCGGGCTGCGCAGCAGTTGGGCGCTGAACCGTGAGATCAAGCTCGACTTGCGGGTGGATAACTTGCTGGACAAGAGTTACAGCCGGGCGAATTACAGCTATGACGGCGGACAGTATGGCTATCGCGAGGAAGGTCGGGCGTGGATGTTCGGGGTGACCTGGACACCTGAACTCTAAGGTAAACCTTGATCACCTGTGGCGAGGGAGCTTGCTCCCGCTCGGCTGCGCAGCAGTCGTAACTCTGGCTTACCGGTGGGACAGGAGGACTGAGATGACAGGTTTTGGGGCCGCTTCGCAGCCCGGCGGGAGCAAGCTCCCTCGCCACGCAATCAGCGGTGTGGCTGGAGGAGTTGGCAGAGCTTGGCCGTTGCCTCGATCATCTGACCACTCGGTCTTTCAAGACCTTTATCGCTGACCAGCAACAACCGTTTCTGCCTGACCGCCGCCACCTGCGGCCACACCTTCCACGCCTCAAGCTGCGCCTGATCGCCAGCCAGAATCACCTCGGGATCACGCTGCAACACCGCTTCCACACTCACTTGTGGCGCCGGCAAACTCAGATCATCGAACACATTGCGCGCCCCGCACACTTGCAACGCATCGCTGATGATTTGCCCGCCACCGACGGTATACAACGGCTTGTCCCAGACCTGATAAAACACCCGCAACGGCATGTCACGGCGATAGCGTTGGCGCAGGGCATCGAGTGTCTGGCGCAGTTCGGCTGCGCGCTGGACGCCACGCTCAGGCCGACCGAGTTGTCGGGCAATGGCTTCAATCTGCGCGATGAGCTGGTCCAGAGTGTGCGGCTCAGCGACGAAGGTCGGGATGCCCAGACGCTTTAATTGATCACGCTGCGCAGGACCGACGCTGCCGGGCCAGAGCAGCAACAGATCAGGGGTGAGGCTGAGCAAACGCTCCATGTCGAGCTGGCCATAGCGACCAACAGAAGGAATATGGGCAATCGCCCCTGGCCGTTCGCCGGCGTCCAGCACACCGACCAGCAGATCGGCTGAGTCCAGTTCAACGACGATTTCAGAAAGCGACGGTGCGAGGCTGACCACACGCAACGCGGCCAGCGCCGGGCTGCTCAGGGCAAGCAGCAGAACCGCCAGGCACAGACGGCGCATCAACCGAGTTGACGCGGGATACGGTAGAGGTAGAACAGCACGGCGGTGGACAACGCCAGCAGCATCAGCGGTACGGCTTCGAGACCGACGAACACCGCCAGAGCACCGATCCACGCGGGCAACGACGCCACCAGGAACGCCGTGCGCCGGCACGCCGCGAGGGCAATCCAGGCGGCGGGTTCATCGGTGGTATCGAGGGCTTTTTGCGTGGCGATCAGTGCGTGTTTGTAGCGACCGAAATACTTCAGGCTGACAAACATCGAGGCGACGCCGGCGATAAACAGGGGCATCGCCAGCACCGGCAGCAGGCCCTGGCCTTCGCCGAACAGCGCGTTGAGCACGAACAGCGGCAGCAGGGCCAGCGCCAGGTATTGCCACCAGGTCACCGACAACCGCCGCCGAACCTGACCGCGAGTCACGCGCGATCGACCTCGCCCTGATGCTCGTTACCCATCATGTGGTCGAGCTTGCTGGCCTTGGTCGCCAGATAGAGTTTGTTGTGCGGGTTATGGCCGGTGTGCAGCGGCACGCGCTCGGCGACGACGATGCCCATGTCAGCCAAAGCTTTGACCTTGCGCGGGTTGTTGGTCATCAGACGCAGGGATTTCACGCCCAAGTGCTCGAGCATCGGCAGACACATCGCGTAGTCGCGCTGATCGGCAGCAAAGCCCAGACGCTCGTTGGCTTCAACGGTGTCGGCGCCGCCGTCCTGCAATTCGTAGGCGCGAATCTTGTTCAGCAAACCGATGCCGCGCCCTTCCTGGCGCAGGTACAGCAGCACGCCACGGCCTTCGCGGGCGATCGCCTGCAGGGCGGCGTCCAGTTGCGAACCGCAGTCGCAACGCTGGCTGAACAAGGCATCGCCGGTCAGGCATTCGGAATGCAAACGGCCGAGTACCGGAGCGCCATCGGCAATTTCACCCAGGCTCAGCACGACGTGCTCGCGGCCGGTGCTTTCATCGAGAAACCCGTGCATGGTGAATTGCGCATAAGGCGTTGGCAGCTTGCAAGCGGCAACAAAGACGACAGGCACCGGTGTGCTCCTGATCTAAAAATTCTGAAAATTCGCAGGCCGGCATTGTAACAGCAGCTTCCTGCCGACGCTTAGGCTGAATTATCGGGCATAACGATCAAAAAGTTTGATGACAGACTGCCCTGCATCGGTCCCTTGTAGGAGTGAGCCTGCTCGCGATAGGGGTTGATCAGGCGACATCATTGTTGAATGTCAGTCCGCTATCGCGAGCAGGCTCACTCCTACAGGGGATTTGTGTTGGGCTTCAATTCGGGTTGAACGGATACGGCTGCTGCCACTTCTTGAAGATCGGCTTCAGCTCCCCGCTCTTCACCAGTTCCGCCATACGCCGGTCATACAGCGCCATCAGCGCCCGGGCTTGTGGAGTGTCGGCGAATCCGAGAAACAGCGGCAACTCGGCCAGATGCGAATAACGATACTGAGCCGGGTCAGCAGCGTTGCGCAGCACGGCTTCCACCTCGGTCAGTGCATCGATGTAGTAATCCGCGCGCCCCTGCTTGAGCATCGACAGAATGCCGCTACGCCGTTCGATCTGGTTGTAGCGTTTGATGTTCGGCAGGTAATTTTCATAGCGGTAACCGCGTACCCAGGCCAGCCGATACTGGCCCAGCGTGGTCGGGGTCGGCTGGGGATGACTTGCCAGGCCGAGGGCGTAAATATGGTCGGAATCGAAATGCCACTGCGGGTACAGGACGTGCTCGGCTTCGTCACGGTAGGAGCCGACCAGCGCGTCGACTTCCTTCAATTGCACCAGCCCCACCGAGCGGGTGTACGGCACCGTGCGCATATCCAGTTGGACCCCGGCCGGTTCGAACACCTTGCGCAACACGTCCCAGGCCAGACCATGGCCGTCGGCAGCCGTATAGTCTTCCCAGTCTTCGCTGGCCAGATGGATCACCGCAGGCAAAGGCGCGGCCTCCTGCGCTTGAGCAACGGCGCCCTGCACTACCAGCACCAGCAGCGCCAACCAATGTCGCACCATCAATCTGCCCCTCACTCAATCCTGATTCGGATCAGGCGAACACCCACACCAGCCCCTGCATTGCCAGCCAGGCGAACACACCGGCCAACACGTCGTCGAGCATGATCCCGACGCCACCGTGCACATGCTTGTCGATCCAGCGAATCGGCCAGGGCTTGAGAATGTCGAAGAAGCGGAACACCAGAAAACCCGCAAGCAACCAATACCAGCCTTCCGGCACCAGCCACAGGGTGATCCACATGCCGACCATTTCGTCCCAGACAATGCCCTCGTGATCGTGCACGCGCAGGTCGTCGGCGACCTTGCCGCACAGCCAGAAGCCGAACAGCATGGTGATCCCGAGCATCAGCCAGTAGCCCCAATCGGGCAGCATCTGCCACAACGGAATGAACGGCAGGGCCACCAACGAGCCCCAGGTGCCCGGCGCCTTGGGCAGCGTGCCCGAGCCGAAGCCGAACGCAAGGAAATGCCAGGGATTGCGCCAGACCGACGGCGGCACGAATTCGGCCGGAACCTGTTTCGGGTGATCTGTCACGGTGTCTCCTGAAAATGTTGGTAGCCGCGAATGTGCGGGGTGATGTCGTGCCCTTCGCGGTCGTGCAGCACCACGCCCTCGCCCGGCACCACGCGACCGATCTCATGGATCGGCCAGCCGTCGGCCAGCAGCGCCGGTAATTCGGCGGACGGCAACGTGAACGCCAGGACGTAATCATCGCCGCCGCTCAGCGCCGCACGCTCGGCGCCGCGCTGACCGAGAAACGCGACTAAAGCATCCGACAACGGTACGCGCTCGCGTTCAATCTCAAGCCGAACCTTCGACGCGAGGGCGATATGGCCGCAGTCGGCGAGCAGGCCATCGGAGATGTCCAGCGCCGACGTGGCCTTGCCTCGCAGGGCCTGACCGAGGGCGAGTTGCGGTTGTGGCGACCAATAATGATCAAGCAACGGCCCGGCAATTTGCGGTACGGCGTCCCGTTGCCCGAGGACCAGCGGCAAGGCGCCGGCCGCATTGCCCAGTTCGCCGCCGACACAGAGCAGATCGCCCGGCTGTGCGCCGCTGCGGGTCAAGGCCTGGCCCGCGGGTACGCGGCCGAACACAGTGACCGTCAGGCTCAGCGGCCCACGCGTGGTGTCGCCGCCGACCAGTGCGACGCCGCAGGTTTGCGCCATGCGGTTCAAGCCGCGGGCATAGGCTTGCAGCCAATCGGCGGTTACCGTCGGCACAGTCAAAGCAAGGGTAAAGGCTACGGGCGTGGCGCCCATGGCGGCCAGATCGCTGACCGCGACGGCCAGCGAGCGCTGACCGAGCAGAAACGGATCGCAGGGGTCGGCAAAGTGCACGCCGGCCACCAGCGTATCGGTGGAAACAGCCAACTGCTCCCCAGCGGGAACCGCCAGCAAGGCGCAGTCGTCGCCAATCCCCAGAGCAACGCCCTCGCCGCCCTGCGCACAAGGCGCGGCGGCGAAGAAATTGCGGATCAGCTCAAATTCGCCCATGGCTGAGAAAAAGTGCTCAAGCGCCGATCAGCGCTTGAACGCCTTCACTTCAGCTTCACGCAGGCGCGGGGCCAGCTTGTCGAGCACACCGTTGACGAACTTGTGGCCGTCGGTCGAACCGAAGACTTTCGCCAGCTCGATACCTTCGTTGATCACCACGCGGTATGGCACGTCGACGCGCTTGAGCAGTTCCCAGGTGGACAGGCGCAGAACCGCCAGCTCAACCGGGTCCAGCTCTTCGATCGCCAGGTCCAGGCAAGGCGTCAGGGCGGTGTCGATTTCGGTCTTGAACTGCGGAACCCCGTGGAGGATCTCGCGGAAGTAGGCGCCGTCGACATCGGTGAAATCGTTATCAACGCGAAACTGCGCTTCGATCTCGTTCAGCGATTGCCGGGCCATGTGCCACTGGTACAGCGCTTGAGTGGCGAGCTGACGGGCTTCGCGACGCTTGACGCTTTTCGAGGGCTTGCCGGCATCCGCAGGTTTCGGATCGCGCGGGTTGAAACGATCGCTTTCGTCGCTAATCACTTGGCCTCCAACTGCGCCAGCAGGCTGACCATTTCCAGAGCGGACAGGGCAGCTTCGGCGCCTTTGTTACCGGCCTTGGTGCCGGAACGTTCGATGGCTTGCTCGATGGAGTCAACGGTCAGGACGCCGAACGCGACCGGTACGCCGAATTCCATGGACACCTGGGCCAGGCCCTTGGTGCACTCGCCTGCGACGTATTCGAAGTGCGGAGTACCGCCACGAATGACCGCGCCGAGGGCGATGATCGCGGCGAACTCGCCTTTCTGGGCGACTTTCTGCGCAACCAGCGGAATTTCGAAGGCGCCCGGTGCGCGGATGATGGTGATGTCGCTTTCGCTCACGCCGTGGCGAACCAGGGCATCCACGGCACCGCTGACCAGGCTTTCAACCACGAAGCTGTTGAAGCGGCCCACTACCAGAGCGTAGCGGCCTTTGGGGGCGATGAAGGTACCTTCGATGGTCTTCAGGGTCATTCGTCAGTTCTCTTAAAGAGCCGGGACGCGTTTCGTACGCATCCCTCGATAATATTAGCCACGATTTCATGGCCGGAAACACTGCATTGCCGCTTGATGATAAACCTGTGGCGAGGGAGCTTGCTCCCGCCGGGCAGCTTAGCGGCCCTTTTTGTGGGCGCTGCGCACCCAAGCGGGAGCAAGCTCCCTCGCCACAATCAACAATGCCGAATTGTGCCGGTCATTATTCGGAGGGCACGTATTCTACAACTTCCAGATCGAAACCGGATATCGCATTAAATTTCATCGGTGCGCTCATCAAACGCATTTTGCGTACGCCGAGGTCACGCAGGATCTGCGAACCGGCACCGACGATGCTGTAGGTGGTCGGTTTTTTCGTCGGCGCCTGATCAGCGGTTTCACGAATATGCGCCAGCAGCACGTCGCCATCGAGCGGGTGACCGAGCAGCAGCACCACACCGCTGCCGGCCTCGGCCACGGCGGCCATGGCGGCGCGCAGGCTCCAGCGGCCCGGCTGCTTGACCATCAGCAGATCGCGCAACGGGTCCATGTTGTGCACGCGGACCAGGGTCGGTTCTTCGGCGCACACGGTGCCCAGGGTCAGCGCCATGTGCACGTCGCCTTCCACCGAATCACGATAGGTCACCAGGTTGAATTGGCCCAGTTCGCTGTCCAGTGGCTGCTCGGCAATCCGCTGAACGGTACGTTCATGGATCATCCGGTAGTGAATCAGGTCGGCGATGGTGCCGATCTTGATGTTGTGTTCGGCGGCGAACGCTTCCAGTTCGGCGCGACGGGACATGGTGCCGTCGTCGTTCATCACTTCGCAGATCACCCCGCTCGGCTCGAAACCGGCCATGCGCGCCAGGTCGCAAGCCGCTTCGGTGTGACCGGCGCGAGCGAGGGTGCCGCCGGCCTGGGCCATCAGCGGAAAGATGTGGCCCGGGCTGACGATGTCTTCAGCCTTGGCGTCCCTGGCGGCAGCCGCCTGCACGGTGCGCGCGCGGTCGGCGGCGGAAATGCCGGTGGTCACGCCTTCGGCGGCTTCGATCGATACGGTGAACTTGGTGCCGAAACCGGAACCGTTGCGCGGCGCCATCAATGGCAGCTTCAGCAGTTCGCAGCGCTCGCGGCTCATCGGCATGCAGATCAGGCCACGGGCGTGCTTGGCCATAAAGTTGATGTGCTCAGCTTGGCAGCATTCGGCGGCCATGATCAGGTCGCCTTCGTTCTCACGGTCTTCGTCATCCATGAGGATGACCATCTTGCCTTGACGGATGTCTTCAACCAGTTCTTCGATGCTATTGAGCGCCACAAGGCACCCCCTTCTTTTAATTTATTTGAGGTAGCCGTTTTGGGCCAGAAAACTTTCGGTGATCGTGCCGCCGGCGGTTTTCTCGGCGGCTTTGTCACCCAGCAGCAGACGCTCCAGATAACGCGCCAGCAAGTCGACTTCCAGGTTCACCCGGCGCCCTGGCTTGTACGAAGCCATGATGGTTTCGCTGAGGGTGTGCGGAATGATCGTCAGCATGAATTCGGCGCCATCGACTTCGTTTACGGTCAGGCTGGTGCCGTCGACGGTGATCGAGCCTTTATGAGCGATGTACTTGGCCAGTTCTTTTGGCGCGCGGATGCGAAATTCCACGGCGCGGGCATTGTCGCTGCGCGAGACCACTTCGCCGACGCCGTCGACATGACCGCTGACCAGATGCCCGCCCAGACGCGTGGTCGGGGTCAGGGCTTTTTCCAGATTGACCGGGCTGCCGCTTTTCAGGTCATTCATGGCGGTGCAGTCCAGGGTTTCGCGGCTGACGTCGGCGGCAAAACCGTCGCCCGGCAACTCGACCGCAGTCAGGCAAACGCCGTTGACTGCAATGCTGTCGCCCAGTTTGACGTCGCTCAGATCAAGCTTGCCAGTTGCCACGTGGACCCGCACGTCACCGCCCTTTGGGGTCAGTGCGCGGATACTGCCGATGGATTCGATGATGCCGGTGAACATGAGGTTCTCCTTGAGAACTGGGCCAGCGCTTACGCAATGGCCGGGAATTATACGCGGGCCGAGGAGGCAGGGATGGCAGTGACTCGCCAGTCATCGCCCACCGCACGGATTTCAGTGATTTTCAGCTCTGGGGCGTCCTTCATATGGGCCAGCGGCCAGTCCAGCAACGGCCGCGCCGTGGAACCGAGAAACTTGCCGGCAATGAAAATCACGAACTCATCGACCAGGCCGAGCTGGGCAAAGGCACCGGCCAGACGTGGGCCGGCCTCGACCAGCACGTCGTTGACGCCGCGACTGGCCAGTTCGATCAGCAACTGATGCAGATCGACCTGGCCGTCTTCACCCGGCACGATCAGGCATTCCGGGCCGTTGGCGTACTGTTCTTCGACGGCGACGCAGGTAGCAACCAGCGCCGGGCCAGCCTTGAAGAACGGCGCATCCAGCGGCACCCGCAGGCGACCGTCAATCAACACGCGCAACGGCGGGCGGCTCATGGCCAGAGCGGTTTGCCCGGCATCCAGGCCCAACTCGTCAGCGCGCACGGTCAATCGCGCGCCATCGGCCAGCACCGTATCGGCGCCGGTCAGCACCACGGCAGCCTCAGCGCGCAAACGCTGCACCGCGGAACGCGCGGCCGGGCCGGTGATCCATTGACTCTCGCCGTTTTCCATTGCGGTACGGCCGTCGAGGCTCATCGCCAACTTGACCCGCACGAACGGCAAGCCGTGTTCCATGCGTTTCAGGAAACCTTGATTGAGCTTGCGCGCCTCGCCTTCGAGCACACCACTTTCGGTGGCGATGCCGGCCTCGGCCAGGCGCTGCAAACCGCGTCCGGCAACTTGCGGGTTCGGATCGCGCATTGCCGCGACCACCCGTCCCACGCCAGCGTTGACCAGTGCATCGGCGCACGGCGGCGTCCGACCGTGATGGCTGCATGGTTCGAGGGTCACGTAAGCGGTGGCGCCCCGAGCCAGCTCCCCGGCGGCGCGCAAGGCGTGGACTTCGGCATGGGGTTCGCCGGCGCGCTCATGCCAGCCTTCGCCGACAATCTGCCCGTCACGCACCACCACACAGCCGACCCGTGGATTGGGATGAGTGGTGTAGTGGCCCTTGCGCGCCAGTTCAAGCGCGCGGGCCATGAAGTGGGCGTCGAAGATGGCTTGCTCGGCGGCAGTGGTCATTCTTTCACCGGCTCGCGAGCGAGGCGGTCGATCTCTTCGCGGAACTCATTGAGGTCCTGGAAGCGCTTGTACACCGAAGCAAAACGGATGTAGGCGACTTCATCAAGCTTTTGCAATTCAGCCATGACCAGCTCGCCGACCACGAGGGATTTGACCTCGCGTTCGCCGGTGGCGCGCAGCTTGTGCTTGATGTGGACCAGAGAGGATTCGAGGCGCTCGACGCTCACCGGACGTTTCTCCAGGGCGCGCTGCATGCCGGCACGGAGTTTTTCTTCGTCGAACGGTTGGCGGCTGCCGTCGGTTTTGATCAGGCGCGGCAACACCAGTTCGGCCGTCTCGAACGTCGTGAATCGTTCGCCGCAGGCCAGGCATTCACGCCGGCGGCGCACCTGTTCGCCCTCGGCGACCAGACGCGAGTCGATGACCTTGGTGTCGTTGGCACCGCAGAAGGGACAGTGCATGGTGGCTGGCAACAAAAAATGGGAGGGCCATGGTAGCGCATCCCGGTGGCAAGACAAGCCATAGGCTTTGCGGTATACAGAACGGCATGATCGTCTGATCCATGGATTTCATTTTGCCGGAGCTTCCAATGCCGTTACGTCCGCTCGTTTTGCTCAGTCTTTTCAGCCTGCTGGTGGCCTGTGGCAGCGATGCGCCCAAGCCGCAACCGCCAACACCCGGCCCGGCCCCACAGCAGGCCCAGAAAAAAGCCAAAGAGGCCGCCGAACTCGGTCCGCTGCCGGCGCATCAGCGTGAACTGAGCGGCACCCTGCAGGGCGTGCCGGCCGGCGCCGAAGTCGAACTGGCGCTGCTGGTGATCGATGACAAGGACCGCCCGCAACAATTGCTCGCCAGTTCCAGCCTGATCGGCAACAACCAGATCCTGCCCTTCCGCCTGCGCTTCAACCCGCAGGCCTTCCCGGCCGGCGCGCGGGTTGAACTGCGCGGTCGCGCCAGTCAGTCCGGCCAATTGATCCTGCACCTGCCCTCGCAGACCATCACCCAGCCAACCACTCAAGCGCTGGGCCAGTTGCAATTTGTCAAAGCGCCATGAAGGCACCGCTCGACCTGCAACAGGCTCTGGGTGAATTGCTCGGCGACGCCAGACTGAAAGCCTGTGCGTTGCCAGGCAGTGACTTGCAGTTATGGCTGATCGACGGCGACAACATGGCCCGCGAGTTCAGCCAGGAAGAAACCCGGCGCATCCTGCATGAGCCGCCCTACTGGAGCTTTTGCTGGGCCAGCGGTCTGGCGGTGGCGCGTTATCTGGCCGAGTTTCCCGAATGGGTGCGCGGCAAACGCGTGCTGGATTTCGGCGCCGGTTCCGGGATCGCCGGCATCGCGGCGGTGAAAGCCGGAGCGCTGGAAGTGGTGGCCTGCGATCTGGATCCGCTGGCGATCGCGGCGTGCCGGGCAAATGCCGAACTCAATGATGTGCAGATGGGCTATTCGACGGATTTCTTTGCCGAGGCCGATCGCTTCGATCTGATTTTGGTCGCCGACGTGTTGTATGACCGGGCGAATCTGCCGCTGCTCGACGCGTTTCTCAGTCGCGGCCGCGAGGCGCTGGTGGCGGATTCGCGGGTGAGGGATTTTCGCCATCCGTTGTATGAGCGGATTGAAGTGCTTGAGGCGATGACCCTGCCGGATCTGGCGGAGCCCGAGGAATTTCGGCATGTCAGCCTCTACCATGCGCGGCGTTAGCTAAAAAGCATCGCGGGCAAGCCCGCTCCCACAGTGACCGAGTCGAACCAACATTTGGTATACGACACAGAACTCTGTGGGAGCTGGCTTGCCAGCGATGGCGTCTTGCTTAGCGGTACACCTCTCAAATCTGCCCCGCTTCCGGCCACACCCCACCAAGCCTTATAGTTGCCCCATCCACGCTTTGACGAGATCCCCCATGAGTCAGCAAACGCCGTACATCTTCGACGCCACGACTGCCGATTTCGACCAGTCGGTGATCGAAGCCTCCTTCAATAAACCGGTGCTCGTGGATTTCTGGGCCGAATGGTGTGCGCCGTGCAAGGCGCTGATGCCGATGCTGCAAGGCATTGCCGAGAGCTATCAGGGCGAGCTGCTGCTGGCCAAGGTCAATTGCGACATCGAGCAGGACATCGTGGCCCGCTTCGGCATCCGCAGCCTGCCGACCGTGGTGCTGTTCAAGGACGGTCAACCGGTCGACGGCTTTGCCGGTGCGCAGCCGGAATCTGCCGTGCGCGCCTTGCTTGAGCCGCATGTGCAGATGCCGCCACCTGCCGCCGCCGATCCGTTCGAACAGGCGCAGGCATTGTTTGACGAGGGTCGTTTCGCCGACGCCGAAGCCGCGCTGGTCGCCATGCTCAATGAAGACAACAGCAGCGCCAAGGCGCTGATCCTCTACGCGCGCTGCCTGACCGAGCGCGGTGAGCTGGGCGAAGCGCAAACCGTGCTCGACGCGGTCAAGAGCGACGAACACAAAGCTGCGCTGGCCGGGGCCAAGGCGCAGATTCAGTTCCTCGGTCTGGCCCGCGACCTGCCGGACGCCGCCGATCTGAAAAGCCGCCTGGCGCAGAATCCGCAGGACGATGAAGCGGTGTATCAATTGGCGATCCAGCAACTGGCGCGCCAGCAATACGAAGCAGCGTTGGACGCCCTGCTGAAGCTGTTCATCCGCAATCGCAGCTATGGCGAAGGCTTGCCGCACAAGACCTTGCTGCAGGTGTTCGAGCTGCTGGGCAATGATCACCCGCTGGTAACCGCTTACCGCCGCAAAATGTTCGCGGCGTTGTACTAAGCGCTCACTCGATCCAGCTGTAGAGCGGCGTATCCCCGCCGCTCACTACTTTCACATCAGCGCTGTGGCGCAAACGCACCAGCAAACGCTTGCCGGCCGCCGCGCTGCCCGTCAGCGCTTCCAACTGATCAAGCAGATTCGGCCCACTGAGTTGCCCAGCCTTGCGCAACAAGTCTTTCGCCACCTGCCACAACGCATCGTCCTGATTCTGCGGCTTCGCCGCCGGGACTGGCGCAACCGCTTCTGACTGCGCAATCGGCGCCTGCCCGCTGAGCGCCGAACCGAGCCTGGCCCAATCGCTGTCATCCAGCTCCACCGTCAAATCCACCGGCACCTCGCCGACCGTTCCGCGTATCCGCAACATCGAGTTCGCTCCTGCACTTTTCTGACCTGCATGCTCCCACGGGACTTGTGCAACGCCAAGCGCACGGGCACACTCTGCGCACTTTCGTTATAAGATTACATAACAAACTTTTCATTTTCGGAGTTCGCCATGCGTCGTCTGCTGCTTGCTTTGCCGTTTGCCCTGTTGCCGCTGGCCATCGCCCATGCGGCTGATGAGCATGATCATGATCACGACCATGAGCACGGTAGCCTTGGCGCCCATGAACATGGCGTGGGCCGCTTGAACGCCGCGCTCGACGGTCAGACTCTGGAGCTGGAACTGGAAAGCCCGGCGATGAACCTGGTGGGTTTTGAACACGCCGCCACTTCGGACGCCGACAAGGCCAAAGTGGCCGCCGCCCGTGCGCAACTGGAAAAACCGCTGGCCCTGTTCAGCTTGCCAGCGGCGGCAGGTTGCAAAGTGGTCAGCCAGGAACTGGAAAGCCCGCTGTTCGGTGACAAACCGGATGCCGCTGATCACGATGAAGAGGAAGCGGACAAGGACGGGCATGAGCATCATGACGACCACAGCGAAATCCACGCGCATTACCAGCTCAGTTGCGCCACGCCGGGCGCGTTGAAAACCCTGGATCTGGCGAACCTGTTCAAGACCTTCCCGGCGACGCAGAAAATTCAGGTACAACTGATCAGCGCCAGCGGCCAGCAAGGCACGGAAGTGACGGCGAAGGCTGCGGCCCTTAAATACTAGGATTCACTGAAAATCCCCTGTGGGAGCGAGCCTGCTCGCGAAGGCGGCGTGTCAGTTGACATGTGGGTGTCTGACCCAGCGCTTTCGCGAGCAGGCTCGCTCCCACAGGGTTATGTGTTCACTTCATGAAAACTGGTGTCATGACCCAAGCACTCATCGAACTGTCCGACCTGGGCTTCAACTGGCCCGGTCATCCGCCGTTGCTGGACATTCCGGCGTTTCGCCTGGAAGCCGGCGAAACCCTGTTTCTCAAAGGCCCCAGCGGCAGCGGAAAGACCACCCTGCTCGGCCTGCTCGGCGGGGTGCAGAAACCCGGTCGCGGCAGCATTCGCCTGCTCGGCCAGGAACTGACCGAACTCTCTGCCAGCAAGCGCGACACCTTTCGCGTTGATCACACTGGCTACATATTCCAGCAATTCAACCTGCTGCCGTTTCTCTCGGTGCGCGAAAACGTTGAGCTGCCGTGTCATTTTTCCAGGCTGCGCGCGCAACGGGCGAAACAGCGCCACGGCAGCATCGATCAGGCCGCCGCGACCCTGCTCGCCCACCTCGGTCTGAAAGATCAAAGCCTGCTCGGCCGCCGTGCCGATTCGTTGTCCATCGGCCAGCAGCAACGGGTGGCGGCAGCGCGCGCGTTGATCGGCCAGCCAGAACTGGTGATCGCCGACGAGCCGACCTCGGCGCTGGATTACGATGCCCGGGAGAATTTCCTCCGGCTGCTGTTTGCCGAATGCCGCGACGCCGGATCGAGTCTGCTGTTCGTCAGCCACGACCAGAGTCTGGCGCCGCTGTTCGACCGTCATCTGTCCCTGGCCGAACTCAATCGCGCCGCCACGTCTGCCGAGGTCTGAGATGTATCTGTTTCGTCTGGCCATGGCCAGTCTGGCCAATCGCCGCTTTACCGCGTTGCTCACCGCTTTCGCCATCGCCCTGTCGGTGTGCCTTTTGCTTGCCGTCGAGCGCGTGCGCACCGAAGCCAAAGCCAGTTTCGCCAGCACCATCAGCGGCACCGACCTGATCGTCGGCGCCCGTTCCGGCTCGGTGAATCTGCTGTTGTATTCGGTGTTCCGCATCGGCAACGCCACCAACAACATCCGCTGGGACAGCTTCGAACATTTCGCCAGCAACCCGAAAGTGAAGTGGGCAATCCCGATGTCCCTCGGCGACTCCCATCGCGGCTACCGCGTGATGGGCACCACGCAAGCCTATTTCGAGCATTACCAGTACGGCCGCCAGCAACATCTGGCCTTGGCCGACGGGCGGGCGTTTGCCACCGATCCGTTCGAAGTGGTGCTCGGCGCCGAAGTCGCCGAAGCGCTGCACTACAAACTCGGCGACCAACTGGTGCTGGCCCACGGCGTGGCGGCGATCAGTCTGGTCAAGCACGATGACAAACCGTTCACCGTGGTCGGCATTCTCCAGCGTACCGGCACGCCGGTGGACCGCACGCTGCACATCAGTCTCGGTGGCATGGAGGCGATTCACGTCGACTGGCACAACGGCGTGCCGGCGCGCGGCAACGGCCGGATCAGTGCCGATCAGGCGCGCAACATGGACCTGACGCCGCAGGCGATCACCGCGTTCATGCTCGGCCTCAACAGCAAGATCTCCACGTTTGCGCTGCAACGCGAGATCAATGAATACCGCGGCGAGCCGATGCTGGCGATTCTGCCGGGCGTGGCCCTGCAAGAACTGTGGAGCCTGATGAGTACGGCGGAAAAAGCCTTGTTTGTGGTCTCGCTGTTCGTCGTGCTGACGGGGTTGATCGGCATGCTCACGGCGATTCTCACCAGCCTCAACGAGCGTCGCCGCGAGATGGCGATTCTGCGGTCGGTGGGCGCGCGGCCGTGGCACATTGCAAGTCTTCTGGTACTGGAAGCGTTTGCTTTAGCGCTGACCGGAGTGATTGCCGGGCTGGCGCTGCTGTACATCGGCATCGCCGCTGCGCAGGGTTATGTGCAGGCCAATTACGGTTTGTATCTGCCGCTGGCGTGGCCAAGCGAGTATGAATGGACGCTGCTCGGTGGCATTCTGGCAGCCGCGCTGCTGATGGGCAGCGTGCCGGCCTGGCGCGCGTATCGCCAATCCCTGGCCGACGGCCTGTCGATCCGTTTATGAGGACATTTACCATGCCCCGCGCCCTGCTTGCGCTGCTGATGCTGGTCGCCCTGCCCGTGTGGGCAGCGGCACCGAAAGACCTGACCTGGTCGGAGATGATCCCCCCGGACGCTGCACCGGAAGTGCCCAACATGACGCCGCTGCACGACCTGTCGAAAATGGGCGACGCGCTGTCTGCCGAAGCCGCGCCGGCGGCGAAACAGGACATGCCGAACGCGCCGGTGGTGCCGAGCCTCGACGGCCAGAATATCCGCCTGCCGGGCTACATCGTGCCGCTGGAAGTCAGCGAAGAGGGGCGCACCACGGACTTTTTGCTGGTGCCGTATTTCGGCGCCTGCATCCATGTGCCGCCCCCGCCGTCGAACCAGATCGTGCATGTGAAAAGCGAACTCGGTGTGAAGCTCGATGAGCTGTATCAGCCGTACTGGGTTGAAGGGCCATTGCAGGTGAAAGCGTCGAGCAGTGAGCTGGCCGATGCCGGGTATCAGATGGAGGCGGAGAAGATTTATGCGTATGAGCTGCCGGAGTGAACCTGGCAGTTTTGTGTTGATTAACAGGGTCTCTTCGCGAACAGGCTCGCTCCCACAAGGGAATGCATTTCAAATGTGGGATCGAGCCTGCTCGCGAAAAGGCCGGCACAGATGCCTCATTACTGTTTCATTGAGCTGAGTCAAAACACCGTATCAGACGGCTTCGTACCCTAGGACATCGAATCTTTTTCAAGTCCTTCGGAGCCCCCATGAACAAGTCCTTGCTCAGCGCCTCGCTGCTTGCCCTCGCGCTCGCGGCCCCGCTCGCCCACGCCCACGAGGCCGGTGACATTCTCATTCGCGCCGGTGCAATCACCGTCAACCCGAAGGCCGACAGCTCGAGCGTCAAGGTCGATCAGGGTCCGTTGCGCGGCGCCGATCTGGGCGGCAAGGCGACCATGAGCAGCGACACCCAACTGGGTCTTAACTTCGCCTACATGCTCACCAACCATGTCGGCATCGAACTGCTCGCGGCCACGCCGTTCGAACATGACGTCAAGCTCAAGGGCACTGCCCTGCCAGCGGCCAACGGCAAGCTCGGCACCCTGAAACACCTGCCGCCAACCCTCAGCGTCGTTTACTACCCGCTGGATTCGAAGTCGGCCTTCCAGCCGTATGTCGGCGGCGGCATCAACTACACCTGGATCTACGACGAGCACGTCGGCAGCGAAGCGAGCGCCAACGGCTTCAGTAACTTCAAGGCGAAAAACTCCTGGGGCCTGGCGTGGCAGGTCGGCGCCGACTACATGCTCACCGACAACATCATGCTCAACGCCCAGGTGCGCTACATCGACATCGATACCCGTGCGACCGTCGAAAACAATGCCGTTGCCCCGGGCACCCGTGCGCGGGTGAATGTGGATGTCGATCCGTTCATCTACATGGTTGGTTTGGGCTATAAGTTTTAACGAACATTCGCGTGGTGGTGGATGCGGGCTAATGTGGCAAGGGAGCTTGCTCCCGCCGGGTTGCGAAGCGACCCCCAAACCGGCAAAAGCGGTGCTTCAGAAAAACCGCATTGACTGGAATGGCGACTGCTCTGCAGTCGAGGCGGGAGCGAGCTCCCTCGCCACAAGAGTTGCCAAACGTTTGAAGCAACATCTCGCCCACAAAAGAGGCGCCTGTAAAGGCGCCTTTTTTGTTCAGATTCAGCGCCCGAGCAAGCGCGCCAACCCCACACTCATCGGCGTCTGCGGCGGCATTTCAAAGCGCTCCAGCAAGCGTCGGTTATCCGCCCGCGAATGGCGAATATCGCCCGAGCGCGCCGGCCCGTAACTCACGGGGGGCAACTCGCCAACCACCGATTCCAGCGCTCCCAGCATCTGCTTCAGACTCATCGCCTGATTCCAGCCGACATTCACCGCGCCTTCCTGTACTTCAGGCTTTTCAATCGCCTGCACCAGCAAATCGACCAGATCCCCGACATAGAGGAAATCGCGGGTCTGCTCGCCATCGCCAAACACGGTGATCGGCAGACCTTTCTGCGCGCGCTCGCTGAAAATGCTGATCACGCCCGAGTATGGCGAGGACGGATCCTGGCGTGGGCCGAAGATGTTGAAGAAACGGAAAATCGCCGGTTCCAGAGCATGCTGACGGCGATAGAAATCGAAGTAATGCTCACCGGCCAGTTTGTCCGAAGCATAGGGCGTCAGCGGTGCTTTCGGCGTGTCTTCGTCAATCGACTCGCCCTCGCCGTTGTTGCCGTACACCGCCGCGCTGGAGGCATAGACCACACGTTTGACCCCGGCCAGGCGCATGGCTTCGCAGACATTCAGCGTGCCGATGAAGTTGCTCTGGTGCGTTCTCACCGGATCGTCCACCGAGGCCTGCACCGAAGCCACGGCCGCCAGATGAGCGACAGCAACGCAACCTTGCATTGCCTGCGCGACCAGCGCGGCATCGGCGACATCGCCGACCCGCAGTTCAACCTTCGGATTGTCCAGCGGCAGGTTGCTGCGCTTGCCGGTCGACAGATCGTCCAGTACGCGCACCGCATAGCCCTTGGCGAGCAAGGCGTCGGTCAGGTGCGAGCCGATGAAACCGGCTCCGCCGGTGATTAAAACAGTCCCTTCAGCCATGACGATAAAACCTGTCCAGTAAGGCCGGGAGCGCGGCGCGCCAGGCGCGCGGCTTGATCCCGAACGTGTGCAGAATCTTCTTGCAGGCCAGCACGGCGTGTTGCGGCTCTTCGGCAGCGTCCGGACGGGCGGCGTGCGCCTGCGCGGTCGGTGCTTCGATGGCCAGCGCGTGCAGGCTGCGTGCTTCGGTGAGAATCGCCTGGCCCAGCGCCAGTGGCGTGGTCGCTTCGTGGCCGGCGTAGTGATAGGTGCCCCACAGCGGTGCGGCGCAATCGAGTTGCTTGAGCACGGAAATGATCACCCGCGCAGCGTCGTCGACCGGGGTCGGATTGCCGCGACGGTCGTCGGCCATCAACAACTCTTCCGGCTTTTCGGCTCGGGCGAGAAAACGCCCGAGGGTGCCATCCGGGCTGTCATCGAGCAGCCAGCCGAAACGCAGCAGGACATGTTGCGGGCAGGTCGCGCGCACACTTTGCTCGATCCGCCACAACGCCTGGCCGCGCAGCCCCAGCGGCACGGGCTCGTCTTTTTCGCTGTAAGCGGTGGCGCGCGAGCCGTCGAACACCCGGTAACTGGATGGCTGCACGAGAATGATGTTGTGGTGCTGGCACAATTCGGCGAGGCGCTCGACCGCTCGCTCCTGTCCGGCCATGCGGCTTTCACTGACGGTTTCGGCCTGGAACCAGTCGAAATAGTAGGCGAGGTTGATCAACGCATCGGGACGCGTGTCGTCGAGCAATTGGGTCAGGCTCGCGGCATCCCAGCCGTTTTCGGGCGGGCGGGGGGCGAGGAAACCGATGTCTTCCTCCGCACCGAGGCGAATCAGCGCCTGCCCAAGGGCATTTCCGCCGCCCAGTAACATAAGGCGCATTCGCATAGAGTCAGCAGGCCCAGTCTGATTGGAACGATGGCTTTAGCGACGGAACACGGGGAACCGTCGTCGATAATTGCCGGAATCGTTGCATTTTGCGGGTTTAGTGCGCAACCGTCATCCGTAAAGTGTACATCCGCGGATTTGCCCCCCCCTGTGGCGAGGGAGCTTGCTCCCGCTCGGCTGCGCAGCAGTCGTAGTTGGGTTGTCCCTGCCAACCAGAATGGGAGTCCTTCGGCCTCCAGCGGGAGCAAGCTCCCTCGCCACAGGGATACCGCTCAACTGGCCAGACTTGCATCTTGCTGCCCCCGCCCGCATAACTTTATCCATGAATCTGCCCCTCCCCGCCAACAGTGCTCTGGCAGGCTTCCACCCTGCCGTCAGCGCCTGGTTCAGCAATACCTTCCCGGCGGTCACCGCCGCCCAGGCCCGCGCGTGGCCGTTGATCCGCCAGCGCCGTTCGACGCTGATCGCCGCGCCCACCGGCTCGGGCAAAACCCTGACCGCGTTCCTTGCCGTGCTCGATGACCTCGTCCACCGAGGCCTGGAACACCCTGACGGCCTGCCCGCCGAAACCCTGGTGGTCTACGTCTCGCCGCTGAAAGCGTTGTCCAACGACATCCAGATCAACCTGCAAAATCCGCTCGCCGGCATCACCGCGCAGTTGCGCGAAACGGGCCTGCCGGAGTTGACCATCAGCACCGCCGTGCGCACGGGCGATACGCCGCAGAAAGAGCGCGTGGCGATGCGCAAGACCGCGCCGCACATTCTGGTGACCACACCGGAGTCGCTGTACGTGCTGCTCGGCTCAGAATCCGGGCGCAAGATGCTCGGCACCACGCGCACGGTGATCATCGATGAGATCCACGCCATGGCCGGGGGCAAACGCGGCAGTCACTTGGCCTTGAGCCTGGAAAGGCTGCAAGCGTTGTGCAGCGAGCCACTGACCCGCATCGGCCTGTCGGCAACGCAGAAACCGTTGGCCGCCGTGGCGCAGTTTCTGGTCGGGCAGGATCGCCCCTGCGAAATCATCGACATCGGCCACGCCCGCCCACGGGACCTCGGCATCGAAGTACCGCCCGTGCCGTTATCGGCAGTCATGGCCAACGATGTCTGGGCGTTGGTGTATGACCGCCTCGCCGAACTGGCGCGCGAGCATCGCACCACGCTGATATTCGTCAACACCCGGCGCCTCGCCGAGCGCCTCAGCCGCCATCTGAGCGAACGGCTCGGCAAGCAGGCCGTGGCGGCGCACCACGGCAGCCTCGCCAAGGAGTTTCGCCTGGATGCCGAACAACGGCTCAAGCGCGGTGAGTTGCAGGTGCTGATCGCTACCGCGTCGCTGGAGCTGGGCATCGATATCGGCGAAGTCGATCTGGTCTGTCAGATTAGTTCGCCGCGTTCGATTGCCGCGTTCCTGCAACGGGTTGGCCGTTCCGGGCACCAGGTCGGCGGCACGCCCAAGGGCCGGTTGTTCGCCACCACCCGCGACGACCTGATCGAATGCGCCGCCCTGCTCGACTGCGTGCGCCGTGGCGAGCTCGATACCCTGCACATCCCCGAGGCGCCGCTGGACGTGCTGGCGCAGCAGATCATTGCCGAGGTCAGTTGCCAGGAGTGGTCGGAAGACGCCCTGCTGGCGATGTTGCGCAAAGCCTCGCCTTACCGCGATCTCGACGAAGAACATTATCAGGCGTTGCTGAGCATGCTTGCCGAGGGCTACAACGGCCGCCAGGGCATCCGCAGCGCTTACCTGCACCGCGACGCTGTCAGCCGCACCCTGCGCGGCCGGCGTGGCGCGCAACTGACCGCCGTGACCAGTGGCGGGACGATTCCCGACAATGCCGATTACAGCGTGCTGCTCGAACCACAGGGCTTGAACATTGGCAGCGTCAACGAAGACTTCGCCGTGGAAAGTATCGCCGGCGACGTGTTCCAGCTCGGCAATACCTCCTACCGCATCCTGCGGGTGGAGAGCGGCAAGGTGCGCGTCGAGGACGCGCAGGGCATGCCGCCGACGATTCCGTTCTGGCTCGGCGAAGCGCCGGGCCGCAGTGATGAGCTGTCGGCCGCCGTGGCGCGTCTGCAAGCGCAACTGGACGGGTTGCTCAGCGCCAGTCCCGGCAATCTGCAACCGGCCCTCGACTGGCTGACCGCCACCCTGGGCCTCAACCTCGCCAGCGCCGAGCAACTGGTCGAATATCTGGCCCGAGCCCGTCAGGCCCTCGGCGCCCTGCCCTCGCAGGACACGTTGCTGATGGAACGGTTTTTCGACGAATCCGGCGGCACGCAACTGATCATCCACACGCCATTCGGCAGCCGCATCAACCGCGCCTGGGGCCTGGCGTTGCGCAAGCGTTTCTGCCGCACGTTCAATTTCGAATTGCAGGCCGCTGCCAGCGAAGACGCGATCGTGCTGTCGCTGTCGACCAGCCACAGTTTCGAACTTGATGAGGTCTGGCGTTACCTGCACAGCAACAGCGCCGAACATCTCCTGATTCAAGCGGTACTCGATGCACCGCTGTTCGGCGTGCGCTGGCGCTGGAATGCCGGGGTGGCGCTGGCACTGCCGCGTTTTACCGGCGGGCGCAAAGTCGCGCCACAATTGCAAAGAATGAAAAGCGAAGACCTGATCGCCAGCGTGTTTCCCGATCAGATTGCCTGCCTGGAAAACCTCGCTGGCGAACGGGAAATACCCGAGCATCCCTTGATCGAACAGACCCTCGACGATTGTCTGCACGAAGCGATGGACTGCGAAGGCTGGCTGACCCTGCTGCGGCGCATGGAGCGTGGCGAGGTGCGCCTGATCAGTCGCGACCTGCCGGCGCCCTCGCCACTGGCGGCGGAAATTCTCAGCGCCCGGCCGTACACCTTTCTGGATGACGCGCCGCTTGAGGAACGCCGAACCCAGGCGGTGATCAATCGGCGCTGGAGCGATCCGCAATCGACCGATGACCTCGGCGCGCTGGACGCCGACGCTATCCGCGCGGTGCGCGAAGAGGCCTGGCCGTCGCCCAACTCCGTGGACGAAATGCACGAAGCACTGATGAGCCTCGCCTGCGTCAGCGATGCGGAAGCGCAGGCCAATGCGGGTTGGCTGGAGTGGTTGCAGACGTTGATGGCCAGCGGGCGCGCCTGCTTGCTGCAGATAGACCCCGACCGTCAGCTATGGCTGGCTCGCGAACGGTTGAGTTGCCTGCAAGCACTTTATCCACAGGCGACGTTGGCGAGCGCAGCGGTGGCGCTGCCCGGTTTCGACGAAGCGTGGACATTCGACGATGCTCTGGTCGAAGTGATCCGCGCCCGCCTCGGCGCCTTCGGGCCGATACCCTTGCCCGCCATCGCCGAGCCGCTTGCCCTTTCAGCCGCGCAAGTCAATCAGGCCCTCGTCCGACTGGAGCGCGAAGGTTATGTCTTGCGCGGCCAGTTCACGCCCAAGCGTGCGGTTGAGGAGTGGTGCGAGCGCCATCTGCTCGCGCGTATCCATCGCTACACGGTCAAACGTCTGCGCCGGGAAATCGAACCGGTGGTGCTACAGGATTTCATGCGTTTTCTGTTCGACTGGCAGCATCTGACGCCGGCCACGCAAGGCCAGGGCAGCGCGGTGTTGCAGGCGATTGTCGGGCAGTTCGAGGGCTATCCGGCGGCGGCTTCGGCGTGGGACAGCGACATCCTCCCGGCACGCCTCAAGGACTATTCGCCGAGCTGGCTGGATGAGCTGTGCCGCAACGGCAAACTGGTATGGACGCGTATCAGCGCACGGCAGGGTGGCAGCGGCACGGCGTTGCGCAGTACGCCGATCGTGTTGTTGCCGCGCAGTCAGGTCGGCACGTGGCGTGCGTTGGCCGAGCAGACACCGGTCAGCGAGCTGTCGCCGAAAGCGCAAAAGGTCTTTGAGGCATTGAGTCAGCACGGCGCACTGTTTTTCGATGAGCTGGTTCATGAGGCGCACCTGCTGCGCGCCGAACTGGAAATCGCCTTGCAGGAACTGGTTGGCGCCGGGCTGGTGAACGCCGACAGCTTCGCCGGCCTGCGCGCGTTGATTACCCCGGCGAGCAAGCGTCAACAGCGCAGCAGCCGGCGCGGACGCGGTGCATTTATTGGCGGGATGGACGATGCCGGGCGTTGGGCATTGCTGCGCCGAGCTTCGACGGTTGATGCGACCGCGACACTTGAACACGTCGCCAAGACTCTGCTGCGCCGCTACGGCGTGGTGTTCTGGCGTTTGCTGGAGCGCGAAGCGGATTGGCTGCCGAGCTGGCGCGAATTGTTACGCACGTTTCATCGGCTGGAGGCGCGGGGCGAGATTCGTGGCGGGCGGTTTGTCAGCGGTTTGGCGGGTGAGCAATTTGCGCTGCCTGAGGCGATCCCGTTATTGCGCGAAGTGCGCCGGCGCCCGCATGAGGGTGCTCTGGTGGCGGTGTGTGGGGTTGATCCGTTGAATCTGGCCGGGACGTTGTTGCCGGGCGTGAAAGTGCCGGCGCTGGCGAGCAATCGGCTGGTGTATCGCGATGGGGTTCCGGCGGCGGCGATGGTTGCTGGCAAGCAGCAGGTGTGGGTGGCGCTGGATCAAGTCGCCATGGAGCAGATAGGCAGGAAATTGATCCGGCATTGATGTGGGCCGATCTGGCCTCTTCGCGGGCAAGCCCGCTCCCACAGTGATTTGTGGTGTGCATTGCATTCAAGCATCCCCCAGAACCTTGTGGGAGCGGGCTTGCCCGCGAAGAGGCCGGCAGATTCACCGCACACCCCAGATCAGGTCCGCGATTCCTGAGGCACCACCATCGTCGTATGCTCAGACGCCACATCATCTACTTGCTGGCGCTTCGGCAAAAAAACCTGCTGTGGATAAGTTTGCGCAAAATGCACGTTCGGGGTGTTATCCACAAGCTTCTTCAAGCGCTGATTGAACGCCCGGCTCACCGCATACTGCCCACCGGACACCGTACGGAACTGCGCCGTCAGGACTACGCCGTTCAAATCCATCTTGTCCACACCGAACACGTCCAGCGGCCCTTGCAGGTTGTACTTGAGGAACGGGTCTTCGCGAATCGAGTCGCCGGTCTCGCGAATCAGTTCGATGGCTTTGTCCACGTCCGTGTCGTAGGTGAACTGCACCGAGAAGAACGCAAAGGCAAACTGCCGCGATTGGTTGGTCACAGCCTTGATCTGACCGAACGGCACCGAGTGTACGAAGCCTTTACCGTCGCGCAGACGCAGGGTACGGATGGTCAGGCCTTCGACGGTGCCGGCATGCCCGGAGTCGAGCACCACCCAGTCGCCGATCGACAGGGTGTCTTCGATGATAATGAACAGCCCGGTGATGACGTCCTGGACCAATTGCTGTGAGCCGAAACCGATCGCCAGACCGACCACCCCGGCACCGGCCAGCAGCGGCGCCACGTTGATCCCCAGGTTGGCCATGGTGGTGATCGCGCAGATCACCACCAGAATGATTTTGATCGCGTTGCGCAGCAACGGCAGGATGGTTTTCACCCGCGTGCTCGGCTGGCGCGCGGCGCGTTTGTTGAGCGGCGGTTTCAGCGCCTCCTGAATCGCTGTGTCGAGGACCACCCAGAGCAGCCATGTCACCAGAAAGATCAGGCCGATGCTGCTCAAGGCATTGCTGATCGCCCGGCCGACCGTGCTGCTCTGGGCAAAGTCGAGCAACGACACGCCCCAGATCCGCCCGAGAATGTCGATGAAGACAATCGCGATGACAATCCGCAACAACGCATGCAGCAAGCTGAGAAAACGCTCCTTGTAGGCACTGCTGCGCTGGATCGTTTCGGCCTTGCGCGACTTGAACAGGTGCTGCAGCACGGTGCTGAGAAACACCGTGGCGATCAGCAACACCGTGGTGAACAGCGCGCAACGCAGAGTCTTCTGGTTGTCCTCGCCGATGCCGATCAGGTTGACCGCCGACACCAGCACCATCAGCACGATCGGCCAATACCACAGCCCGGAAAAAATCCGCAGCGACTCCTGTAAGGATGGCTGTTTCAGCCGCTGGCTCAGTGAACGATTGCGGATCAGGTGCGCCACCGGACGGCGCAGGCGAATCACCAGCAAGCCGAAAATGACCGAAGCAATCAGCCCGGTGAACACGGCGATGCTGCTGGTGATATTGCCGCCCAGTTGCCGGGCGATCTGCGGGCTGGTCAACGCATCGCTGAGGGCGGCGAGAAAACCGATCAGGAACAGCGGCCGCGGGCAGAATTCACGGATGATCCGCGCGGCCGTGCGCTTGTGGCCGACGTTAAACATCACCACCACACACAACAACATCGAGGTGGAAAAAATCCCGCTGCTGGTCGCATACGCCAGACACAGCGCCAGCGCTCGCCCCACCGAAGCTTGCAGAAAATGGCTGACGTACAGGGTCAGCGGCAGGCTGATCAGCGCGGGCACGGTATACGGCAGCACGTAACCCAGCAGATCCTGGCTGCGCTGGCGCGTGCGCAGCCAGCGACGTTCGCGCAATCGCCTGGCCAGCAGCCCGCCAAGCACCGTCAGCAGCGCAAAACTGCCCAGCCATGCGCCCGACAGCGTGAGGAAATCGACAGCGATGCTCCAGCCCGAGCGGTTTGATGGCTGATTGACCAGCTTGTCGACCTCGTCCGCCGCACGGTCGGCGCGCAGGCGCCAGGCGTCGACGAGGTGCTCGTTGAGGTCGAGTTTGTCCTGCACATCGTCAATGCTCGTGCTGATCGCCCCGAGCAGACCGCCCTGCACCAGCGGCTCGGGTTCGGCGGGTTTCTCGGCGCTGGCGGAAACACCCGGCAACGCCGCGGCCTCCAGCTCGTTGGCGCCGAGAAACAACAGCGCTCCCAGCACAATGGCGATCCTGAACTTGAGCAAAACTGCGGTCTCCCGTGACTGAACCGTGTAAGGAACTGATCGGTAATTGCGCGGCAAGTTCAGCCATTGACACCACACATGCCCCGTGTGGGACATATCCTGTGGGAGCGAGCCTGCTCGCGAATGCGCACTGTCAGTAGAGAACCCTGCGACTGACCCAGCGCTCTCGCGAGCAGGCTCGCTCCCACAATGGCTGGAGGGGCAATGCTCAATCGCGACCGTCCGTAACGCCATCGAAACTTTCGCGCCTGCCGCGCAGTCAGCAGAAAACACCGGCAACACGAGGACTGACTACAGGAGGACGGGATGGCGACGATTCACATCGGTATTTCAGGCTGGCGCTACACCCCGTGGCGCGGGGATTTTTACCCGAAAGGACTGGCTCAGAAACGCGAATTGCAGTTCGCCTCGCGGGCCGTCAACAGCATCGAAATCAATGGATCGTTCTATGCCCTGCAACGGCCCGAACGCTATGCCCAGTGGTACGCCGAAACACCCGCCGACTTCGTTTTCAGCGTCAAGGCCCCACGCTTCATCACCCATGTGCGGCGCCTGCGTGAAATCGAAAAACCGTTGGCCAATTTCTTCGCCTCAGGCGTGCTGGAACTCAAGGAAAAACTCGGCCCGATCCTTTGGCAGTTTCCGCCAAGCTTCAAGTTCGACGCCGAGCGCTTCGACCAGTTTCTCGCGCAATTGCCCCACGATACCGAGGCGGCCGCCGCCCTCGCTCGCCAGCACGATTCACACCTGCCCGGCCGTGCAAGCGTCAAGGCGTGGCGCAAGCAACCCCTGCGTCATGCCGTGGAAATTCGTCATGAAAGCTTCATCGACCCGGATTTCGTCCGCCTGCTCAAACGTCACAATACCGCCCTGGTCGTTGCCGACACCGCCGGTAAATGGCCCTACCGCGAAGACCTCACCAGTGACTTTGTCTACCTGCGCCTGCACGGTGCCGAAGAACTCTATGCCAGCGGTTATTCCGAGGACGCGCTCAAGCGCTGGGCCGAGCGTATCGATGCCTGGCATCACGGCCGGCAGCCCGCCGATGCACACTTGATTGCGCCACGTTTGAAACCGCGCGCACGCAAATCCCGCGAGGTGTTCTGCTACTTCGACAACGACATCAAAGTCCGCGCGCCCTATGACGCGCGTAACCTGTTGCATCGTTTCGATCTCGATAAAGACCTTGCCACCACGCCGGGGCAAGTCGCGGCCGAAGGAGTGCTGTCATGAGCATTCCCGAACCGGTCGGTTTCACCGATGAAGGCGCCGTGGTCGCGCCATCGGTGCGCAGCTTCACCGTGCTGACGGTCAACACCCACAAGGGCTTCACCGCCCTCAATCGGCGCTTCATCTTGCCTGAGCTGCGCGAAGCGGTGCGCAGCGTCGCCGCCGACGTGGTTTTTCTGCAGGAAGTCCATGGCACCCATGAGCAGCACCCCAAGCGCTACAACAACTGGCCGACGATGCCGCAGTACGAGTTTCTCGCCGACAGCCTCTGGCCGCAGTTCGCCTACGGGCGCAACGCGGTGTACCCGGCGGGCGATCATGGCAATGCCCTGCTGTCGAAATTCCAGATCATCCGCCACGACAACCTCGATGTATCGATCAGCGGCCATGAAAACCGTGGCCTGCTGCATTGCGTGCTGCGCCTGCCCGGTGACGGCGCCGAAGTCCACGCGATCTGCGTGCACTTGGGTCTGCGTGAAAGCCATCGCAACGCGCAGCTGGCGTTGCTGATGCAACGTCTCGGCGAGTTGCCCGCCGACGCGCCGGTCATCGTCGCCGGCGACTTCAACGACTGGCGCCAGCGCGCCGATGCGCAGCTCACGCCCTGCGGCCTGCGTGAAGTGTTCGCCGAGCACAATGGCAAACCGGCGCGCAGCTTTCCGGCGCGATTGCCGGCGCTCAGGCTCGATCGCATCTACGTGCGCAACCTCAAGGCCAGCCGGCCAAAAGTCCTGACCAACCGCCCCTGGTCGCACCTGTCCGACCACGTCCCGTTATCGGTGGAGATTGAACTATGAACAGTGCGCCACTGGAGAAATCCACCGTGGACTCCGTCCCGCTCAACCCACCGGTCCGCGAGCCCGGCCACGTTGATGTCGAATATCAATGGCAGGGCAACAACCGCGTGCAACTGCTGGAGAACGGCGAGGAATATTTCCCCAGGGTGTTCGCAGCGATGCGCGCGGCCAAGAGCGAAATTCTCCTGGAAACCTTCATCGTCTTTGAAGACAAGGTCGGCGCCGAGCTGCAACAGATCCTCATCGAAGCGGCCCAGCGTGGTGTGCGCACCACGGTCAGCCTCGACGGTTTCGGCTGTGGCGAATTGAGCCCCGGATATCTCACGGCACTGAGCGACGCCGGCGTGCACCTGCAAATCTTCGATCCGGCGCCGAAACATCTGGGGATCCGCACCAACTGGTTCCGCCGTTTGCATCGCAAAATCGTGGTGGTCGACGGCCTGATCGCGTTCATTGGCGGGATCAATTTTTCCGGCGATCACCTGGCCGATTTCGGCCCGGAAGCCAAGCAGGATTATTCCGTGGAGATTCAGGGCCCGGTAGTCGCTGATATCCATCATTTCGCCCTGCTGCAAAGCGGCCGTCCGGGACGTGCGCGGTTCTGGTGGCAGCGTCGGCGTCAGCGTCGCGCAGAAATGGCGTTCAGCGAACACGATGGTCAGGTACGCCTGGTGTTCCGCGACAACGACCAGCACAACACCGATATCGAGGATGTCTATTTACAGGTGCTGCGCCAAGCCAAGCGCCGCGTGATCATCGCCAACGCCTATTTCTTCCCTGGCTATCGCCTGTTGCGCGAGATCCGTAACGCGGCGCGCCGGGGTGTTGAGGTGCGGCTGATTCTGCAAGGTCAGCCGGACATGCTGGTGGCCAAACTGGCGGCACGCATGACTTACGATTACCTGCTCAAGGCGGGCGTGCAGATTCATGAATATTGCGAGCGCCCCCTGCACGGCAAAGTCGCCTTGGTGGATGACGACTGGAGCACCGTCGGTTCGAGCAATCTCGACCCGTTGAGCCTGTCGCTGAACCTGGAAGCCAACGTGCTGATCCGCGACCGCGCGTTCAATCAGCACTTGTTCGAACGCCTCGAAGACCTCAGCCGCAACCACTGCAAAGCCATGGATCCCAAGCGCCTGCCCCGTGGACGAATCTGGCACATGACCGTGGGTTTCCTGGTGTTCCACTTTCTACGGCATTTCCCGGCAATCGCCGGCTGGCTGCCGGCGCATAAACCGCGGCTCAAGCCTTTTCGAGGAGAGTTTAAATGAGCCGAACCCAAGCACAGTCCACCGCTGATTCGGCGCCAGCCAGCCACTCGAAATGGAGCCGCTGGAAGCGCCCGTTGACCCTGCTGTTCTTCCTCGCCCTGATCGTTCTGCTGACCATGTTCGCCACTCGCATCGAATGGGCCGAAGTGCTGCAGACCCTCGCCGATTTCAAGGTGCGCACGCTGCTCATCGCCGCGAGCGTGACGCTGTTGAGTTTTCTGGTGTACGCCAGTTTCGACCTGATCGGGCGCACCTACATTCGTCAGGATTTGACCTGGAAACAGATCCTGCCGGTGGGCGTGATCAGCTATGCGTTCAACCTGAACCTGAGTGCCTGGGTGGGCGGCATCGCCATGCGCTATCGCCTGTATTCGCGGCTGGGCGTGAGCAAAGGCAACATCGCCAAGATCCTTGGCCTGAGTCTGGCAACCAATTGGTTCGGCTACATGACCATCGCCGGTGTGGTGTTCAGCAGTGGTCTGGTGCGCATGCCGCCGGGCTGGAAACTGAGCAGCGATGCGTTGCAGTGGGTGGGCGTGCTGTTGCTGTTGATCAGCGCCGGTTACCTGGCGGCGTGTCAGTTTTCCAAGCGTCGCGAATGGACGATTCGTGGCGTGGAAATCAACCTGCCGTCGCTGCGCATGGCGGTGCTGCAACTGTTGCTGGGCGCGTTGAACTGGTCGTTGATGGCGGCAGTCATCTTCACGCTGTTGCCGAGCAAGCTGGATTATCCGCTGGTGCTCGGCGTGCTGCTGATCAGCGCGATTGCCGGGGTCATCACCCATATTCCGGCGGGGCTGGGCGTACTCGAAGCGGTGTTTGTGGCGCTGCTGCAGCATGAGGCATCGCGGGGCAGCCTGGTGGCGGGACTGCTGGCGTACCGGGCAATTTACTTTCTGCTGCCGTTGTTGATTACCGTGGTGATGTATCTGGTGGTGGAGGCCAAAGCCAAGGCGCTGCGGATCGAGAAGAAACCTTCCTGAGATTGTTGTTGAATGGGAAATAGCTATCGCGAGCAGGCTCACTCCTACAAGGAGAACGCATTCCAAATGTAGGAGTGAGCCTGCTCGCGATAGCGTCCTCAAAAGCCCCGGAAATCACCAGGCCTGAGTAATGCTCAACCCTTCCCCGCCCCACCCGCACCCCTATTTGGAATGAGTTCTACCTGTGGGAGCGGGCTTGCTCGCGAAGAGGCCCGAGGAAACAACCCATCATCTGGATTGAATGATGCTCAACCGCTCGCCCACCACCATTTCGGTAATCCAGTCCACCAGAATCGAGGTATAGGCCTGCTGCGACACCGGGTCGCTCAACGCATGGTCGGCGCCGTCGATAATCCGGTGCGTCAGTGAATGCGTCTGCTGGCACGCGGCGCGGTAACTCATGATCGTCGCGTGCGGCACGAAATCGTCGGTTTCCGATTCCACCAACAGCACATCCCCGGTGAACTGCGAACAAGCGTGCAGCGCACGGTTGCTGTCGGCGGGCACCAGTGTGCCGCGGTAGTCACGTAAATCCGCTTTGTCCAGATCACGCTTGGGCGTGTGCCATTGTTCGTCGCGATACAGCGCCGGCACTCGCAGCGCCAACCAGCGCACCGGGCGCAAGGACGTGAGGATCGAGGCCAGATAGCCACCGTAACTGGTGCCCACCACGGCAATCGCCGAGGTGTCGAGCGCCGGATGCGCCAGCAGGCGGTCGTAGGCCGCCAGCAGGTCGCGCAGGTTGTCCTCACGGGTGACGCGGCTCAACGGGATGCCGGTGCCGCCGGTATGCCCGCGCAGGTCGAACGTCAGACACACGCAACCCAGACCGGCGATACCTTTGGCACGCTCAAGGTCGCGCTCCTGACTGCCGCCCCAACCGTGGACAAACAACACCCCCGGCACCTTCGATTTGGGACTGAGAAACGTCCCGCTCATCTGTTCATCATCAATGTCGATTTGAATGCTTTCGCTTCTAGCCGTCATAGGGTTTGACCGTTACGTATTTGAGAAGAAAGGCGCTGTTTTCGGCCGGGCCGCGATAGACCTCGATGGCGTCCGCCGGCAGCGCCTGATCGATGTAGGTTTCCACGGACGACACGCGGATAGCGCGTATCCCTGGATCGTTGACGAAAGCTTGCAGCGCGGCAATTTCCGCGCTGCTGGCCCCGCCCATGCGCCACGATTGCTCAAGCACCCCGCTGCGCCTGTTGCCACTGGCATCCAGGCCTTGGGCGATGTCGTAATTGCGCCGCGAGGCAAAGAATCGTGGGTAGGCTTCATCGGCGGCGTTATCGAACACCTGGGCCTGTTCGATCGCCAGACGCACATCGTCGGGCAGATCCAGCGCCAGCAACGCGTCATAACCGCCCTGCACCACCAGCAGGTTCGAGCCGCCGTAGACCTCTTCGCCCTGACCGTCTTCGGTCAGGTACTGGTCACCGCAGTAGCTCAGCACCCTGCCGCCAATGAACGACTGGCCGACGCTGTGGGTGACGACCTGACTCAGGTCCTGCTCCAGCACCACGCCTTCGCTGAAGATCTTTTGCGCCTCGGGGCGGGCGAGGATTTCGTCGAACGCGTCGAGGCTTTTGATTACTTCCTGGCCTCGGCCGGCACAAGCGTGAATCGGCTTCAAGCGGATCGGCCCGGCGTACAGCAAATGCTCGGCGGCCGGCCGCGCATCCTCCAGCGCAAATACGCTGAGGCCGTCGAGCACCACGTTGCGCACGTGCTCGGAGAACAGCGGCGACCAGCCCTGCGGCGCCCGGGCCAGATGGCTGCGTAAACCGTGGCTGATGGCTTTGGTGCAGATGAAATCGTATTCGACGTAACCGCCCCACAGATCATCGGGACCTTTGATCCCCAGCGCTTGCGCATTGGCCGCACCGACGATGGTCTGTGTCGGCAGCCAATACACATCGCGCCCCTGATGCTTTCCGGGATCGTAGCTGCCGCCGAATGTGCAGCCGAGAATCTGCGCCAGCCAGCGGGCCAGGGCCTTGTTGGTCTGGACTTCATGTTGCGGCGCGTCGGCACGCAGCGAGTGCGCGACGACGATTTTGCTACTGAGTGTCGGGGTCATGCGTTCCCCTTGCATCGGTTCGTGGGTTCAGCAAGGAAAAGTGCAGAGATCAGGCCAATGGCTGATCCGCAGAAAACGCCCGGTAACCGGGCGGTTGGCGAAACGGTGCTGGCACCGCGCCTGTTTCAAACTGCACGACGGCGCGCGAAAGTCCGGCAAATTGCACGATCCGACAGCTCGGCCATCACCCCTGTGGGAGCGGGCTTGCTCGCGAAGGCGGCGTGTCAGATACATCAATTTCCATTGATACACCGCATTCGCGAGCAAGCCCACAGGGTTAATGCAGTGCCTGGACTACCGCGTCAGGCCGAACCTGGCGCGATAATCACTCGGCGCCAGCCCGGTAATTTTCTTGAAGATCGTGCGAAACGCGCCCGGGTCCTGATAGCCCACCGTCCAGGCGATGTGATCGATGGTGCCGTTGGTGAACTCGAGCATTTCCCGCGCCTTGCCCACCCGCAGGTGCTGGCAGTACTCGGTCGGTTTCAAACCGGTCGCGGCACGAAAACGTCTCAGAAAGGTGCGCTCTTCCAGCCCCGCTCGCTCAGCCATTGCCGTCAGCGAGACCTCCGTCGCCCCGGTGCTTTGCAGCCAGTGCTGGACCTTGAGAATCGCCGCGTCGCCGTGGCTGAGGATCGGCGCAAAATTGCTGCCACATTCGCTGGCGCTGTCGCTGTGTTCCATCACCAGAAAACGCGCGGTCGCGGTGGCGATGCTCGGGCCGAGCAGGCGATCGACCAGACGCAATCCCAACTCGGACCAAGCCATCAGACCGGCCGTGGTGATCAGGTCGCCGTCGTCGACAATCGGCGTATCCGCCTTGAGTTTAATCAGCGGGTAACGCTCGGCAAACGCCTCGGCCGAGGTCCAGTGGGTGGTGGCGCTACGGCCATCGAGCAAGCCGCTTTCGGCAAGCATCAGCGAACCCACGCACACACCGCCCAGCGTCGCGCCGCGGGCATGCTGCTCGCGCAGCCATTGCTTCAGACTGGCGGGCATCTGCGCCGCGCTGAAACCGCCGAGCGACGGTGGAATCAGTACGGCCAGCAAAGCGTTTCGGCTGCCCGGGTGGCTGTCATACACCGGCGTCGGCACTTGCTCGCCTTCAACCTGCCAGTGACTGACCCGCAGCTCGGGCAATTGCACCGCCGCATATTCGCCGGCGATGCGGTTGGCCACGGCGAACAGATCGGTCAACCCGTGCACCGCCGCCAGTTGCGCGCCGGGATAAATCAGCACGCCCAATTCAGCCGTGGCGGCTTTTTCTGCAGGCATTGTCAGTTTTCCCCTGTCTATTGTCGGCGCGGCCAATCCTCGAATCGTCGGCCAGCGCCAATACTGAAGCCACACCCGATCACAACCCCGAGGACACTCCCATGGCCAAGCAAGCGCTCATCGTAGTCGATATCCAGAACGACTACTTCTCCCAAGGCAAGTGGCCGCTGGTCGGCGCCGACGCTGCTGCCGATAACGCCGCGCGGCTGATCGCGGCCTTTCGCGAAGCGGGCGATTCGGTGGTGCATATTCGCCACGAATTCACCTCCGAAGATGCGCCGTTTTTCACCCCAGGCTCCGAGGGCGCCAAACTGCATCCCAAAGTGCTCAATCAGGCTGGCGAGCCTGTGGTGCTCAAGCACTTCGTCAACTCGTTCCGTGAAACCGAACTTAAATCGGTTCTCGACGAACAAGGCATCACGGATCTGGTGGTGATCGGCAGCATGAGCCATATGTGCATCGATGGCATCACTCGCGCGGCGGCAGACATGGGCTATGGCGTGACGGTGATTCACGATGCCTGCGCCAGCCGGGATCTGCAATTCAATGGCCTGACCGTGCCGGCCGCGCAGGTGCACGCAGCATTTATGTCGGCACTGGGTTTCGCCTACGCCAGCGTGGTGTCGACCGACGAGTTCCTGCGCAGCAACGCCTAGCAACAACTGAAAAACCCACTGGCCCGCCGCGTTGCGGGCCTTTTTGCGTCTGTCATGAAAATCTCACGCGTGAGTCATTGATGGCACTTTGCATTGGTTGTAGTGTGGCCCATGCGTGAGATGTTCATAACCGGGTCATAGCCATGAAAAGCCGCTCTACGACGACTGCCGCCGCAAGCCCCAAGGGCGAGCGAGCCAAGGCGTCCGCGAAAAAACCGTCGAGCTTCTACATGAAGCAGATGCGCGCAGGCTTGGCCGCCGCCGGTTATGTCAAACACGAAACTTGGGTGCTTCCGGAAAACCGAAGCTTGCTCAAGCAAATGGAGCAACAGCTACGCCAACCGATTCAGGCTGGCTCTTTCATGTCGGAGAATTACATGAGCGCAGGCAACAACTGGACCATCGACAGCCTCTTCAATGCCCTCAAGGCCCTGGACGAGGTAGTCTCCCAAGAGATTTCGCTGTCCCTGATCCAGAGCTCCGAGCCGAGCATCAAGCTGGAGATGAATGAATTCGGCGGCCTGCCGATTCACATCGCCCTGGCCGGCCAGCAGATCATCGTCGACACCGTGCTGGTGGACATCGATTCGATCAGCGATGTGCACGCCTTCAACGATGCCGTATTGCGCAGCCGCGAAATGTTCCCGCTGTCGTCGATCGGTATCGAGTCGATGCCCAACGGCCAGACCGTTTACAACATGTTCGGCGCCCTCAGCGCCGATTCGAGCCTGACCAACATCGTCACCGAGGTGAAAACCCTGGTCGACAATGTGCAGCGCGCCAGCGAAGCCTTCGAACACTTCTTCAAGTAATCAACAGGGAATATCCAATGACTCAGTCCATCTGGAGCAAGTTGTTCACCGCGCTGCGCGGCGGCGCCAATGAAGTCGGCGAAGCCATCGCCGACCAGCAGGCCCTGCGCATCCTCGATCAGGAAATCCGCGACGCCGACAGCGCGCTATCCAACGCTCGTCGCGAACTGGTCACTATCATGGCCAAGCACAAACTGGCCGCCGACCGCGTCAGCGAATACGACGCCAAGATCAAGGACCTCGAAGCCAAGGCCGTTGCCGCGCTGAACGCCGGCCGCGAAGATCTGGCGCTGGAAGTGGCCGAAGCGATTTCGACCCTGACCAACGACCTGGATGCCGAGAAGAAGCTCAGCGATGAGTTCGGCGCCTACGCCGAGAACATGCGCAAAGACATCAGCAAGGCCGAGTCGCGGATCAAAAGCCTGCGCCAGCAAGTGGACATGGCCAAGGCCCGCGACAGCGTACAGAAGGCGCAGGTCAGCGCTTCGATTGCTAGCGGCGGCGCCAACGGCAAACTGGAAACCGCCGTGGGCACCCTGAACCGTCTGCAAGCCAAACAGCAGCAACGCGCGGCCGAACTCAGCGCGGCGGACGAACTGGCCGACGCCTCCACCGGCAACGACCTGGAACGCAAACTGCGCGACGCCGGCATCACGCCGAACGAAGGCAGCGCCAATGCGATTCTTGAGCGGCTGAAGCAGAAGTCCGCACAGTAATCCGTTACGCAACCCCCTGTAGGAGTAAGCCTGCTCGCGATGAGGCCGGAACAATCAACTTCAGTGTTGACTGACCCGCCGCCATCGCGAGCAGGCTCACTCCTACATTGTTTGCACCGCGCAATTCCTTCTGCTCGAACGCACCTGTGCCCGTTACACTAGCGCCACTTTTTCGCCCCCGAACACCTCCACCCGCTTCAAGGAACGTACCCATGGGATGGTTTAAAGACTTGCTGGGCACCAGCAACTGGCAGACCGCTGCGCCAACGACCACCGCTGCCAGTGGCCCGCTGGGCATGGCGCAAGGCAAAGGCGTACGGTTCGACACAACCCTGGCGCTGTTGCTGGAAGGCTCGACCTCGGTGCGGGTGCCGTTCGATCAAGCGGTGTGGAGCGCCGGTTGGGTCGATCTCGGCCAGTCCAACAAACTGCACCGCTATTACATGAACGACGAGGATTTCTGGGTGCAGATCCACGTCACTGGTGAAGACCAGATCGAGTCGGTCACCCTCTTCAATTACCTCAGCTACGTGACGGTCAACAGTGACGCCGAACTGCAGCGTCTGGCCGGCCCGAACAGCCTGATCGGTCTGCCGGGCTATACCCACGACGGTGTCGAATACACTCGCGAGTGGGGCACCGAACAGGGCCAGACCGAACTGGTGCCGATGACCGAACACGTGGCCAACCCGGACGAGTCCTACACCATCAAACACCACTCGATACTCTATGCCCGCGACACCGGCCTGACCGATCGCCGCGAACTGCTGCTGTTTTCCGTCGAGCAGGACGAAGAAGGCACTGTCAGCCTAAGCACCTCGCTGGGCATCTCGCTGTACACGACTGATTTGAGCGCCATTTAAAAAAGGAAGTTTTTCATGCTGGAAGTGCTGGCCGTTTCCCTGAACAAAACCGCACTGGTCGGTTTTGTCGTCTACCTGATCGGCGCCGTTTTGCTGTTCATGCTGTTTCAATTCGTCTATACGCGCATCACCGCGCACAAGGAATTCGAACTGATCCGCGCTGGCAATACCGCGGCCGCTATTGCCCTGTCCGGAGCGATCATCGGCTTCGCCATTCCGGCGAGCAACGTGATTGCCTACTCGGTCAACGTGCTCGACTTTGTACTCTGGGCAGTCATAGCGGCAGTCGTGCAATTGCTGGCGTTCGTCGCTACGGGGCTGGTGCTCAAGGGCACGTCCCAGCGCATCGCCAATGGCGAAGTCGCCGCCGGCATTTACGTGGCCGCCGTGGCGATCAGCGTCGGCATGCTCAATGCCGCGTGCATGACCCCCTCCAACTGATCGGCAGGACGCCTTCGATGAAACGCAGCAAATACGTGCAATTGTCCCTCGCCGCGTCGGTGGCGATGGCCATTTCCGGTGAAGCCGCGGCGGTGGATCAGCCGCGCAGTTTCCAGAGCGTCGAACAATGCGTCGATGCCGAACTGGCCGCCGATGTCTGCTCCAACGCCTACGTCGCCGCTCTGACCGAGCACCGGCGCATCGCCCCGGCGTACGACGACAAAGCCAAGTGCGACGCAGATTTTGCCGCCGACTGGTGTCAGAAAAACTCCGATGGCCGCTTCGTCCCGAAACTCGGCGGTTTCAAAGTGCCGCAGAGCGGTGACGCGCCACAGAATCTCGACGCCATCGCCGATGCGCAGATGCCGGCGGGTGATGCCGCGTCAGTACAGGGTTCGAACACGTCGCAGGTTGCCACTGGCGGCGGCAACGGCTGGCTCACCGGTTGGCTGATCGGCAACGCGATGAGCAACAACGCCAACCGCACCGTCTACCGCGACCGTGAAACGCGCCAGCCGTACAACACTTCGACGCAATATCGCAGAGCTGAAACGACGACGCGCAGTCAGGCGGATTACGAGAGCAGCAAAAGCAAACCGGTGAACGTGGCGTCGTCGACTTCGCGCGGCGGCTTCGGCAGCCAGTCCAGTGCGCGCAGCGGTTGGGGTGGCTGGGGCAGCAGCTCCGGGCGCTCGAGCAGCTGACATGAAAAAGATCCATTGCGCCGAGCGCCCCGACTGGAAACACACCGCCGAAAGCCTCGGTTTCATGTTCCACACCATCGACGACGAACCCTATTGGGACGAAAGCGCCTACTACCAGTTCAGCCTCGCGCAGATCGAAAACGATCTCGAAGATCCGACCACCGAACTGCATGAGATGTGCATGGACCTGGTCGAGCGCGTAGTGAACAGCGAAGAGTTGCTGGATCGCCTGAGCATCCCGGCGGCGTACTACGACATGATCCGCACGTCCTGGCGTGAAGGTCATCCGCATCTGTACGGTCGCATGGACTTCTCCTACAACGGCAGCGGCCCGGCGAAACTGCTGGAGCTCAACTACGACACGCCGACCAGCCTCTACGAAGCGGCGGCGTTCCAGTGGGGCTGGCTGGAACAATGCATCGAACGCGGTACCCTGCCGCGCCATGCCGACCAGTTCAACAGCATCGACACGCGGCTGCATCAGGCCTTTGCCGAGTTGCAATTGAAGCGGCCATTCTACTTCGCATCGATGAAAGACTCGGTCGAGGACAAAGGCACCACCGACTACCTGCGGCTGATCGCAGAAAAGGTCGGCATCGAATCGCGGCACATCGATATCGAGGACATCGGCCTGACGGCTGAAGGTCGCTTTGTCGATCTGCAGGATCGCTGGATCCCGCACCTGTTCAAGCTGCACGCCTGGGAATTCATCTTCCACGAACCATTTGGCGCGGCGATTGCCGAGTGCGATACGCAGTTTTTCGAGCCGGCGTGGAAGGCGATCCTGTCGAACAAAGGCGCGTTGCCGCTGCTGTGGGAACTGCACAAGGGCCATCCGAACCTGCTCGCCGCACACCTCGATCCGAATCCGGGCGGCGCCGTGCCAAGGGGCTGGGTGCGCAAGCCGTACTTTTCCCGGGAAGGCGCGAACATCGAGCTGCAAACAGCGGACGGTCTGATCGTAAAAGAGGACGGGCCTTACACCGATGCGCCGTTCATCCTGCAAGAGTTCGCGCCGTTGCCGAAGTTTGGCGACAGCTACACGCTGATCGGCTCCTGGGTGATTGGCGATCAGGCGGCGGGGATTGGCGTGCGCGAGGACAACAGTCTGATCACCAAGAATTCCAGCCGGTTCTTACCGCACCTGATACTCGACTGAAGCACTTATATCCCAGTGTCGGCTTGGCGGCGATGACGGACCTCGGTCGCCTCATTGGTTGATTGATCCGGGCCATCGCTGGCAAGCCAGCGCCCACACTCAAGCGGTACCCTGAGCGGTTCGTTCATCCTGTGCACGATCCCACAAACGCACTTGCAGGCTGTTATGCACCGCAGTCGCGCAAACTGCCGCCTGGCCTGTAGCGACGCTGAGTTGCTTGAGCGAGTCGACGACATCCCCGACCGCGTAAAGCCCGTCGATCGATGTGCGTTGGTGGCTGTCAACGCGCACAGCGCCCTCCTCGTCGACCTGCGCACCCAGTTGCACCGCCAGCTCCGAGCGGTATTGCGAGCCGAGCGACGGATAGACGATATCGAAGCAAAAGGCTTCGCCCTTGCCCACCGTCACGAGAACTTTGCCATCGCTCACTTCGATGGCCACGACCCGGTCATCGATCAGGCGTATCCCGGCGTGCCGCGCTGCCGCGACTGCCTCCTCACACGCTGGGTTATCACCCTCGACCAGCACCGTTACGCGGTCAGTGAAGTTGCGCAAAAACAGTCCGTGACTAATCGCGCAGTGTGCTTCGCCGTACACCGCGACGTTGTCACCGTTGATTTCGTAGCCGTCGCATATGGCGCATAGCCGAATGACCGACTGTGCGATGCCGTCGTAAGGGCGATCCATTTGCGGCAGGGTATCGACGATTCCCGTTGCCAGCACCACGCGGCGCGCGCTCAGCGTTCGGCCGTTGAGTTGCGCAACGAAACCGGTGCGGTTCTTGAGCAGACTTTCCACGCGCCCGGCTTCAATCGTCGCACCGTAAGACACCGCCTGCTCGCGCAATCGGCGGAGCAGGTCGTGACCCGATATACCTGGCGGGAAGCCGGGGTAATTGTGCGAAAGCGGAATCAGGCTCGCACGACTTTGCCCGCCGTCGGCAACCACGACTCGCCGGTGGAAGCGGCTCAGATAAACCGCCGTGGTCAGCCCTGCGGGACCGGCACCAACAACCAGGCAATCGACGTCGACATGATCGGCCTTGGCAGAGGCTGATTCGGGGCGATCAAAAACCTTGCGGTATTCGTCTGGATTAACTGACATGGCCTGCCCTCCTGAATGTTTTTTGACCCCGCTTGACTGACGACAGACAGATCGCGCGATCACCTCCGTTCGCAAACGGCAACGTCCGATGAGCGGTAACGTAAGTCGATGAAATGCAGCTTTTTTTCCGCTCGTCTGCTTAGGCGAAGCAGTTTCGAACCACGTCGCAACGCCATGGCTCGCATTTACATGACCCGCCGCATTCAATCCGTAAAAACTGATAAGACGCGACGCGGCGGATCCTTTGAAGTGCCACTGCCAGGAGTTTTCGCGATGTGTGAGTACATTGTTCAACATGATGTCGCCGAGGGGTTCGAAGCGCTGCTTGCCGCAACGCAGAATCAAAGTATCGGGAGTGCAATTGCGGTGGCGGACAGCAGCCTGCACCGAACCTGCGAACCGCAGGACAGCCAACACGTGATCAAGCCGAACATGCAGGTCGATGCCATACGCAGCCGCAACGGGGTTCTGGAATGCATCAAGGTTCGCTGGGGGTGGAAGCCTTTCTGGTCGATGGGAACAATGCCGCCGATGACTCACCTGCCTCTGCATCTGGTGATGCGTTCGAAGGTGTTCGACCGGGTCAAGCGCGACGGGCGCATGCTCATCGCTGTCGACGGCTGGTATGAAGCCTGCGAACCCGAGCAATCGAAAACCAACCACCGCCTCAGCTATACCACCTCGCGCCAGAGCGCACCGATTTTTCTCGCGGCGCTGGCGCAGGCCAGTGAACAATTCAATGGTTGTGACGGACTCACCCTGGTCACCCATGATGACAGCGCCACCAAGCAGCAACGCCTGCTGGCATTTACTGCCGAGGACGCACGGGTGTGGCTACGTCCCGATCTGCAATGGGAGCAGGCGCAGGAGCTGGCCATGCACATGGCACTGGCAGAACCGCAGTTGGAGCATGTCCTGGCCTCGCCGCGCAGCCTGCGCGGGCGATGAGCACGAACATGTTCTTTATCCAGGGCCGCTCGCGACCTCACAAGGCCACGTCGAGCGACCCTCCATCAATCCGCAAACGCTCAGGCACCCCGCCGTTGCGATTCGTGAGGATGAAACATGCAAGCCCCTCGTGAAGTCACCTACAGCCTGTTCCCTGCAATCGAAGAACCGCGACGCAGCGGTACGCTGGAAGTCGATGAAATCCATACCCTCTATTGGGAAGAAAGCGGCAACCCTGACGGTGTTCCCGTCGTGTACTTGCACGGTGGCCCCGGCGAAGGGGCTCCGCCGGGCAAGCGTCAGTTCTGGGATCCGGATTACTACCGCATCGTGCTGTTCGATCAACGCGGCGCCCTTCGTTCGACGCCCCTGGGCGAGCTGCGAAACAACACGACGCAGGCGCTGGTCGACGATCTGGAAAAACTGCGCGAACATCTGAACATCGAAAACTGGCTGATAACCGGAGGCTCATGGGGCACTACCCTCGCGCTGGCCTACGGCGAGACCCATCCGCAGCGCTGCCTGGGTTTCATCTTGCGCGGCGTGTTCCTTGGCACCGAAGACGAGATCGACTGGTTCATCCACGGCATGCGTCGGTTTTTTCCGCGTGCCCATGAGGATTTCGTGAACTTCATCCCCGAGGAAGAGCGGCAAGATTTGCTACAGGCATATCTCGAGCGGATGACAGGCGACGACGAGAAATTGAGCGGCGAAGCCATTCGCGGCTGGGTCCGCTACTCGGCCAGTTGCTCATTGTTGCGCCACGATCCCGACGGCGTCGAAGACCAGGCCGCCGATGAACAAACCAGTACCGGTCTGGGACGTCTTGATGTCTGGTACTTCAAAAACCGTCTGTTTCTTGAGGAAGACCAACTGATAAACAACCTTGAGGCAATCAAACATCTTCCGTGCAAAATTATCCAGGGTGGGCACGACATGATCGCCACGCCCAATTCAGCTTTTCGTTTGCACAAGGCTTGGCCAGACTCGGTGCTGAAGATCATCAACGACGCCGGACATTCGCCATCGGAGCCGGGGATTGTCAGTGCGTTGATCGAGGCGACCGAACAGTTCAAGGAATCGGGGAAGTTCTGCTGAAGCGAAGGCATGGCAACCGAGCTGGCCGAAGACTTCGTCCTCGACATCACATTTCCAGAGTGCAGTCACCTGCCGTACACGCGGACGTATCTGCAAGCCAATAAAAAAGCGAAGCCAAATGAATGGCTTCGCTTCTTATGTCTACGGTTCTGAAAGCTGCGGATCAGAACGGAATATCGTCATCAAAGCTGTCGAAATCCGGAGCCGGTTGCGCCGCAGCCTGCTGAGGGGCCGGCGCCGAACGCTGCTGTGGAGCCGACTGTTGCGGGCGTGGTGCCTGCTGACGTGGCGCCTGCTGCTGGTAGTTATTGCCACCGCCTTGCTGCTCGCCCTGTTGTGGACGACCGCCGAGCAATTGCATGGTGCCTTGCATGTCGACCACGATTTCGGTGGTGTAACGCTTGATACCGTCTTTTTCCCACTCGCGGGTCTGCAGCTTGCCTTCGATGTAAACCTGCGAACCCTTGCGCAGGTATTCGCCGGCGATCTCGGCGACCTTGCCGAACATCGACACACGATGCCATTCGGTCTTCTCGACCTTCTGACCGGTTTGCTTGTCGGTCCATTGTTCGCTGGTGGCCAGACTCAGGTTGGTCACGGCGTTACCGTTCGGCAGGTAGCGAACTTCGGGATCCTGGCCGCAAGTGCCGACCAATATGACTTTGTTAACCCCACGGGCCATAACGTTCTCCTAAGCGTCGCACGCAGCTCCGGCCGGGTTGTTCACCAGGCGTTCGAGGGTGGTGCGATCCACTAATTCTTTGTCCAGTTTGATGTAAACAGCCGCTTCGTCAGCGACTATCACTGCATCTGTTACCCCTACCAGGGCCTTGAGGCGCTCGACCAGACCCGCTTCGCGGATCGCTTCGGGCGACAACGGCAAGCGCAGGCTCGTCACGTAGGGAGGTTCGCGCATGGTAACAGCAAAGGCCAGCCAAAGTGCAGCCAGCGCGGCGCATCCGAGGAACACAACCGACAGACCGCCGTGCTGGAACAACCAGCCGCCGAGTATCCCGCCAAGTGCCGAACCGAGGAACTGGCTGGTGGAATACACGCCCATGGCCGTGCCCTTGCCACCTGCCGGTGAAACCTTGCTGATCAGCGACGGCAATGAAGCTTCCAGCAGATTGAACGCAGTGAAGAACACCACCGTACCGATCACCAGAGCCCGCAAGCTGTCGCCGAACTGCCAGAAGAATAGCTCAGTCAGCATCAGCGTCATGACGGCGCCGAGCAAAACTCGTTTCATTTTGCGTTTCTTCTCGCCATAGATGATGAACGGGATCATCGCGAAGAAAGAAATCAGCAGTGCGGTGAGATAGACCCACCAGTGCTGTTCCTTGGGCAAACCGGCTTTTTCCACCAGCGCCAGGGGCAAGGCGACGAAGCTCGACATCAACATCGCATGTAACACAAAGATCCCCAGATCGAGCCGCAGCAGGTCGGGGTGCTTGAGCGTCGGCATCAGTGCCTGTCGCGCCACGCCGGACTCACGATGCTGCAATGGCCCGGTGGAGCGCGGCACCATGAACATGATGATCAGGATGCCAACCAGCGCCATCCCACCGGTGGCGAGGAACAATCCGGACAGCCCGAACGCGCTCGTCAACAAGGGGCCGACCACCATGGCCACGGCGAACGAAAGGCCAATGGTCATGCCGATCATGGCCATGGCTTTGGTGCGATGCTGCTCGCGGGTCAGGTCTGAGAGGAGCGCCATGACCGCCGCGGAAATCGCTCCGGCACCTTGCAGGATCCGACCGGCGATCACGCCCCAGATCGAATCGGCTTGAGACGCGAGCACACTGCCCAGAGCGAACACGATCAGCCCCAGGTAAATCACCGGCCGACGGCCGATGCGATCGGAAATGACCCCGAACGGAATCTGGAAAATGGCCTGGGTCAGGCCGTAAGCGCCAATCGCCAACCCGATCAGGGCCGGGGTCGCTCCCGCCAGGTCCATGCCATAAGTCGCCAGCACCGGCAACACCATGAACATGCCAAGCATACGGAACGCGAACACCAGAGCCAGACCGCTCGCCGCGCGGGTCTCGCTGCCACTCATGCGTTCGCTGTGGGGATCGTGCATGGAAAAACCTCGTGTGAACCGGCGGCGATTCTACCAGTCCCATCGAAAGACGGGGTAGATCGCGACGCTATGACGCGTATAGATGAAACTCTCTTCATCCAGTGCAAAAAACCCGCTGTTTGATAGTGTGCATCCATCCAGTATTTGGCCGTATACTCCTACGTTTTCGACGCCCGCCAAGCGAGGCCACTTTGGACAAGATCCTGATACGTGGGGCCCGTACCCACAACCTGAAGAACATCGACCTGACCCTGCCACGGGACAAACTGATCGTCATCACCGGCCTGTCCGGATCCGGCAAGTCGTCCCTGGCGTTCGACACGCTGTATGCCGAAGGTCAGCGTCGCTATGTCGAATCGCTGTCGGCCTACGCCCGCCAGTTCCTGTCGATGATGGAAAAACCCGACGTCGACACCATCGAAGGCCTGTCGCCGGCGATCTCCATCGAACAGAAGTCGACCTCGCATAACCCGCGGTCCACGGTCGGCACCATCACCGAAATCTACGACTACCTGCGCCTGCTCTATGCACGCGTCGGTACGCCACGCTGCCCGGATCACGATATCCCGCTGGAAGCGCAGACCGTCAGCCAAATGGTCGATCTGGTACTGGCCCAGCCCGAAGGCAGCAAGCTGATGCTGCTGGCCCCGGTGATCCGCGAGCGCAAGGGCGAACACCTCTCGGTCTTCGAAGAGCTGCGTGCGCAAGGCTTCGTTCGCGCCCGGGTCAATGGACGGATCTGCGAGCTCGACGAGTTGCCGAAGCTGGATAAACAGAAGAAGCATTCGATCGATGTGATCGTCGACCGCTTCAAGGTCCGCGCCGATCTGCAGCAGCGCCTCGCGGAGTCATTCGAAACCGCGCTGAAGCTGGCCGACGGCATTGCCCTGGTCGCGCCGATGGACGACGAGCCGGGCGAGGAAATGATCTTCTCCGCGCGCTTCGCCTGCCCGATCTGTGGCCATGCGATCAGCGAGCTGGAACCCAAGCTGTTTTCCTTCAACAACCCGGCCGGTGCCTGCCCGACCTGCGATGGCCTGGGCGTTAAACAGTTCTTTGATATCAAGCGACTGGTCAACGGCGACCTGACCCTCGCCGAGGGCGCGATTCGTGGCTGGGACAGGCGTAACGTCTATTACTTCCAGATGCTCGGCTCGTTGGCTTCGCATTACGGTTTCAGCCTGGAGAAGCCCTTCAACGAACTGCCGGCCGACCAGCAGAAATTCATTCTGCACGGCAGCGGTTCGCAGAACGTCAATTTCAAATACCTGAACGACCGTGGCGATATCGTCAAGCGCTCGCACCCGTTCGAAGGCATCGTGCCGAATCTGGAACGCCGCTACCGCGAAACCGAATCGGCGAGCGTGCGTGAAGAGCTGGCCAAGTTCCTCAGCCATCAGGCCTGCCCGGATTGCCGCGGCACCCGTCTGCGTCGCGAAGCACGGCATGTGTGGGTGGGCGAGAAAACCCTGCCGGCGGTGACCAATCTGCCCATCGGCGATGCCTGCGAATACTTCGGCGCGCTGAAGATGACCGGGCGACGCGGCGAGATTGCCGACAAGATTCTCAAGGAGATCCGCGAGCGCTTGCAGTTCCTCGTCAACGTGGGCCTGGATTACCTGTCGCTGGATCGCAGCGCCGACACGCTGTCTGGTGGCGAGGCGCAGCGGATTCGTCTGGCCAGCCAGATCGGTGCCGGTCTCGTCGGGGTCTTGTACATCCTCGACGAACCGTCGATTGGTTTGCACCAGCGGGACAACGACCGTCTGCTGGGCACGCTCAAGCATCTGCGTGACATCGGCAACACCGTGATCGTGGTCGAGCATGACGAAGACGCGATCCGTCTGGCCGACTATGTCGTGGATATCGGCCCGGGCGCCGGTGTGCACGGCGGCCAGATTGTCGCCGAAGGCACACCAGCCGAAGTCATGGCCCACCCGGACTCCCTGACCGGTAAATATCTGTCGGGCCGGGTCAAGATCGAAGTGCCCGCCAAGCGCACGCCGCGCAACAAGAAGCTGACGCTGTCGCTCAAGGGCGCACGCGGCAACAACCTGCGCAACGTCGACCTGGAAATCCCGATTGGTCTGCTGACTTGCGTCACCGGCGTATCCGGCTCGGGCAAATCGACGCTGATCAACAATACGCTGTTCCCGCTCAGCGCCACGGCACTCAATGGCGCGACCACGCTGGAAGCTGCGGCTCATGACAGCATCAAGGGCCTGGAGCATCTGGACAAGGTCGTCGATATCGACCAGAGCCCGATCGGTCGTACTCCACGCTCCAACCCGGCGACTTATACCGGACTGTTCACACCCATCCGCGAACTGTTCGCTGGCGTTCCCGAATCGCGCTCCCGTGGCTACGGCCCAGGGCGTTTCTCGTTCAACGTCAAGGGCGGGCGCTGTGAGGCGTGCCAGGGCGACGGCTTGATCAAGGTGGAAATGCACTTTCTGCCAGACATCTACGTGCCCTGCGATGTGTGCAAGAGCAAGCGCTACAACCGCGAAACCCTTGAGATTAAATACAAGGGCAAGAGCATCCACGAAACCCTCGAAATGACCATCGAGGAAGCCCGGGAGTTTTTCGACGCGGTGCCGGCGCTGGCGCGCAAGCTGCAAACGTTGATGGATGTCGGCCTGTCGTACATCAAGCTCGGGCAGTCGGCGACGACTTTGTCAGGCGGTGAGGCGCAGCGGGTCAAGCTGTCGCGCGAGCTGTCCAAGCGTGACACCGGCAAGACCCTGTACATCCTCGACGAGCCGACCACCGGCCTGCACTTCGCGGACATCCAGCAATTGCTCGACGTCCTGCATCGCCTGCGCGACCACGGCAACACCGTGGTGGTGATCGAACATAACCTCGACGTGATCAAGACCGCTGACTGGCTGGTGGACCTCGGTCCTGAAGGCGGTTCCAAGGGCGGTCAGATCATCGCAACCGGTACGCCGGAGGAAGTGGCCGAGATGAAGCAATCTCATACTGGCCACTACCTCAAGCCACTACTGATCCGCGACCGCGCTTAAACGCCGGGCATGAAAAAGCCCCTGTCACTTCAACCGTGACAGGGGCTTTTTTGTAGCCGTTGCAATCAGGACGCGTGGGATTGCAGATAGTTCTCAAGACCGATCAATTTGATCAGACCCAACTGCTTTTCCAGCCAGTAGGTATGGTCTTCTTCGGTATCGTTGAGCTGGACCCGCAGGATCTCGCGGCTGACGTAGTCTTGGTGCTGCTCGCAGAGTTCGATGCCTTTGCACAGCGCCGCGCGGACTTTGTATTCGAGGCGCAGGTCGGCTTCGAGCATCTCTGGCACAGTAGTGCCGACATCCAGATCATCCGGACGCATGCGCGGTGTGCCTTCGAGCATCAGAATCCGGCGCATCAACGCATCCGCGTGACCGGCTTCTTCTTCCATTTCGTGGTTGATTCGCTCGTAGAGCTTGGTGAACCCCCAGTCCTCATACATCCGCGAATGAACGAAATATTGATCACGCGCGGCCAGTTCGCCGGTCAGCAACGTGTTGAGGTAATCGATTACGTCTGGGTGGCCTTGCATCGCCCTACATCTCCCTACTTGAAAGTCTGTAGTTTGAACCAAGCTGACCGGAAGGTCACTCGCCTGGCGCAATAAAAGCGAAGATTTTCTGAGAAAACAGGGCTAAATAACGCAAAAACCGCCCAAATGAGGGCGGTTCTGCTTCTCGTTTAGACTTCGTTAAGCTGTACGTTGAGCAGCGTTGCGATTGCTTCTCCATACGCCGGGTCGGCCTTGTAGAAATGCTGCAACTGACGGTCGACAACGTCGCTTGAAACGCCTGTCATCGCACCGGCGATGTTGCTGACCAACAAGGCCTTCTGCTCGTCGCTCATCAGGCGGAACAACGCGCCGGCATGGCTGTAGTAATCGGTGTCTTCGCGGTGGTCGTAGCGATCAGCGGCACCGCTCAAAGCCAGTGCAGGCTCGGCGTAATGCGGCGCTTGTTTGGGTGCCTCGATGTAGCTGTTCGGCTCGTAGTTCGGCGCTGCGCCGCCATTGCTGCCGAAGGCCATCGAACCGTCACGCTGGTACGTGTTTACCGGGCTGCGCGGGGCGTTCACCGGCAACTGCTGGTGATTGGTACCGACACGATAGCGGTGGGCATCGGCGTAGGCGAATACACGCCCTTGCAGCATCCGGTCCGGCGAAAGGCCCACGCCGGGCACCATGTTGCTTGGGCCGAACGCGGCTTGCTCGACTTCTGCAAAGTAGTTCAGCGGATTGCGATTGAGCTCAAGCTCACCCACTTCGATCAGCGGAAACTCTTTCTGCGACCAGGTCTTGGTGACGTCGAACGGGTTTTCGTAATGAGCCGCGGCCTGGGCTTCGGTCATGATCTGAATGCAGACGCGCCATTTCGGGAAATCGCCACGCTCGATCGCCTCGAACAGGTCACGCTGGGCGTAATCCGGATCAGTGCCTGCCAGACGTGCAGCGTCTGCCGGTGCGAGGTTCTTGATGCCCTGTTTGGTCTTGTAGTGCCATTTCACCCAGTGGCGCTCGCCTCGGGCGTTGATCAGGCTGTAGGTGTGACTGCCAAAGCCGTGCATGTGGCGGTAGCCGTCCGGAATGCCGCGATCCGAGAACAGAATCGTGACCTGGTGCAGCGCTTCGGGCGAATGCGACCAGAAATCCCACATCATCTGCGCACTTTTCAGGTTGCTTTGCGGCAAGCGCTTTTGCGTGTGGATAAAGTCAGGAAACTTCAACGGATCACGGATGAAGAACACCGGAGTGTTGTTGCCAACGATGTCCCAGTTGCCTTCTTCGGTGTAGAACTTCAGCGCAAAACCGCGTGGGTCGCGCTCAGTGTCCGCCGAGCCGCGCTCGCCGCCCACAGTAGAGAAGCGCAGAAAGGTCGGCGTTTGCTTGCCTACCGCTTCGAACAACTTGGCGCTGGTGTATTCGGTGATGTCACGGGTCACGGTGAACGTGCCATAAGCGCCCGAGCCCTTGGCGTGGACACGACGCTCGGGAATGTTTTCACGGTTGAAGTGGGCAAGCTTCTCGATCAGATGGAAGTCGTCGAGCAGCAGCGGGCCACGTGGGCCGGCGGAGCGAGAATTCTGGTTATCAGCGACAGGTGCGCCACTGGCGGTCGTAAGCGTTTTGATCTGGCTCATGCGGTCTTCTTCCTCTGTCAGTCTTGAAACTGCCGGCTAATCGGCTTTGGGGGAGTATCGATCATCAGCGCGACGGCCACAAATTCATTAACTTGCGGACATCGATAGATAATTTCTAATTAAGCTTCCCGGCACATAGTGACGCCAGAACAATGACAGAAGCTTGTACGAACCGCGCATTTCCTACAGACACAAAAAACCGGGCACTAGGCCCGGTTCTTCGTTTCAGACTGACGTCTTACTCGGCGGATACAGCTTCGCCAGCAGTAGCACGATCAACCAACTCGACGTACGCCATAGGCGCGTTGTCGCCAGCGCGGAAACCGCACTTGAGGATGCGCAGGTAGCCACCCTCACGGGTAGCATAACGCTTGCCCAGGTCGTTGAAGAGCTTACCAACGATAGCTTTCGAGCGAGTACGGTCGAAAGCCAGACGGCGGTTAGCCAGGCTGTCTGTCTTGGCCAGAGTGATCAGCGGCTCGGCAACGCGGCGCAGTTCTTTGGCTTTTGGCAGAGTAGTTTTGATCAGCTCGTGCTCGAACAGCGACACCGCCATGTTTTGGAACATGGCCTTGCGGTGCGAGCTGGTGCGGCTCAGGTGACGACCACTTTTACGATGACGCATGGTTCATTCCTTACCAAACACTACGTTCGGTGATTACGACGATCAGGCAGTCGCCTTGTCGTCCTTCTTAAGACTTGCAGGCGGCCAGTTGTCGAGGCGCATGCCGAGGGACAGACCGCGGGAGGCCAGAACGTCCTTGATTTCAGTCAAGGATTTCTTGCCCAGGTTCGGAGTCTTCAACAGCTCTACTTCGGTACGCTGAATCAGGTCGCCGATGTAGTAGATGTTTTCCGCCTTAAGGCAGTTAGCCGAACGTACAGTCAGTTCCAGATCGTCAACCGGGCGAAGCAGGATCGGATCGATCTCGTCTTCCTGCTCGACAACCACTGGCTCACTGTCACCCTTGAGGTCGACGAACGCAGCCAACTGCTGTTGCAGGATGGTTGCAGCGCGGCGAATAGCCTCTTCAGGATCCAGAGTACCGTTGGTTTCCAGATCAATAACCAGCTTGTCCAGGTTGGTACGCTGCTCGACACGGGCGTTTTCCACCACGTACGCGATACGGCGAACCGGGCTGAACGAAGAATCAAGCTGCAAGCGACCGATGCTGCGGCTTTCGTCTTCATCGCTCTGACGCGAGTCGGCTGGTTCATAACCACGACCACGAGCTACGGTGAGCTTCATGTTCAGGGCGCCGTTAGACGCCAGGTTAGCGATTACGTGATCGGGATTAACGATCTCGACATCATGATCCAGCTGAATATCGGCAGCGGTAACCACCCCCGAACCCTTCTTCGACAAGGTCAGCGTAACTTCGTCACGACCGTGCAGCTTGATGGCCAGACCTTTAAGGTTCAACAGGATTTCAATTACGTCTTCCTGTACACCTTCGATGGCGCTGTACTCGTGGAGCACACCGTCAATCTCGGCCTCGACTACTGCGCAGCCGGGCATTGAGGACAACAGGATGCGTCGCAGCGCGTTGCCCAGGGTGTGGCCAAAACCACGCTCGAGAGGCTCGAGAGTGATCTTGGCGCGGGTTGGACTGACAACCTGCACATCAATGTGGCGGGGTGTCAGGAACTCATTTACCGAAATCTGCATGGATGCACCTATTTTCTAGCCCTTACTTGGAGTAGAGCTCGACAATCAGGCTTTCGTTGATGTCGGCGGACAGATCACTGCGAGCAGGAACGTTCTTGAAAACGCCCGACTTCTTCTCAGTGTCTACTTCTACCCATTCTACGCGGCCACGTTGGGCACACAGATCGAGAGCTTGGACAATGCGAAGTTGGTTTTTTGCTTTCTCGCGAACTGCAACCACGTCACCAGCACGAACCTGATACGACGGAACGTTTACGGTCTGACCGTTGACGCTGATCGACTTGTGCGATACCAGCTGACGGGATTCGGCACGAGTCGAACCAAAGCCCATACGGTATACAACGTTGTCCAGACGGCATTCGAGCAGTTGCAGCAGGTTTTCACCGGTTGCACCTTTTTTGCCAGCAGCTTCTTTGTAGTAGCCGCTGAACTGACGCTCGAGAACGCCGTAGATACGACGGACCTTCTGCTTTTCACGCAGTTGGGTGCCGTAGTCGGACTGGCGGCCGCGGCGTTGGCCGTGGATACCAGGTGCTGCTTCAATGTTGCACTTCGATTCGATCGCGCGCACGCCGCTCTTCAGGAAGAGATCGGTGCCTTCGCGACGAGCGAGTTTGCATTTTGGACCAATGTAACGAGCCATTCTTTACAATCTCCTGGATTACACGCGGCGCTTCTTCGGCGGACGGCACCCGTTGTGCGGGATTGGCGTCACGTCGGTGATGCTGGCGATCTTGTAGCCACAGCCGTTCAAAGCGCGGACTGCGGATTCACGACCTGGACCTGGACCTTTGACGTTGACGTCGAGGTTTTTCAGGCCGTATTCCAGCGCAGCTTGACCAGCACGTTCAGCAGCTACTTGAGCAGCAAACGGGGTGGACTTGCGGGAACCGCGGAAACCCGAACCACCGGAGGTAGCCCAGGAAAGAGCGTTACCTTGACGGTCGGTGATGGTCACGATGGTGTTGTTAAAAGATGCATGGATGTGGGCGATGCCATCAACCACTGTCTTTTTAACTTTTTTACGAGGACGAGCAGCAGGTTTTGCCATGATTAAATTCCTGTCGATTCGCTGGGGCGATTACTTGCGGATCGGCTTACGCGGACCTTTACGGGTACGCGCGTTGGTCTTGGTACGCTGACCGCGCACTGGAAGACCGCGACGATGACGCAGACCGCGATAGCAACCGAGGTCCATCAAGCGCTTGATTTTCATGTTGATTTCGCGACGCAGGTCACCTTCAGTGGTGAACTTCGCCACTTCGCCACGCAGCTGTTCAATTTGCTCGTCGCTCAGATCTTTGATCTTTGCTGCTGGGTTTACCCCAGTTTCCGCACAGATTTTCTGTGCAGTAGTGCGACCAACACCATAGATGTAGGTCAGCGAGATAACAGTATGCTTGTTATCTGGAATGTTAACGCCTGCAATACGGGCCATTCAGTGGGACTCCAATTGACAGCTACCTACGCCCCGGAAGCCAAGAAATAGGGCGCGAGATAATATCGCTGTAATAACAAATAATCAACCCGGTAGCGCACTAGCTACCGGGCTTGAAGCACAATCACACTCAGCCTTGGCGCTGTTTGTGACGCGGTTCCGCGCTGCAAATTACTCGAACAACACCTTCGCGGCGAATAATCTTGCAGTTACGGCACAGCTTTTTCACCGATGCACGAACTTTCATCACCAACTCCTCGAACCTTATGGGTACTCAGCGCAACATGCCGCTGCCGTAACCCTTCAGGTTGGCTTTCTTCATCAGGGATTCGTACTGGTGCGAAACGAGGTGCGATTGTACTTGGGACATGAAGTCCATCACAACCACGACCACGATCAGCAACGAGGTCCCGCCAAGGTAGAACGGTACGTTGGCTGCAACCACCAAGAACTGGGGAAGCAAGCACACGGCCGTCATGTAAAGAGCACCGAACAGGGTCAAGCGAGTCAGAACGCCATCAATGTAGCGCGCAGACTGCTCACCTGGACGAATGCCCGGAATAAAGGCACCGGACTTCTTCAGGTTTTCCGCTACGTCTTTCGGATTGAACATCAACGCCGTATAGAAGAAGCAGAAGAAAATAATCCCTGCACTAAACAGCAGAATATTCAACGGCTGACCAGGAGCGATCGACTGCGAGATGTCCTGCAACCAGCCCATACCTTCAGACTGACCGAACCAGGCACCCAACGAAGCCGGGAACAGCAAAATGCTGCTCGCGAAAATAGCCGGAATAACACCGGCCATGTTCACCTTCAGCGGCAAGTGGCTAGTCTGCGCAGCGAAGACCTTACGGCCCTGCTGACGCTTGGCGTAGTGAACAGCAATACGACGCTGACCACGCTCAATGAACACCACGAAACCGATAATCGCTACTGCCAGCAAACCGATGGCAACCAAGGCGAAGATGTTGATATCACCCTGACGCGCAGACTCGAAAGACTGCCCGATTGCTCTCGGAAGACCGGCGACGATACCCGAAAAAATCAACATCGAGATACCGTTGCCAACACCACGCTCAGTAATCTGCTCACCCAGCCACATCATGAACATCGCACCAGCCACAAATGTGGTTACCGCGACGAAATGGAAGCCAAAGTCACCAGTGAACGCCACGCCCTGCCCCGCCAGACCAATGGACATGCCAATGGCCTGGACTAGAGCGAGAGCGACGGTGAGGTAGCGGGTGTACTGGCTGATCTTGCGACGGCCAGCTTCACCTTCCTTCTTCAACTGCTCCAGCTGCGGGCTGACGGCGGTCATCAGTTGCATGATGATCGATGCCGAAATATACGGCATGATCCCCAGTGCAAAGATGCTCATCCGTTCCAGCGCGCCGCCGGAAAACATGTTGAACAAGCTAAGAATGGTCCCCTCATTCTGTCGAAACAGGTCCGCGAGACGGTCCGGGTTGATACCTGGAACCGGGATGTGTGCGCCTATTCGGTAGACGATAATCGCCAGGAACAGAAAACGCAGACGAGCCCAGAGTTCAGACATACCGCCTTTGCCGAGCGCAGAGAGAGCACCTTGCTTAGCCATTTATTCCTCGAACTTGCCGCCAGCTGCTTCGATAGCCGCACGCGCACCTTTGGTGGCGCCGATTCCCTTGCCGATAGTGACAGCGCGAGTCACTTCACCGGACAGCATGATTTTCACACGCTGTACGTTGACGTTGATCACGTTGGCATCTTTCAGGGACTGCACAGTAACGATGTCGCCTTCCACTTTAGCCAGCTCGGACAGACGCACTTCTGCGCGGTCCATGGCCTTCAGGGAAACGAAACCGAACTTAGGCAGGCGACGATGCAGCGGCTGTTGACCGCCTTCAAAGCCTGGAGCGATGGTGCCACCGGAGCGGGAGGTCTGACCTTTGTGGCCACGGCCACCGGTCTTGCCCAAACCACTACCGATACCACGGCCCGGACGATGCTTTTCGCGACGGGAACCCGGCGCTGGACTCAGATCATTGAGTTTCATCGATTAACCCTCGACACGCAGCATGTAGTAAGCCTTGTTGATCATCCCGCGATTCTCGGGAGTATCCTGGACTTCTACAGTGTGACCGATGCGACGCAGACCCAGACCCTTAACGCACAGTTTGTGGTTAGGGATGCGGCCGGTCATGCTTTTGATCAGCGTTACTTTAACGGTAGCCATGATCAGAAGATCTCCTTGACAGTCAGACCACGCTTGGCAGCGATGGACTCAGGAGATTGCATAGCCTTCAGACCCTTGAAAGTGGCGTGAACCACGTTTACCGGGTTAGTCGAGCCATAGCACTTGGCCAGAACGTTCTGCACACCAGCAACTTCGAGGACAGCACGCATAGCGCCGCCAGCGATGATACCGGTACCTTCAGAAGCAGGCTGCATGTACACCTTCGAAGCGCCGTGACCGGACTTCATTGCGTACTGCAGAGTGGTGCCGTTCAGGTCAACTTGAATCATGTTGCGGCGAGCAGCTTCCATTGCCTTCTGGATCGCAGCAGGCACCTCACGTGACTTGCCACGGCCGAAGCCAACACGCCCTTTACCATCACCTACCACGGTCAACGCGGTGAAAGTGAAGATACGGCCGCCTTTAACGGTTTTGGCTACGCGGTTAACTTGAACCAGCTTCTCGATGTAGCCTTCGTCGCGCTTTTGGTCGTTATTTGACATAACTTAGAACTCCAGCCCAGCTTCACGAGCAGCATCAGCCAGCGCTTTAACGCGGCCGTGGTACTTGAAGCCAGAGCGGTCGAAAGCCACTTGCGAGACGCCAGCGGCCTTAGCACGCGTAGCGACCAGCTGGCCAACCTTTGTGGCCGCGTCGATGTTGCCAGTGGCACCATCACGCAGTTCTTTATCCAAAGTCGAGGCACTTGCCAGGACTTTGTTGCCGTCGGCCGAGATGACCTGGGCGTAGATGTGCTGCGACGAGCGGAACACGCAGAGACGCACGACTTCGAGTTCGTGCATTTTCAGGCGTGCTTTGCGAGCGCGACGCAGTCGAGTAACTTTTTTGTCGGTCATTTGCTATGCCCTACTTCTTCTTGGCTTCTTTACGACGGACGACTTCGTCCGCGTAGCGCACACCTTTGCCTTTGTACGGCTCTGGTGGACGGAAGTCGCGGATCTCAGCGGCCACTTGACCTACCAGCTGCTTGTCGATGCCCTTGATCAGGATATCGGTCTGGCTAGGAGTCTCAGCGGTGATGCCTTCCGGCAGTTCGTAATCCACTGGGTGCGAGAAGCCAAGGGCAAGGTTCAGAACCGTGCCTTTTGCTTGCGCTTTGTAACCAACACCGACCAGCTGGAGCTTGCGCTCGAAGCCTTGGCTTACGCCCTGGACCATGTTGTTTACCAACGCACGCGTGGTACCGGCCATTGCGCGAGTTTGTTGATCGCCATTGCGAGCAGCGAAACGCAGCTCACCAGCTTCTTCAACGATCTCAACGGACGAATGGATGTTCAGTTCAAGAGTACCCTTGGCACCCTTCACCGAAAGCTGTTGGCCTGCGAATTTGACTTCGACACCGGCTGGCAGCTTAACGGGGTTCTTAGCGACGCGAGACATGCTTATCCCCCCTTAGAACACAGTGCAAAGAACTTCGCCGCCGACACCGGCAGCGCGCGCAGCACGATCCGTCATCACACCTTTGTTGGTGGAGACGATAGACACGCCAAGACCGCCACGAACTTTCGGCAGTTCTTCAACGGACTTGTACTGACGCAGGCCTGGACGACTAACGCGCTTCACTTCTTCGATAACCGGACGGCCTTCGAAGTACTTCAGCGAGATGGACAACGACGGCTTGGCGTCGGTGGTGATCTGAAAATCCGCGATGTAACCTTCGTCCTTCAGGACTTTTGCTACAGCAGCCTTCAACGTGGAAGACGGCATGCTTACGACAGACTTTTCAGCCATCTGGGCATTACGGATTCGAGTTAGCATGTCCGCTAACGGGTCCTGCATACTCATGGGCTAGACGCTCCTAATACAGAAAAATTAGCCTTGCGGCTACTACTTGTCGCCGAGAACTTCCGGGCAGAAAAACACGGGCTCAGGCGAGCCGGTCATTCTAGACACACCCCAGAAATGAATCAAGCCCCAAAAGGGGCTTGATTCAGATTCAAGGTCACCGGTGGTCAGGTTCTTGCAAACCCGAACACCGAGACTTTGACAGCGATTACCAGCTGGCTTTAACCAGACCTGGAACGTCACCACGCATTGCAGCTTCACGCAGCTTGTTACGGCCGAGGCCGAACTTGCGGTAAACGCCGTGCGGACGACCAGTCAGGCGGCAACGGTTACGCATGCGCGAAGCGCTTGCGTCACGTGGTTGCTTCTGCAGAGCTACGGTAGCTTCCCAACGCGCTTCTGGACTTGCGTTCAGATCGACGATGATAGCTTTCAGCGCTGCACGCTTGGTGGCGTACTTGGCAACAGTGAGCTGACGCTTCAGCTCACGGTTCTTCATGCTCATCTTAGCCATTTTCCTACTCCAATCAGTTGCGGAACGGGAATTTGAAAGCACGCAGCAGAGCGCGGCCTTCATCATCGTTCTTGGCAGTGGTGGTCAGGGTAATGTCCAGACCGCGGAGAGCATCGATCTTGTCGTAGTCGATTTCCGGGAAAATGATCTGCTCTTTCACGCCCATGCTGTAGTTGCCACGACCATCGAAGGACTTGGCATTCAGGCCGCGGAAGTCGCGAACCCGAGGCAGGGAGATCGACAGCAGACGATCCAGGAACTCGTACATACGCTCACGGCGCAGAGTCACCTTGACGCCGATCGGCCACCCTTCGCGGACTTTGAAGCCAGCGATGGATTTACGAGCGTAGGTCACAACGACTTTTTGGCCGGTGATCTTTTCCAGGTCAGCAACAGCATGCTCAATGACTTTTTTGTCACCGACTGCTTCGCCCAGACCCATGTTCAGGGTGATTTTTGTAACGCGTGGAACTTCCATCACGTTCGAAAGCTTAAGTTCTTCCTTAAGCTTCGGTGCGATTTCCTTCCAGTAAATCTCTTTTAGTCGTGCCATGGTCTTCTACCTAGCAGTGTTCAAGCATCAACCGCTTTTTGGGTCGACTTGAAGACACGAATTTTCTTGCCATCTTCTACTTTGAAACCAACGCGGTCAGCCTTGTTGGTTTCGCCGTTGAAAATGGCGACGTTAGAAGCGTCCAGTGGAGCTTCTTTTTCGACGATACCGCCTTGCACGCCCGACATCGGGTTAGGCTTGGTATGACGCTTGACCAGGTTCAGACCACCAACAACCAGACGGTTATTAGCAAGAACCTTGAGCACCTTACCGCGCTTACCTTTGTCTTTGCCGGCGATCACGATGATCTCGTCGTCACGACGAATCTTTTGCATGTCGGATCTCCTTACAGCACTTCTGGGGCGAGCGAGACGATCTTCATGAACTTCTCGGTACGAAGTTCACGGGTCACTGGCCCAAAGATACGGGTGCCGATCGGCTCTTGCTTGTTGTTCAGAAGAACAGCAGCGTTGCCATCAAAGCGGATAATGGAGCCATCAGCACGACGTACGCCGTGACGAGTGCGGACTACAACAGCAGTCATCACTTGGCCTTTTTTCACTTTACCGCGAGGAATTGCTTCCTTCACGGTAACTTTGATGATGTCACCGATACCAGCGTAACGACGATGGGAGCCACCCAGCACCTTGATGCACATAACGCGGCGAGCGCCGCTGTTATCGGCCACATCGAGCATGGATTGAGTCTGAATCATATAATTTCTCCGACCCCTAGTCCTTAGACTTCCACAGCGCGTTCGAGAACATCAACCAGCGCCCAAGACTTGGTCTTGGCCATAGGACGAGTTTCACGAATAGTGACTTTGTCGCCGATGTGGCACTGATTGGTTTCGTCGTGCGCGTGCAGCTTAGTCGAACGCTTAACGTATTTACCGTAGATCGGGTGCTTTACGCGACGCTCGATCAATACGGTGATGGTTTTGTCCATCTTGTCGCTGACAACACGGCCAGTCAGCGTACGGACAGTTTTTTCGGCTTCAGCCATGATCACTTACCTGCCTGCTGGTTGAGCACAGTCTTCACGCGAGCGATGTCACGCTTAACTTGCGAGAGCAGATGAGACTGCCCCAACTGGCCAGTTGCTTTCTGCATACGCAGATTGAACTGGTCGCGCAGCAAGCCGAGCAGTTGCTCGTTCAGCTGCTGTGCGGATTTTTCACGAAGTTCATTCGCTTTCATCACATCACCGTCCGTTTAACAAAGGCGGTGGCGAGCGGCAGCTTTGCAGCAGCCAGGGCAAAAGCCTCACGCGCCAGCTCTTCAGAAACACCCTCGATTTCATACAGGACTTTGCCTGGCTGAATCTGGGCAACCCAGTACTCCACACTACCCTTACCTTTACCCATACGAACCTCGAGAGGTTTTTTGGAGATCGGCTTGTCCGGGAATACACGGATCCAGATCTTGCCGCCACGTTTTACGTGACGGGTCAGAGCACGACGCGCTGACTCGATCTGACGAGCGGTGAGACGACCACGAGCTACAGACTTCAGCGCGAACTCGCCGAAGCTGACTTTGCTACCGCGCTGAGCCAGACCACGGTTGTGGCCGGTCATCTGCTTGCGGAACTTCGTACGCTTTGGTTGCAACATTTGGCGTACCCCTTACTTAGCAGCTTTTTTACGAGGCGCTGGTGCTTGTGGTTTCAGTTCTTCTTGGCGACCACCAATAACTTCGCCTTTGAAGATCCAAACCTTTACACCGATCACACCGTAGGTGGTGTGAGCTTCGTAGTTGGCATAGTCGATGTCGGCACGCAGGGTGTGCAATGGCACACGACCTTCGCGATACCATTCAGTACGTGCGATTTCAGCACCGCCGAGACGACCGCTCACTTGGATTTTGATGCCTTTGGCACCAATGCGCATGGCGTTCTGTACTGCGCGCTTCATAGCGCGACGGAACATTACACGACGCTCCAGCTGCTGAGCTACGCTCTGCGCAACCAGCATACCGTCGAGCTCCGGCTTGCGGATCTCTTCGATATTGATGTGCACAGGCACACCCATTTGCTTGGTCAGGTCCTGACGCAGTTTCTCAACATCTTCACCTTTCTTCCCGATAACGATACCTGGACGAGCGGTGTGGATGGTGATACGTGCAGTTTGTGCCGGACGATGGATATCGATACGGCTTACGGACGCGCTTTTTAGTTTGTCTTGGAGATACTCACGCACTTTCAGATCTGCGAACAAGTAGTCCGCATAAGTCCGACCGTCTGCGTACCAGACGGAGGTGTGCTCCTTGACGATTCCCAGGCGAATGCCAATGGGATGTACTTTCTGACCCATCTCTTCGACTCCGTTACTTGTCAGCAACCTTGACAGTGATATGGCAAGACCGCTTGACGATGCGATCAGCACGGCCTTTGGCACGTGGCATGATGCGCTTCAGCGAACGCCCTTCGTTGACGAAAACGGTGCTGACTTTCAGGTCATCAACGTCTGCGCCTTCGTTATGCTCGGCGTTGGCTACGGCCGACTCCAGCACTTTCTTCATGATCTCGGCGGCTTTCTTACTGCTGAAAGCCAACAGGTTGAGCGCTTCGCCCACCTTCTTCCCGCGGATCTGGTCGGCGACCAAGCGGGCTTTCTGGGCGGAGATTCGAGCGCCCGACAACTTAGCGGCTACTTCCATTTCCTAACCCCTTAACGCTTGGCTTTCTTGTCAGCCACGTGCCCGCGATAAGTGCGGGTACCGGCGAACTCGCCCAGTTTGTGGCCGACCATGTCTTCGTTAACGAGAACTGGGACGTGTTGACGACCGTTGTGTACTGCGATGGTCAGACCGACCATTTGTGGCAGGATCATCGAACGACGCGACCAAGTCTTAATTGGTTTGCGATCGTTCTTTTCCGCCGCCACTTCGATCTTCTTCAGTAGGTGAAGATCAATAAAAGGACCTTTTTTCAGAGAACGTGGCACTGTCGTATCCCTCTATTTACTTGCGACGACGGACGATCATTTTGTCGGTACGCTTATTACCACGAGTCTTCGCGCCCTTAGTCGGGAAGCCCCATGGCGATACCGGATGACGACCACCAGAGGTACGACCTTCACCACCACCATGTGGGTGGTCAACCGGGTTCATGGCAACACCACGAACGGTTGGGCGAACGCCACGCCAGCGCTTGGCACCGGCTTTACCCAGCGAACGCAGGCTGTGCTCGGAGTTCGAGACTTCGCCCAGGGTCGCACGGCATTCAGCCAGGACTTTACGCATTTCACCGGAACGCAGGCGCAGGGTCACGTAGACACCTTCACGAGCGATCAACTGAGCCGAAGCACCAGCGGAACGAGCGATCTGTGCACCTTTACCTGGCTTCAATTCGATGCCGTGTACGGTAGAACCGACTGGAATGTTGCGCAGTTGCAGAGCGTTGCCTGGCTTGATTGGAGCCAGAGCGCCCGCGATCAGCTGGTCGCCAGCACTCACGCCTTTAGGGGCGATGATGTAGCGGCGCTCGCCGTCTGCGTAGCAAAGCAGTGCGATGTGAGCAGTACGGTTTGGATCGTATTCGATACGCTCGACAGTGGCGACGATGCCATCTTTGTCGTTGCGACGGAAATCGACCATACGATAATGCTGCTTATGACCACCACCGATGTGACGCGTGGTAATACGGCCATTGTTGTTACGACCACCAGTCTTCGATTTTTTCTCGAGCAGCGGTGCGTGAGGAGCGCCTTTATGCAGCTCCTGGTTGACCACCTTGACCACAAAACGGCGGCCAGGGGAAGTCGGTTTGCATTTAACGATTGCCATGATGCACCCCTTCCTTACTCAGCACTGCTGCTGAAATCGAGATCTTGGCCTGGCTGAAGGGAGATAACTGCCTTCTTCCAGTCATTGCGCTTGCCCAGACCGCGAGCTGTGCGCTTGCTCTTACCCAGAACGTTCAGGGTAGTAACACGCTCAACTTTCACGCTGAACAGGCTTTCGACGGCCTTCTTGATTTCCAGCTTGGTTGCGTCAGTAGCAACCTTGAAAACGAACTGGCCTTTCTTGTCTGCCAGAACCGTAGCCTTCTCGGAAACGTGCGGGCCAAGCAGAACTTTAAATACGCGTTCCTGGTTCATCCCAGCAGCTCCTCGAATTTCTTCACGGCCGACACGGTGATCAACACCTTGTCGTATGCGATCAGACTAACTGGATCGGAACCTTGCACATCACGTACATCTACGTGCGGCAGGTTGCGAGCAGCCAGGTACAGGTTCTGATCAACAGCGTCCGACACGATCAGAACGTCGGTCAGGCTCATGTTGTTCAGTTTGCCCAGCAGATCTTTGGTTTTCGGAGTTTCAACAGCGAAATCCTGAACCACGACCAGACGATCAGTACGCACCAGCTCAGCAAGGATGGAACGCATTGCTGCGCGATACATCTTCTTGTTCAGCTTCTGGGAGTGATCCTGTGGACGAGCTGCGAAAGTGGTACCGCCGCCACGCCAGATTGGGCTACGGATAGTACCGGCACGAGCACGGCCAGTACCTTTCTGACGCCATGGGCGCTTGCCGCCACCACGAACGTCGGAACGGGTCTTCTGCTGCTTGCTACCCTGACGGCCGCCGGCCATGTAGGCCACGACTGCTTGGTGAACCAGCGTCTCGTTGAATTCGCCGCCAAATGTCAGTTCGGAAACTTCGATCGCTTGAGCGTCATTTACATTTAATTGCATGTCAGCTTCCCCTTAACCGCGAGCCTTGGCTGCCGGACGTACAACCAGGTTGCCGCCAGTAGCGCCAGGAACAGCACCCTTGACCAACAACAGATTGCGTTCAGCGTCCACGCGCACTACTTCCAGGGACTGCACGGTCACGCGCTCAGCGCCCATATGACCGGACATTTTTTTGCCCTTGAATACACGACCAGGAGTCTGGCACTGGCCGATAGAGCCTGGGACGCGGTGGGATACGGAGTTACCGTGGGTGTTATCTTGCCCGCGGAAATTCCAACGCTTGATCGTACCCTGGAAGCCTTTACCCTTGGACTGACCGGTTACATCAACCAGTTGACCAGCGGCAAAAATTTCAGCGTTGATCAGATCGCCAGCCTGGTACTCGCCTTCTTCAAGACGGAACTCCATGGTAGTGCGACCAGCGGCAACGTTCGCTTTAGCGAAGTGGCCAGCCTGAGCTGCTGTTACACGCGAAGCACGACGCTCGCCTACAGTGACTTGCACTGCACGATAGCCATCGGTCTCTTCAGTTTTGAACTGGGTGACGCGATTCGGCTCGATCTCAATGACCGTGACCGGAATGGAGACACCTTCTTCGGTGAAAATACGGGTCATACCGCATTTACGACCGACTACACCAATAGTCATGTTGTAAACCTCATGAGTGTACGGGGCTTTCACCCGCTATGGCCGCCCATTTCAGAGCGTTACACGACCAAGACCGAGTCTTAGCCGAGGCTGATCTGCACTTCCACACCGGCCGCAAGATCAAGCTTCATCAGCGCATCAACGGTTTTATCCGTTGGCTGGACGATGTCCAGTACACGCTTATGAGTGCGGATCTCGTACTGGTCGCGCGCGTCTTTGTTGACGTGCGGGGAAACCAGAACGGTGAACCGCTCTTTACGGGTAGGCAGTGGAATTGGACCACGCACTTGAGCACCAGTACGTTTCGCGGTTTCCACGATTTCCTGGGTTGATTGGTCGATCAGGCGATGGTCAAAAGCCTTCAACCTGATACGGATTTGCTGATTTTGCATTGGATTTCAGACTCCGGCTGCTATTCCCACCGAGCGCAATACGCCCGTTAAAAGGAGGCGCAATTCTATAGACGCCCCTGATAGGTGTCAACCCAATAAAAAAGGCCCCCGCTAAGCGGGGGCCCTCTCAAAACATGGAGCTATCTCAGAAGAGATAATTACTCGATGATTTTAGCTACAACGCCAGCACCAACGGTACGGCCGCCTTCGCGAATAGCGAAACGCAGGCCGTCTTCCATTGCGATGGTTTTGATCAGGGTAACAACCATTTTGATGTTGTCGCCCGGCATTACCATCTCAACGCCTTCCGGCAATTCGCAGTTACCAGTCACGTCAGTAGTACGGAAGTAGAACTGTGGACGGTAGCCTTTGAAGAACGGAGTGTGACGACCGCCTTCTTCTTTGCTCAGTACGTACACTTCAGCTTCGAACTTGGTGTGCGGCTTGACCGAACCCGGCTTGACCAGAACCTGGCCACGCTCAACGTCGTCACGCTTGGTACCACGCAGCAGAACGCCGCAGTTCTCGCCAGCACGACCTTCGTCGAGCAGCTTACGGAACATTTCAACACCGGTGCAGGTGGTGACGGTGGTGTCACGCAGACCAACGATTTCCAGTGGATCCTGAACCTTGACGATACCGCGCTCGATACGACCGGTTACAACAGTACCGCGACCGGAGATCGAGAATACGTCTTCGATTGGCATCAGGAACGGCTTGTCGATAACACGGACTGGATCCGGGATGTAGCTGTCCAGAGTCTCAACCAGCTTACGAACGGACGTGGTGCCCATTTCGTTATCGTCTTTGCCTTCCAGAGCCATACGAGCAGAACCGATGATGATCGGAGTGTCGTCACCCGGGAAGTCGTAAGTGCTCAGCAGATCGCGCACTTCCATCTCAACCAGTTCCAGCAGCTCAGCGTCGTCTACCAGGTCAGCCTTGTTCAAGTAAACCACGATGTACGGAACGCCTACCTGACGGGACAGCAGGATGTGCTCACGGGTTTGTGGCATCGGACCATCAGCGGCCGAGCAAACCAGGATTGCGCCGTCCATCTGGGCAGCACCGGTGATCATGTTCTTCACATAGTCAGCGTGACCTGGGCAGTCAACGTGAGCGTAGTGACGGATCAGCGAGTTGTATTCAACGTGCGCGGTGTTGATGGTGATACCACGAGCTTTTTCTTCTGGCGCGCTGTCGATCTTGTCGAAGTCAACGATTGCCGAACCGAATACTTCGGAGCAAACGCGAGTCAGAGCAGCAGTCAGAGTGGTTTTACCGTGGTCAACGTGACCAATGGTGCCAACGTTGACGTGCGGTAGGGAACGATCAAATTTTTCTTTAGCCACGACAATTAACTCCTAGCCTAAAGGGGCTGAATCAGCCTTGTTTTTTGGTTACGGATTCGACGATGTGCGACGGAGCCGTATCGTATTTTTTGAATTCCATAGAGTAGCTTGCGCGACCCTGGGACATGGAACGAACGTCGGTCGCATAACCGAACATCTCACCCAGTGGAACCTCGGCACGGATAACCTTGCCGGACACTGTGTCTTCCATACCCTGGATCATGCCGCGACGACGGTTAAGGTCGCCCATCACATCACCCATATAGTCTTCAGGCGTAACAACCTCTACCGCCATGATCGGCTCGAGCAACTCACCACCACCCTTCTGGGCCAGTTGCTTGGTCGCCATGGAAGCAGCCACTTTAAACGCCATCTCGTTGGAGTCGACGTCGTGGTAAGAACCATCGAACACGGTAGCCTTCAGGCCGATCAGCGGATAGCCGGCAACAACGCCGTTCTTCATCTGCTCTTCGATACCCTTCTGGATAGCCGGGATGTATTCCTTAGGAACCACACCACCTACTACTTCGTTCACGAACTGCAGACCTTCCTGACCTTCGTCAGCAGGAGCAAAACGGATCCAGCAGTGACCAAACTGGCCGCGACCACCGGACTGACGAACGAACTTGCCTTCGATTTCACAGCTCTTCGTGATGCGCTCACGATACGAAACCTGAGGCTTGCCGATGTTGGCTTCGACGTTGAACTCACGGCGCATCCGGTCAACCAGGATGTCCAGGTGCAACTCGCCCATGCCGGAGATGATCGTCTGACCAGTCTCTTCATCAGTTTTAACGCGGAAAGACGGGTCTTCCTGAGCAAGTTTGCCCAGAGCGATACCCATTTTTTCCTGGTCATCCTTGGTCTTAGGCTCTACGGCAACCGAAATAACCGGCTCCGGGAAGTCCATGCGAACCAGGATGATTGGCTTGTCAGCGTTGCAGAGGGTTTCACCAGTGGTGACGTCCTTCATGCCGATCAGGGCCGCGATGTCGCCAGCGCGTACTTCCTTGATCTCTTCACGGGCGTTTGCGTGCATTTGCACCATACGACCCACGCGCTCTTTCTTGCCTTTGACCGAGTTGATCACGCCGTCGCCGGAGTTCAACACGCCCGAGTAAACGCGGACGAAAGTCAGAGTACCCACGAATGGGTCAGTAGCGATCTTGAACGCCAGAGCCGCGAAAGGCTCGCTGTCGTCTGCATGACGCTCCATCTCTTCTTCCTCGTTATCAGGGTTGGTACCCTTGATAGCAGGAATGTCGGTCGGAGCAGGCAGGTAGTCGATAACGGCGTCGAGAACCAGGGGAACGCCCTTGTTCTTGAACGAAGAACCGCAAACGGCCAGAACGATTTCGCCGGCGATGGTACGCTGACGCAAAGCAGCCTTGATCTCTTCGATCGACAGCTCTTCGCCTTCCAGGTACTTGTTCATCAGCTCTTCGTTGGCTTCGGCGGCAGCTTCAACCATGTTGTTGCGCCACTCTTCAGCCAGCTCTTGCAGCTCGGCAGGGATGTCCTTGCGAACAGGGACCATACCTTTGTCAGAGTCGTTCCAGTAGACAGCTTGCATGTTGATCAGATCGATCTGACCCTGAAAGTTGTCTTCCGAACCGATGGCCAGCTGGATCGGCACCGGGGTGTGACCCAGACGCTGTTTGATCTGACCGATCACGCGCAGGAAGTTGGCGCCAGCACGGTCCATCTTGTTTACGTAAACAAGACGTGGAACACCGTACTTGTTGGCTTGACGCCATACGGTTTCCGACTGCGGCTCAACACCCGAAGTACCGCAGAACACAACGACAGCGCCGTCGAGTACGCGCAGGGAGCGCTCTACTTCAATGGTGAAGTCTACGTGGCCCGGGGTATCGATTACGTTGAAACGGTGCTCGTGAGAGTACTGCTTCTCGGAACCTTTCCAGAAGGCGGTAATGGCAGCAGAAGTAATGGTAATACCACGCTCCTGCTCCTGAACCATCCAGTCTGTGGTCGCGGCGCCGTCATGCACCTCGCCCATTTTGTGACTTTTGCCGGTGTAAAACAGTACGCGCTCGGTGGTGGTGGTTTTACCAGCATCCACGTGAGCGACGATACCGATGTTACGGTAGCGGCTAATCGGAGTAGTACGAGCCATAAAGCCCTCGCAAAATTAGTGAAGCTAAAATTAGAAGCGGTAGTGCGAGAAAGCTTTGTTAGCTTCGGCCATACGGTGCACGTCTTCACGCTTCTTAACAGCAGCACCTTTACCTTCAGCAGCATCCAGCAGTTCGCCAGCCAAACGCAGAGCCATAGACTTCTCGCCACGCTTGCGTGCGAAGTCTACCAACCAGCGCATTGCCAGAGCGTTACGACGGGAAGGACGAACCTCGACCGGAACCTGGTAAGTAGCACCACCAACGCGGCGCGACTTCACTTCGACCAGCGGAGCGATGGCGTCGAGTGCTTTTTCGAAGAGTTCCAGGGGATCGGTGCCAGCCTTACGGGCCGCAACGGTTTCCAGGGCACCATAAACGATACGCTCGGCAACGGCTTTCTTGCCGCTTTCCATAACGTGGTTCATGAATTTGGCGAGGATCTGGCTTCCGTATTTCGGATCGTCCAGAATCTCACGCTTTGCTGCTACGCGACGTCTTGGCATGATAAGCCCTCAAGCGGTCTTCAGGTTAGCTCGGGACAGATCCAGAGGATGCGTGCCCGACCTTACTCTTATCGACTCAATAAAATAAAAATCTGCAAAACGACCGATTACTTCGGACGCTTGGTACCGTACTTCGAACGACCCTGGTTACGACCTTTAACGCCGGAAGTATCCAAGGAGCCGCGAACGGTGTGGTAACGAACACCTGGCAAGTCTTTTACACGACCGCCGCGGATCAGTACCACGCTGTGCTCTTGCAGGTTGTGGCCTTCACCGCCGATGTACGAGGAAACCTCGAAACCGTTGGTCAGACGCACACGGCATACTTTACGCAGTGCCGAGTTAGGTTTTTTCGGCGTGGTGGTGTACACACGGGTGCACACGCCACGACGTTGCGGGCAGTTCTGCAGCGCAGGTACGTCGGATTTCTCGACGATACGCTTACGCGGCTGACGTACCAGCTGGTTGATAGTTGCCATCTACTAGCTCCACTGTTGTCTTGCGACGCTATTGTCTTGCAAGAAAAGCAAAATGGCAGGAACGAATTCCCGCCAAATTTAGGGGATCAAGAGTCTAAAGAGGATCTTGGCCCCAGTCAAGGCAAGGCCCCGACCTCCCCGCCCATCAAACCTCGACTAAATGTCTCGATTCGATGAACGGAGCGACCAGGGCCTTACGCTCATTTATCGCAGAACTCAGTTACCGCTCGAGTTCAGCGCTTCGGTCAGTGCAGCTTCCACTTCACTGGCGCTTACGCGCAACGGCTTGTCTGCTTCACGACGACGCTTGCGCTCGCTGTGATAGGCAAGACCGGTACCGGCCGGGATCAGACGACCCACGACTACGTTTTCTTTCAGGCCGCGCAGGTAATCGCGCTTGCCGGTGACTGCCGCTTCGGTCAGTACGCGGGTGGTTTCCTGGAAGGAAGCCGCCGAGATGAACGATTCGGTGGACAACGACGCCTTGGTGATACCCAACAGAACGCGAGTGTACTTGGAGACAAACTTGTCTTCCGCACCCAGACGCTCGTTTTCTACCAGTACGTGAGTCAGCTCCATCTGGTCGCCCTTGATGAAACTGGAATCGCCAGATTCAGCGATCTCAACTTTGCGCAGCATCTGACGCAGGATGGTCTCGATGTGCTTGTCGTTGATCTTCACGCCTTGCAGACGATAAACGTCCTGGATCTCGTTGACGATGTACTTGGCCAGCGCGCTCACACCCAGCAGACGCAGGATGTCGTGCGGATCGCTTGGACCGTCGGAGATAACTTCGCCGCGGTTTACCTGTTCGCCTTCGAAGACGTTCAGGTGACGCCACTTCGGAATCAGCTCTTCGTACGGATCGCTACCGTCGTTCGGGGTAATGACCAGACGGCGCTTGCCTTTGGTCTCTTTACCGAACGCGATGGTGCCGCTGACTTCAGCCAGAATCGACGCTTCTTTCGGACGACGAGCTTCGAACAGGTCGGCAACACGCGGCAGACCACCGGTGATGTCACGAGTCTTCGAAGTTTCCTGCGGAATACGAGCGATAACGTCACCGATCGCAATCTTCGCACCGTCCGCTACACCGACCAGGGCGTTGGCTGGCAGGAAGTACTGAGCGATAACGTCAGTGCCTGGCAGCAACAGATCCTTGCCGTTGTCGTCGACCATCTTCACTGCTGGACGAATTTCTTTGCCCGCTGCTGGACGATCTTTCGCGTCGAGAACTTCAATGTTGGTCATACCGGTCAATTCGTCAGTCTGACGCTTGATCGTGATCCCTTCTTCCATGCCCACGTAGGTAACGGTACCTTTCATTTCGGTAACGATCGGGTGAGTGTGCGGATCCCACTTGGCCACGATTGCGCCAGCGTCGACCTTGTCACCTTCTTTAACCGAAATCACAGCACCGTACGGCAGCTTGTAACGCTCGCGCTCACGACCGAAGTCGTCAGCAATCGCCAGCTCACCGGAACGGGACACAGCAACCAGGTGACCATCCACTCGCTCAACGTGCTTCAGGTTGTGCAGACGGACGGTACCGCCATTCTTCACCTGAACGCTGTCGGCAGCGGAAGTACGGCTTGCCGCACCACCGATGTGGAACGTACGCATGGTCAGCTGGGTACCCGGCTCACCGATGGACTGGGCGGCGATAACGCCGACCGCTTCACCAATGTTCACCTGGTGACCACGAGCCAGATCGCGACCGTAGCACTTGGCGCAGATGCCGTAGCGGGTTTCGCAACTGATCGGCGAACGCACGATCACTTCGTCGATGCTGTTCAGCTCGATGAATTCGACCCACTTCTCGTCAACCAGAGTGCCGGCAGGAACGATAACGTCCTCGGTACCCGGCTTGAACACGTCACGGGCAATAACACGACCCAATACGCGCTCACCCAACGGTTCTACAACGTCACCGCCTTCAATGTGCGGAGTCATGAGCAGACCGTGTTCGGTGCCGCAATCGATCTCGGTTACCACCAGATCCTGCGCCACGTCTACCAGACGACGAGTCAGGTAACCGGAGTTAGCGGTTTTCAACGCGGTATCCGCCAGACCCTTACGAGCACCGTGAGTCGAGATGAAGTACTGGAGTACGCTCAGACCTTCACGGAAGTTCGCAGTAATCGGCGTTTCAATGATGGAACCGTCCGGCTTGGCCATCAGACCACGCATACCGGCCAGCTGACGAATCTGTGCAGCGGAACCCCGCGCACCCGAGTCGGCCATCATGTACATCGAGTTGAAAGACTCCTGGTCGACTTCGTCGCCATGACGGTCGATGACTTTCTCTTTCGAGAGGTTAGCCATCATCGCCTTGGAAACTTCATCGTTCGCTTTCGACCAAAGGTCGATCACTTTGTTGTACTTCTCGCCCTGGGTTACCAGGCCGGAGGCGTACTGGCTCTCGATCTCTTTCACTTCGTCGGTGGCTGCACCGATGATGCGGGCTTTTTCATCCGGGATAACGAAGTCGTTAACACCGATGGAAACACCCGAGATAGTCGAGTAAGCGAAACCGGTGTACATCAACTGGTCAGCGAAGATCACGGTCTCTTTCAGACCAACCACGCGGTAGCACTGGTTGATCAGCTTGGAGATCGCCTTCTTCTTCATCGGCAGGTTGACGACGTCGTACGACAGACCTTTTGGCACAACCTGGAACAGCAGCGCACGGCCGACAGTAGTGTCGACGATACGGGTACCGCTCACGCTGTTGCCGTCACGGTCGTTGACGGTTTCGTTGATACGAACCTTGACCTTGGCATGCAGTGCGGCTTCGCCGGCACGGAATACACGGTCGACTTCCTGCAGATCCGCAAACACGCGACCTTCGCCTTTGGCGTTGATCGCTTCACGGGTCATGTAGTACAGACCCAATACAACGTCCTGCGACGGAACGATGATTGGCTCACCGTTGGCTGGCGACAGAATGTTGTTGGTCGACATCATCAACGCACGCGCTTCCAACTGGGCTTCCAGTGTCAGCGGTACGTGCACGGCCATTTGGTCGCCGTCGAAGTCGGCGTTGTACGCGGCGCAGACCAGCGGGTGCAGCTGAATAGCCTTACCTTCGATCAGTACCGGTTCAAACGCCTGGATACCCAGACGGTGAAGGGTCGGTGCACGGTTGAGCAGGACCGGGTGTTCGCGAATCACTTCAGCGAGAACGTCCCAAACCTCTGGCAGCTCGCGCTCGACCATTTTCTTGGCCGCTTTGATGGTGGTCGCCAGACCGCGCATTTCCAGCTTGCCGAAAATGAACGGCTTGAACAGCTCCAGAGCCATCTTCTTCGGCAGACCGCACTGGTGCAGACGCAGGGTCGGACCTACGGTAATTACCGAACGACCGGAGTAGTCAACACGCTTACCGAGCAAGTTCTGACGGAAACGACCCTGCTTACCCTTGATCATGTCAGCCAGGGATTTCAGAGGACGCTTGTTGGAACCGGTGATAGCGCGGCCACGACGACCGTTGTCGAGCAGTGCATCGACCGCTTCCTGCAACATACGCTTTTCGTTGCGCACGATGATGTCCGGAGCGGACAGATCGAGCAGACGCTTCAAGCGGTTGTTACGGTTGATCACTCGACGATACAGATCGTTGAGGTCGGAAGTCGCGAAACGACCGCCATCCAGCGGGACCAGTGGACGCAGATCTGGCGGCAGAACCGGCAGAACGGTCAGCACCATCCACTCTGGCAGGTTGCCGGAACCCTGGAAGGCTTCCATCAACTTCAGACGCTTGGACAGCTTCTTGATCTTGGTTTCCGAGTTGGTTTGCGGAATCTCTTCGCGCAGACGGCCAATCTCGTGTTCCAGGTCGATAGCGTGCAGCAGTTCACGGACAGCTTCGGCACCCATGCGGGCATCGAAATCGTCACCGAACTCTTCCAGCGCTTCGAAGTACTGCTCGTCGTTCAGCAGCTGACCTTTTTCAAGGGTGGTCATGCCTGGATCGATAACGACATAGCTCTCGAAGTAGAGAACGCGCTCGATATCACGCAGGGTCATGTCCATCAGCAGGCCGATACGCGACGGCAGCGATTTCAGGAACCAGATGTGGGCAACCGGCGAAGCCAGTTCGATGTGCGCCATGCGCTCACGACGAACCTTGGCCAGTGCAACTTCAACGCCGCACTTCTCGCAGATCACACCACGGTGCTTCAAGCGCTTGTACTTACCGCACAGGCACTCGTAATCCTTTACCGGGCCAAAGATCTTGGCGCAGAACAGGCCGTCACGCTCAGGTTTGAACGTACGGTAGTTGATGGTTTCCGGTTTTTTAACTTCACCGAACGACCACGAGCGGATCATCTCCGGCGAGGCCAATCCGATACGGATGGCGTCGAACTCTTCGACTTGACCCTGGTTTTTCAGCAAATTCAGTAGGTCTTTCAAGGCCTTTCCTCCTGGCGGAGCAGAGAGCGGGCAATCCTGCCCCGCTCTCGATTCGCGTCACGTGTTATTCGGTTTCCAGATCGATATCGATGCCGAGGGAACGAATTTCCTTGATCAACACGTTGAAAGACTCGGGCATGCCCGGCTCCATACGGTGATCGCCATCCACGATGTTCTTGTACATCTTGGTACGGCCGTTCACATCGTCCGACTTCACTGTGAGCATTTCTTGCAGAGTGTAAGCAGCACCGTATGCTTCCAGTGCCCAGACCTCCATCTCCCCGAAACGCTGACCACCGAACTGCGCCTTACCACCCAGCGGCTGCTGGGTAACCAGGCTGTAAGAACCGGTAGAACGCGCGTGCATCTTGTCGTCTACCAAGTGGTTCAGCTTCAGCATGTACATGTAGCCAACGGTAACCGGACGCTCGAACTTGTTGCCGGTACGGCCGTCAGTCAGCTGCATCTGGCCGCTTTCCGGCAGGTCTGCCAGTTTCAGCATGGCCTTGATTTCGCTTTCCTTGGCGCCGTCGAACACTGGGGTGGCCATAGGAACGCCGCCACGCAGGTTGTTCGCCAGATCGAGGATTTCCTGATCGGAGAAGCTGTCCAGATCTTCGTTACGCCCGCCGATCTGGTTGTAGATCTCGTCCAGGAAGGTACGCAGTTCAGCGACTTTACGCTGCTCTTCGACCATCCGGTTGATCTTCTCGCCCAGACCCTTGGCCGCGAGGCCCAAGTGGGTTTCAAGGATCTGACCAACGTTCATACGCGAAGGTACGCCCAGCGGGTTGAGGACTACGTCGACCGGGGTGCCATTGGCATCGTGCGGCATGTCTTCAACCGGCATGATCACGGAGACCACACCCTTGTTACCGTGACGACCGGCCATCTTGTCGCCTGGCTGGATGCGACGACGGATTGCCAGGTAAACCTTGACGATCTTCAGCACGCCTGGAGCCAGGTCATCGCCCTGCTGCAGTTTGCGCTTCTTGTCTTCGAACTTGTCGTCCAGCAGACGGCGACGATCAACGATGTAGGCCTGAGCCTTCTCGAGCTGCTCGTTCAGAGCATCTTCAGCCATGCGCAGTTTGAACCACTGGCCATGCTCAAGACCGTCGAGCACTTCGTCGGTGATGTCCTGACCTTTCTTAAGACCGGCGCCGCCTTCAGCCTTGTGGCCTACCAGAGCGGAACGCAGACGTTCGAAAGTCGCGCCTTCAACGATGCGGAACTCTTCGTTCAGATCCTTGCGGATCTCGTCCAGCTGGGACTTCTCGATCGACAGTGCACGAGCATCACGCTCAACGCCGTCACGGGTGAAGACCTGTACGTCGATGACAGTACCTTTGGTGCCGGTTGGCACACGCAGGGAGGTGTCTTTAACGTCGCTGGCTTTTTCACCGAAGATTGCACGCAGCAGTTTTTCTTCCGGAGTCAGCTGGGTCTCGCCTTTCGGAGTGACCTTGCCGACCAGGATGTCGCCTGCGCCTACTTCAGCACCTACGTAAACGATACCGGCTTCGTCCAGCTTGTTCAGTGCAGCTTCACCCACGTTCGGGATGTCCGCAGTGATTTCCTCTGGGCCAAGCTTGGTGTCACGCGCCACGCAGGTCAGTTCCTGAATGTGGATCGTGGTGAAACGGTCTTCCTGAACCACACGCTCGGACAGGCAGATGGAGTCTTCGAAGTTGAAGCCGTTCCATGCCATGAACGCAATGCGCATGTTCTGACCCAGCGCCAGTTCACCCATGTCGGTGGACGGGCCGTCGGCCATGATGTCGCTACGCTGAACGCGATCACCTTTACGCACCAGCGGACGCTGGTTGATGCAGGTGTTCTGGTTCGAGCGGGTGTATTTGGTCAGGTTGTAGATGTCGACACCGGCTTCACCGGTTTCAACTTCGTCATCGGCAACACGAACCACGATACGGCTGGCGTCGACAGAATCGATCACGCCACCACGACGAGCCACGACGCAAACGCCGGAGTCACGAGCTACGTTACGCTCCATGCCGGTACCTACCAGCGGCTTGTCAGCGCGCAGGGTTGGTACAGCTTGACGCTGCATGTTCGAACCCATCAACGCACGGTTGGCGTCGTCGTGCTCGAGGAACGGAATCAGCGACGCAGCAACCGACACAACCTGCTTCGGCGATACGTCCATCAAGGTGACGTCTTCCGGCGCCTTGACGGTGAATTCGTTCAGGTGACGTACGGCGACCAGCTCGTCGATCAGGACTTTCTGCTCGTTCATGGTCGCCGAAGCCTGCGCGATCACGTGATCGGCTTCTTCAATAGCGGACAGGAACACGATCTCGTCGGTGACCACACCCTCTTTCACCACGCGGTACGGGCTTTCCAGGAAGCCGTACTGGTTGGTGCGAGCGTATGCAGCCAGGGAGTTGATCAGACCGATGTTCGGACCTTCCGGCGTTTCAATCGGGCAGACACGACCGTAGTGAGTCGGGTGTACGTCACGGACTTCGAAGCCTGCGCGCTCACGAGTCAGACCGCCAGGGCCGAGTGCGGAGACACGACGCTTGTGGGTGATCTCGGACAGCGGGTTGTTCTGGTCCATGAACTGCGACAGCTGGCTGGAACCGAAGAACTCTTTCACCGCCGCAGCCACTGGCTTGGCGTTGATCAGGTCTTGCGGCATCAGGCCTTCGCTTTCGGCCATCGACAGACGCTCTTTGACCGCACGCTCAACACGTACCAGGCCAACGCGGAACTGGTTCTCGGCCATTTCGCCTACGCAGCGAACACGACGGTTACCCAGGTGGTCGATGTCATCGACGATGCCTTTACCGTTACGGATGTCGACCAGGGTCTTCAGTACCGCGACGATGTCTTCCTTGCACAGCACGCCCGAACCTTCGATCTCGGTACGACCGATACGACGGTTGAACTTCATCCGGCCGACCGCAGACAGGTCATAGCGCTCAGGGCTGAAGAACAGGTTGTTGAACAGGGTTTCGGCAGCGTCTTTGGTTGGCGGCTCGCCTGGACGCATCATGCGATAGATCTCGACCAGCGCTTCCAACTGGTTGCTGGTGGAGTCGATCTTCAGCGTGTCGGAGACGAACGGACCGCAGTCGATGTCGTTGGTGTACAGGGTCTCGATGCGAACGACCTGGGCCTTGGCGATTTTGGCCAGGACTTCAGTGTTCAGCTCGGTGTTACATTCAGCCAGGATTTCACCGGTGGCCGGGTGCACGATAGCCTTGGCGGTAGTGCGGCCCAGGACGTAGTCCAGCGGCACGTCCAGCGTCTTGATACCGGCTTTTTCGATCTGGTTGATGTGGCGCGCGGTAATACGGCGGCCCTGCTCAACGATGACCTTGCCTTTTTCATCCTGGATGTCCAGAACGGCAATTTCACCACGCAGACGCGATGCAATCAGTTCCAGGCTGAGGGTTTCGCCGCTCAGGTGGAATACGTTGGTGGTGTAGAACGCGTCCAGCACTTCTTCGGTGGTGTAACCGAGTGCACGCAGCAGTACCGAGGCCGGCAGCTTGCGACGGCGGTCGATACGTACGAAGACGCAGTCTTTCGGGTCGAATTCGAAGTCCAGCCACGAACCGCGGTAAGGAATGATGCGAGCCGAGTACAGCAGTTTGCCGGAGCTGTGCGTCTTGCCGCGGTCGTGGTCGAAGAACACGCCCGGGGAACGGTGCAGCTGGGAAACGATAACACGCTCGGTACCGTTGATTACGAAGGTACCGTTTTCAGTCATCAGGGGAATTTCACCCATGTAGACTTCTTGCTCTTTGATGTCCTTGATCGCTTTGTTCGACGATTCTTTGTCGAAAATGATCAGGCGCACTTTTACCCGCAAAGGTACGGCGAAAGTTACACCGCGCAATACGCATTCTTTGACATCAAATGCCGGTTCGCCCAGGCGATAACCGACGTACTCCAGCGCAGCATTGCCGGAGTAGCTGATGATCGGGAAAACGGATTTGAAGGCCGCATGCAGGCCCACGTCGCGGAACTGATCTTTAGTCGCTCCCGCTTGCAAGAATTCACGATACGAATCCAGCTGGATGGCCAGGAGGTAAGGCACATCCATGACGTCCGGCAACTTGCTAAAGTCCTTGCGGATACGTTTTTTCTCAGTATATGAGTAAGCCATCAGCGTTCCCCAGCTTGGTCACCTGCTTGTTTGGCCCCTCCCGACGGGAGCAGCCAGAAAATCGTGCAAACCCCATGGTTTGCGCCACCGCATCGGGTGGTTACAGCGCCTTTATCAGCACCGACCCAGTCGGCTGCCAATAACGGAAAAAGGCCGGTGGCAAGAGCCACCAGCCATCAGCCTGTCGCTTGACGCTCGGGCTGGAGGAGCAAAGTCGATGCTTACTTCAGCTCGACTTTAGCGCCTGCTTCTTCCAGCTTCTTCTTGGCGTCTTCAGCCGCTTCTTTCGAAACGCCTTCAGCTACAACCTGAGGAGCGCCGTCTACTTTCTCTTTGGCTTCTTTCAGGCCCAGACCGGTCAGTTCACGAACTGCCTTGATCACGTTAACCTTCTTCTCGCCAGCTTCCAGCAGAACAACGTTGAACTCGGTTTGCTCTTCAACAACAGCGGCAGCAGCAGCTGGACCAGCCGAAGCGGCAGCAGCGGTAACACCGAAGGTTTCTTCCATCGCTTTGATCAGCTCAACGATTTCCACTACGGATTTCTGGCCGATTGCTTCGATGATTTGTTCGTTAGTCAGAGACATGACTCAATTCCTGAATTGGGGGACGGCCTACGCGACCATCGAAATAAACAAAAAACGCGAGAAGTGACGAGCCTTAGGCTGCGGCAGCTTCTTTCTGGTCGCGAATTGCCGCCAGAGTACGAGCCAATTTGCTGGTAGCGCCTTGAATCACGCTCATCAGCTGAGAAATTGCTTCGTCACGGGTCGGCAGAGTTGCCAGTACGTCGATCTGATTAGCTGCGAGGAACTTGCCCTCGAACGCAGCTGCCTTGATCTCGAACTTGTCCTGACCCTTGGCAAACTCTTTGAAGATACGGGCAGCAGCGCCCGGATGTTCGTTCGAGAATGCAATCAGGGTCGGGCCGGTGAACACGTCGTTGAGGACACTGTATTGAGTGTCAGCAACAGCGCGCTTGAGCAGGGTGTTACGTACAACACGTACGTAAACGCCAGCTTCACGAGCCTCTTTACGGAGTCCGGTCATTGCGCCTACTGTTACGCCACGTGCATCAACCACGACAGCGGACAGAGCGACTTTGGCAGCCTCGTTGACTTCAGCGACGATGGCCTTCTTGTCTTCGAGATTAATTGCCACGGGTTTAACTCCTGCTTGTTACCGTTTCATTCGATCGAAACCGAATGTCGTTTTGGTGTCTGATTCGGTAAGGAACCGGGAGCACCATCTGCGTAGGCTTGAGGTTTAAGGCTTGCGCCGCCTACGGTCTTGGATAGCCCCCGCCAGGCAGGGACCCCAATCTTTCAATTGGCGCGGCAATCCGCGCCAACTTTAGTCTTACGCGTCGAGCGAGCTTTGGTCGATGACCAGACCTGGACCCATAGTGGTGCTCAGGGTAACGCGCTTGACGTAGATACCTTTCGAGGAAGCTGGCTTGATACGCTTCAGATCAGCGATCAGGGCTTCAACGTTTTCCTTCAGCTTGACGGCGTCGAAGCCGATCTTGCCAACGGAAGTGTGAATGATGCCGTTCTTGTCGGTGCGATAACGAACCTGACCAGCCTTGGCATTCTTGACGGCGGTAGCCACGTCAGGAGTCACGGTGCCGACCTTCGGGTTAGGCATCAGGCCACGTGGACCGAGGATCTGACCCAACTGACCTACAACACGCATGGCATCCGGGGATGCGATCACTACGTCATAGTTCAGGTCGCCGCCTTTCATTTCGGCAGCCAGGTCGTCCATACCTACACGGTCAGCGCCGGCAGCCAGAGCGGCCTCGGCAGCCGGACCCTGGGTGAACACAGCAACGCGAACGGTCTTGCCAGTGCCGTGAGGCAGCACGGTAGCGCTACGAACGACCTGGTCGGATTTACGCGGGTCTACACCCAGGTTTACAGCAACGTCGAACGACTCGCTGAACTTGACAGTCGACAGCTCGGCCAGCAGCGCAGCGGCGTCTACAATGTTGTAGGCCTTGCCTGCTTCGATTTTGCCGGCGATAGCCTTTTGACGCTTGGTCAGCTTAGCCATTACACACCCTCCACGTTAAGGCCCATGCTACGAGCAGAACCGGCGATAGTACGCACGGCTGCATCCATATCAGCTGCAGTCAGATCCGCGTTTTTGGTTTTCGCGATTTCTTCCAGCTGAGCACGGGTAACGGTGCCAACCTTAACGGTGTTCGGACGAGCGGAACCGCTGGTCAGACCGGCCGCCTTCTTCAGCAGTACCGAAGCAGGGGTGGATTTGGTTTCGAAAGTGAAGCTACGGTCGCTGTAGACAGTGATGATCACTGGAGTCGGCAGGCCTGCTTCAATACCCTGAGTACGGGCGTTGAAAGCCTTGCAGAATTCCATGATGTTCACGCCGTGCTGACCCAGGGCAGGACCAACAGGTGGGCTTGGGTTAGCCTGAGCGGCCTTCACTTGCAGCTTGATGTAAGCGGTAATCTTCTTGGCCATGAGGCACTCCAATTACGGGTTCTAGCGCCTCGAAAGGCTCCCCGGTTACTTGCGCGTTTATCCCAGTGACGACAAAACCCCACAGCCTAAGGCTGCGGGGTTGGGATTGCTTGCCCAGTTAGACCTTCTCGACCTGACTGAACTCGAGCTCCACCGGAGTAGAGCGACCGAAAATGAGCACAGCCACTTGGATCCGGCTCTTTTCGTAGTTAACTTCTTCTACAACGCCGTTGAAATCGGCGAACGGACCATCATTGACACGTACCGTCTCGCCCGGCTCGAACAATGTCTTCGGCTTAGGCTTGTCGCTACCGTCAGCAACGCGACGCAGAATTGCTTCTGCCTCTTTATCCGTGATCGGTGCAGGCTTGTCAGCGGTACCGCCGATGAAACCCATCACGCGAGGGGTATCCTTGACCAAGTGCCAGGTACCCTCGTTCATATCCATCTGGACCAGCACATAGCCAGGGAAGAACTTGCGCTCGCTTTTGCGCTTCTGGCCATTGCGCATTTCCACCACTTCTTCAGTGGGAACCAGAATCTCGCCGAAGCCATCTTCCATGCCAGCCAGCTTTACGCGCTCGACAAGCGAGCGCATCACATGCTTCTCGTAACCCGAGTAAGCATGCACAACATACCAACGCTTAGCCACGGGACACCCTTAGCCGACAATCAAGGAAACAAGCCAGCCGAGCAGGGAATCAAGACCCCACAACAGCAACGCCATAACCAGAACAACAGCCACGACAATCAGCGTGGTCTGCGTGGTTTCTTGGCGAGTTGGCCACACGACTTTACGAATCTCGGTGCGAGCTTCCTTAACCAGTACAAAGAAAGACTTGCCCTTCGCAGTCTGCAGGCCTACAAAGGCAGCTACAGCGGCAATGGCAAGCAACGCAAGTACACGGTACAGGATCGGCGAAGCAGCGTAATACTGATTGCCAACAACGCCAACAACTACCAAAGCGACTACTACAAGCCACTTGAGCAGATCGAAGCGAGAGCCTTGAGCTTCAGCTTTAGGAGTCATCTATGAAGATCCTGTGAAAAGAAAGCCAGACACACCAAGTGAATCTGGCAGGTCAGGAGGGAATCGAACCCCCAACCTACGGTTTTGGAGACCGTCGCTCTGCCAATTGAGCTACTGACCTAAAACAAAATCAGGCCGACCATTATGCCGGCCCGAAAAATACATTACAACCGCTTATTCGATGATTTTGGCTACGACACCAGCGCCGACGGTACGACCGCCTTCACGGATAGCGAAACGCAGACCGTCTTCCATCGCGATGGTTTTGATCAGGGTAACAACCATTTTGATGTTGTCGCCCGGCATTACCATCTCAACGCCTTCCGGCAGCTCGCAGTTACCAGTCACGTCAGTAGTACGGAAGTAGAACTGTGGACGGTAGCCTTTGAAGAACGGAGTGTGACGACCGCCTTCTTCTTTGCTCAGTACGTACACTTCAGCTTCGAACTTGGTGTGCGGCTTGACCGAACCCGGCTTGACCAGAACCTGGCCACGCTCAACGTCGTCACGCTTGGTACCACGCAGCAGAACGCCGCAGTTCTCGCCAGCACGACCTTCGTCGAGCAGCTTACGGAACATTTCAACACCGGTGCAGGTGGTGACGGTGGTGTCACGCAGACCAACGATTTCCAGTGGATCCTGAACCTTGACGATACCGCGCTCGATACGACCGGTTACAACAGTACCGCGACCGGAGATCGAGAATACGTCTTCGATTGGCATCAGGAACGGCTTGTCGATAACACGGACTGGATCCGGGATGTAGCTGTCCAGAGTCTCAACCAGCTTACGAACGGACGTGGTGCCCATTTCGTTATCGTCTTTGCCTTCCAGAGCCATACGAGCAGAACCGATGATGATCGGAGTGTCGTCACCCGGGAAGTCGTAAGTGCTCAGCAGATCGCGCACTTCCATCTCAACCAGTTCCAGCAGCTCAGCGTCGTCTACCAGGTCAGCCTTGTTCAAGTAAACCACGATGTACGGAACGCCTACCTGACGGGACAGCAGGATGTGCTCACGGGTTTGTGGCATCGGACCATCAGCGGCCGAGCAAACCAGGATTGCGCCGTCCATCTGGGCAGCACCGGTGATCATGTTCTTCACATAGTCAGCGTGACCTGGGCAGTCAACGTGAGCGTAGTGACGGATCAGCGAGTTGTATTCAACGTGCGCGGTGTTGATGGTGATACCACGAGCTTTTTCTTCTGGCGCGCTGTCGATCTTGTCGAAGTCAACGATTGCCGAACCGAACACTTCGGAGCAAACGCGAGTCAGAGCAGCAGTCAGAGTGGTTTTACCGTGGTCAACGTGACCAATGGTCCCTACGTTGACGTGGGGCAGGGAACGATCAAATTTTTCCTTAGCCATCGATATCACCCTCAAACAGAAGAATTAGACAAACAATATCAACCATTAAAACAAAGGCAGATATTTTCATATCTGCCTTGTTATATGGAGCTCTTGAGCGGATTTGAACCGCTGACCTCACCCTTACCAAGGGTGTGCTCTACCAACTGAGCTACAAGAGCAAAACCCTTTGCACGACCTGCGAACTTGGAGCGGGTAGCGGGAATCGAACCCGCATCATCAGCTTGGAAGGCTGAGGTTCTACCACTAAACTATACCCGCGGAGCCTGCAGCTCACGCTTAAATCTGGTGGAGGGAGAAGGATTCGAACCTTCGAAGTCGTAGACGTCAGATTTACAGTCTGATCCCTTTGGCCGCTCGGGAACCCCTCCTAATCAGGTCGGCATTCTATATCATGCCAAGCCTCTGTCAAGCATTTTCTCATTTAAAAACCTGAGCTTAGCTGCGTTGACACACTTCACTTTGAAATCCGGTTAAGGTGTTCGCTGTGGAGCGGGCGCCATTCTATGCAAACTATTCAGCAGGTGCAACCCCTTCGCACAGCATTATTTTATGTTTTAACTCATTGAATTCCTTGGAAAGGTTTTGCAGCTGCTGATCACCCAACAAGCGCTGCCCGTCCGGTGTAACTGTCAGCCAGAAACCGCTCCCGGCAGCATCCTTCGGGGCGGACTGCGCATTAACCTTCATGGTCGACAGACGCTGCTGCAACCTGGCAATCGAATCCTCATCAGAAAAGCCACCAAGGAACAGGCACTGCTGACGCGCTGCGCCCTCCCTGATGCGCCCATTGCCGGCAGCCTCACTCAACAGACGAATGTCCTGCTGTGAACCGCGATACAGACTCAAAGGCGTTACATCTTTGGCTCGCAGAGGTGCTTCTTGCTGATGCCAGACATAGTAAAAAACGTTGAGAACAACAAGCAGCAGAAACAACCAACGCATATATAAACCTCAGGACAATGGACACGCCATAGCCAAGCCGACAAAGACCAGGTCAGGTATAACCCTGGCCTCAGGCGAGACCCCCGCAACCAACTCGGCATCCCCGCCCGTAATGAAGACAGTAAAACCTTCCCCCCAATAAACGCGTGCCAGCTCCAACTGGGTCAGGACGAAGCCCCTCAACATCAAAGAGCAACCACGCTCTACCGCTTCAACGGTAGTCCGCCCCGGGACATGACTGGAAAGCGCCCGCTCTGCCGCCTCATCTCCGTAGCGAATTTTGCGGGTGTGTGTGCGCAGCTGATTCCGCATCAACGGCATACCAGGACAAATAAACCCTCCGAGATGCTCACCGTCAGCTGCAACGAAATCAGCAGTGACCGCAGTGCCGAAATCCAGAACAAGACAGGGACGACCGCCAGCCAGATGAAAGCCACCAAGCATCGCGAGCCAGCGATCAAGCCCAAGCCGCTCATAGTCTTCATAACCATTGCGCACGCCAGACATCTCACGGGCAGGCTTCGCCGATACGATAGGAATACTGAACTCTCGCTCAATAAGCTCGATCAATGCGCCGGTTTCTTCGCTCGTCCTGACACTGACTAAACGACATTTGCGCAGCGACAGCGACGCAATCATTCGCAGGCTTTCAATCAGTGCCTGATTGGAGTCTACAACCCCTTCCGAAACTACAGCTCCGACCAACGCATCCAGCACGCGCCACTTTATAAAGCTATTGCCGCAGTCAAGCTCAAGAATCATCACGCAACCTCAGGCTGAGCTCTCCGCCACTAAAGACCTTCTCAATACCGTCCACCCTCAGGCGCAGCCCACCCTGATTATCAACTCCGAGCACAACGCCATCTATATGGCTGTTACCCGCAATCAACGAAACCGAGCGCCCTTGCCAGAGATGACTTTCCGCCCATTCGGCCTGGAGACTAGCGAAACCATTGGCTTGGTGCTTGTGAATATAAGTGCTGAGCTGATTACTCAGCTCAACCACCAGAGCATTGCGGTCACAGGCCTTACCTGACTCAAGCCTAATAGAAGTCCATTGCTGATCGACCCCTTCCGCAACTTGCATATTCACGTTGATCCCTATTCCCAACACAACATGACAGACATCCGCCGGGTCCCCAACAAGCTCGAGCAGAATGCCAGCGATCTTCTTGCTGCCAACCAAAACATCGTTGGGCCACTTCAGCCCGGCATTCGACACGCCCGAATTTCGCAAGGCCTGCATAACAGCAAGGCCTACGACAAGACTCAGCCCTTCGAGCTGACGCATACCGCCGTCGATACGCAGAGCCAGGCTGTAGTAGAGGTTCTCGGCAAACGGGCTTACCCATTTCCGCCCTCGACGGCCACGCCCGGCGGTCTGCCGTTCAGCCAGCACCAAAAAGGGCGCGGAAGCGCCCTGTGCAATGGAGCGCAAAGCTTCGGCATTTGTCGAATCGACAGAATCGAAGACAGTCACAGGCCATTGAGGCGACTTTCTGGCTATTTCCACAGGATCAAGCAACATCAATGGCGCAGACAACTGATATCCCCGCCCGCGAACTTTGTGGATTGACAGACCAAGCTCAGCCTCAAGATGCTGCAGTTGCTTCCATACAGCACTTCGACTTATTCCCAGGGCAGCCCCCAGATCCTGTCCGGAATGGAATCGACCATCCTTCAAGAGGTTCAACAACGTCAACATGCAGGTTTCGCCTCACAATGAGGCCCGAATGATAGCCATGCCCCGGGCCGTTGCATAGAAATCAAGCAGACACATTTCTCGCAGGCAAAACAAAACCCCAACTGCTTTCGCAATTGGGGTTTCGGAATTTAATCTTGACGATGACCTACTCTCACATGGGGAA
>NZ_JABWQR010000003.1:0-285194 GCF_014270125.1 Pseudomonas sp. SWRI99 | reverse complement strand
CGATGACGTTCTCACAGCCAACCTATCTCTGCCAGATTCACCCTGTCCCTGTGGGAGCTGGCTTGCCAGCGAAGGCGGCCTGACAGCCGACCTGTTTCTCACCGGTGTATGCATTCCAACTGTAGGAGTGAGCCTGCTCGCGATGACGTTCTCACAGCCAACCTATCTCTGCCAGATTCACCCTGTCCCTGTGGGAGCTGGCTTGCCAGCGAAGGCGATCTGACATTCGACCTGTTTATCACTGGTGTATGCATTCCAACTGTAGGAGTGAGCCTGCTCGCGATGGCGTCCTCACAGCCAACCTATCTCTGCCAGATTCACCCTGTCCCTGTGGGAGCTGGCTTGCCAGCGAAGGCGGCCTCACAGCGACACATATCTTGCTGATGTACACGATCCAGAATTGTGGGAGCGAGCCTGCTCGCGAAAGTGGTTTATCAGACACCCGAATGTTGAATGTGCCGAAGCCTTGGCGAGCAGGCTCGCTCCACAGAGGCTTAATTGTGTGTCGGCGATTGCTGGATTTCGTAATTATCCAGCACCCGGTTCACTGCCAGTTCCGCCAGCATGATCACCTGTTGGATGGCCAATATCGTGTGCCGCTGTGGGCTGTCGACGTAGGCGGCAATGTCGCTGCTCATGATGCTGGCCGAGGCGAGGGATTCGCAGGCGTGGGCCAGCAGGCTTTCGTTGTCCTGGTCCGGGGCGACCTGGAACAGGGTGCTGGGTTTGTGGCTTTGCTGCGCGCTGGCGGACGGTTTGAGGTAGTGGTCCAGCGCACGCTCGGCGGCGGCGTGGAGTCTTTTTGAATCGGGGGATTGGTAAGGGGAGGTGCTTTCTGATTCGGGTGGATTGGGTGTCGGTTTGAACATGGCAAAGATCCTTTTGGATTAATGGAGCTGCCATTTTTTCGTTTTCCAGGCGAAAGGGGTGGCAGCTGTACGCGGACTGGAAAAACCGGCAAAGGATCAAACCCGGCAGACCCGAAGGTCTCCCACGTACAGCCGCCATAACTTGAATACCGGCGCTGAAAGAGCGCGGCATTATGTCATGCGCTGTGATCCTGCGGGTTTTCCAGACCCGGTCGCTGATTCGTCAGCAACCGCCAAATCCTAGCCAGCGCACTTCCGACGGACAACCTGCAAAACCTGTCGGAAACTTCCGTGAAAACAATGCGATGTAGGAGCTGCCGTAGGCTGCGATCTTTTGATTTTTAAACAGCAAGATCAAAAGATCGCAGCCTCGTTGCACTCGTCAGCTCCTACACGAAACCTGCGAGTGTTTAAAACTCAGGTGGCGACGCGGACGCCTGCCAGACTCCCGCTCAATTCATACGCCGCCAATTCCGCCTGATGCGCCGCCAGAATCTCCGGCAACGATCCGCGCAGATACTCCACCCATGTCTTGATCTTCGCATCCAGATACTGCCGCGACGGGTAGATCGCATACAGGTTGAGTTCCTGCGAGCGGTAGTTCGGCATCACCCGCACCAGCGTGCCGTTGCGCAGGCCTTCGATCGCGGCGTAGACCGGCAGCACGCCGATGCCCATGCCGCTGGTGATGGCGGTTTTCATCGCGTCGGCGGAGTTCACCAGGAACGGCGAACTGTTGATGGTGACCATTTCCTGGCCGTCCGGGCCGTCGAAGGCCCATTTTTCCAGCGGGATCACCGGGCTGACCAGGCGCAGGCAGGCGTGGTTGAGCAGGTCGCTGGGTTTCTGCGCGGCGCCGTTGGCTTTCACGTAGGCCGGGGAGGCGCAGACGATGCTGTAGGTGATGCCCAGGCGCTGCGAGACAAAACCTGAGTCCGGTAATTCGCTGGCGAGCACGATCGATACGTCGTAACCCTCGTCGAGCAGGTCCGGCACGCGGTTGGCCAGGGTCAGGTCGAAGGTCACGTCGGGGTGGGTCTTGCGATAGCGCGCGATGGCGTCGATGACGTAGTGCTGACCGATGCCGGTCATGGTGTGCACTTTCAATTGCCCGGCCGGGCGCGCGTGGGCGTCGCTGGCTTCTGCTTCGGCTTCTTCGACGTAGGCGAGGATCTGTTCGCAGCGCAACAGGTAGCGTTTGCCGGCCTCGGTCAGGGCGATGCGCCGCGTGGTGCGATTGAGCAGGCGGGTTTGCAGGTGGGCTTCGAGGTTGGAAACCGCGCGCGAGACGTTGGCGGTGGTGGTGTCGAGTTGCACGGCGGCGGCGGTGAAGCTGCCGGCTTCGGCGACACAACTGAAGGCGCGCATGTTTTGCAAAGTGTCCATGGGGGGCTCTCAAGGGAGATGGCAAATTGTGACACGAAGTTTCAGGGGCTGAGACCCCCGACCAAGGGATTATCTCGTTAACCGTAACAAAGATTCACAGAAATCCCAGCTTATCGCCGTCAGGGCAGCTCCATAGAATTGCGCCGGTCTTGTGTAGGAGCTGCCGAAGGCTCGGGCCGCGATCGGACGATCTGTTGATTTTGTTTTAAGGGAAGCAAGATCAAAAGATCGCAGCCTGCGGCAGCTCCTACAGGGACCCCGACCCGCCTTATCCTCTTCTCAGGAATTCGCAGCTGTGCCGCGTCGCATCAACAGAGCGCTTTTGCCGCTCAGTGTTCTGGTTTTTTCCCTGGCTCTCGGCGGCTGCATCTCAACCCAAGGCATTGCCCCGCAAGGCAAGGCGTTGCAGGCCGATTCACTGGCCACCGATGCAGCCATTGCCGAGGCCGCCAAAGACGCCCACTGGCCCACTGCGCAATGGTGGCAAGCGTTTGGCGACCCGCAACTCAATCGCTGGATCGACCTCGCCGTGCAGGGCAGCCCGAGCATGGCCATGGCGGCGGCGCGGGTGCGTCAGGCCAGGGCGATGGCCGGTGTCGCCGAAGCGGCCGAATCATTACAAGTAAGCGGCGAATCGACGCTTAAGCGCCACAACTGGCCGACCGATCAGTTCTACGGTCCGGGTGAGCTGGCCAACAGCACGACCTGGGACAACAACGCCGCGCTGGGCTTGAGCTACGCCCTTGACCTCTGGGGCCGCGAAAGCAATGCCAGCGAACGCGCGGTGGATCTGGCGCACGTGAGCGCCGCCGAGGCGCGGCAGGCGCAGCTGGAGTTACAGAACAACCTGGTGCGTGCCTACATCGAGCTGTCGCTGCATTACGCTCAGCGCGACATCGCCGCGGCGACGCTCAAGCAGCAACAGCAGATTCTCGACCTGGCGCAGAAACGCCTGAGTGGCGGCATCGGCACTCACTTCGAAGTCAGCCAGGCCGAAGCACCGCTGCCGGAAACCCATCGCCAACTCGATGCGCTCGATGAAGAAATCGCCCTCAGCCGCAACCAGATTGCCGCGCTGGCCGGGAAAGGCCCGGGCGCCGGTGCGCAGTTGCAGCGCCCGACTTTGTCCCTCGCGGCACCGTTGAAGTTGCCGTCGGCATTGCCTGCCGAATTGCTCGGGCAACGCCCGGACGTGGTCGCCAGCCGGTGGCAAGTGGCGGCGCAAGCCCGTGGCATCGATGTCGCTCATGCCGGGTTCTATCCCAACGTCGATCTGGTCGGCAGCCTCGGCTACATGGCCACCGGCGGCGGGGCGCTGGAGTTCTTGACCGGCAAGAAACTCAACTACAGCGTCGGCCCGGCGATTTCGTTGCCGATCTTCGACGGTGGGCGTCTGCGCGCTGAACTGGGTGAAGCGTCCGCTGGCTACGACGTCGCCGTGGCGCATTACAACCAGACGTTGGTCAACGCGCTGAAAAACATCTCCGACCAGTTGATTCGCCGCGAGTCGATGGACAAACAGCAGGCGTTTGCCGCCGAGTCCGTAGCCGCAGCGCAGAAGACTTACGACATCGCGATGATCGCGTATCGGCGCGGACTGACCGGTTACCTCAATGTGCTGAATGCGCAGACTTTGCTGTTCAAACAGCAGCAAGTGCAGCAGCAGGTGCAGGCGGCGCGCCTGAGTGCGCATGCCGAGCTGGTGACGGCGCTGGGCGGTGGACTGGGTGCCGGTTATGACGTGCCGACGACCGAGCAGACCCAGGCCCCAAAAAAACCGGCACTCCTGCGATGAACTCATTCCTGTTATTCCCACCCTCTGTGGCGAGGGAGCTTGCTCCCGCTGGGCTGCGAAGCGGCCCCCAAAAAAACGCGAGCGCTGCGCACCCGAGCGGGAGCAAGCTCCCTCGCCACAGGCATGGCATCCATCACAGAAAATCCCCCTACTCTCATTTATTGAGCAGGATTTAATGACCTCTTTGCCCACCCCTTTACGCTGGCTCCACTCCCTGGAATGGCGCCGCGGTTTCTTCGACTGGGCACGCAGCGATGGCGTGACCTGGGTGTATATCTTCAAGGTGCTGATCGCAGCGTTCCTCACGCTGTGGCTGGCGATGCGTCTGGAATTGCCGCAGCCGCGCACGGCAATGATCACCGTGTTCATCGTGATGCAGCCGCAGAGTGGTCAGGTGTTTGCCAAGAGTTTCTACCGCTTTCTCGGCACGTTGGCCGGGTCGGCGGTGATGGTCACGCTGATTGCCTTGTTCGCACAGAACACCGAACTGTTTCTCGGCGCGCTGGCGATCTGGGTCGGCCTCTGCTCGGCCGGTGCCGCGCGCTGCCGTAACTTTCGCGCCTACGGTTTTGTGCTCGCCGGTTATACCGCGGCGATGGTCGGTTTGCCGGCGCTCGCGCACCCGGACGGCGCCTTCATGGCGGCGGTCTGGCGGGTGCTGGAAATCTCGCTGGGGATTCTTTGCTCGACGCTGATCAGCGCCGCGATCCTGCCGCAAACCGCCAGTGCGGCGATGCGCAACGCCTTGTATCAGCGCTTCGGCGTGTTCGCGTTGTTCGTCACCGATGGCCTGCGTGGGCGCAGCAAAGCCGAGTCTTTCGAAGCCAGCAACGTGCGCTTCATCGCCGAAGCGGTGGGCCTGGAAGGGCTGCGCAGCGTGACCGTGTTCGAAGACCCGCACATGCGCCGGCGCAACGGTCGCCTGAGCCGTTTGAACAGTGAGTTCATGGGCATCACCACGCGGTTCAACGCACTTCATCAATTGCTCGAACGCCTGCGCGGCAACGCTGAAGAACACGTGGTGGCGGCGATCAAACCGGGGTTGCAGGATCTCGCCGAAGTGCTCGACGGCTTTAGCGGTCGTGCCTTGACCAGCCCCGATGCGGCACGCTTGGCCACGGCGCTTGCGACCTACAAGGAAGGCTTGCCGGCACGTGTGCGCAGCTTGCGGGGGATTTTTCAGCAGAGCGAGCCGAGCGAGGCCGAGCAGCTGGATTTTCACACCGCCTACGAATTGCTGTATCGCTTCGTTGATGACCTGCACAGTTATGCACAGACCCACGCGTCGTTGGCCGATCATCGCCACGAACGGGAACGCTGGGACGAACCGTTCACCCCGCAAACCAACTGGTGGGCGGCTGCGGCTTCGGGGATTCGTGCTTCATTCATCCTGATCGTGCTGGGCAGTTACTGGGTCGCCACCGCGTGGCCGAGCGGTGCCACCATGACCCTGATTGCCGCGGCGACTGTCGGCTTGTCCGCGGCGACGCCAAACCCGAAACGCATGGCCTTTCAAATGGCTTGCGGGACGCTTCTCGGCGCCTTGATTGGCTTCGTCGAGATGTTTTTCATCTTTCCGTGGATCGATGGTTTTCCTTTGCTATGCGTGATGCTCGCACCGGTGATCGTGTTCGGCTCGTTCCTCGCTTCGCGTCCACAATACGCCGGTGTCGGCCTCGGTTTGCTGATCTTTTTCAGCACCGGTTCGGTGCCGGACAACCTGACTGTTTACAACCCTTACACCTTCATCAACGATTACATCGCGATGGTCATGGGCATGCTGGTGTGCGCGGCCGCCGGGGCGATTATTCTGCCGCCCAACAGCCGCTGGTTGTGGCAACGCCTGGAGCAGGATTTGCGCGGGCAAGTGGTCTATGCGATCAGCGGCAAGCTTAAAGGCCTGGCTTCGAGTTTCGAGAGCCGTACCCGCGATTTGCTGCACCAGGCTTATGGCCTCGCGGCCGGGCAACCGAAGGTGCAGAAACGTCTTCTGCGCTGGATGTTCGTGGTGCTGGAAGTCGGCCACGCGATCATTGAGTTGCGCAAGGAACAGGCGATCCTGCCGGTGCACCCGGCCTATGCCGAGTCGCAGCCGTGGCGCCAGGCAATTCGTGTGATGGGCCGGGCGCTGGTGCGTCTGTTTCTGCAACCCAACGCGAGCAATCTTGAGCGCGCACTGGTCGCCGTCGATCACGCCATCAGCCGCGTCGCCGCCACCGATGAGCCGTTCGCGCCGCACTTCGACACGTCGGCGTTGCGCCGGGTGAAAAGCTATCTGCATTTCATCCGCACCTCGCTGCTCGACCCGCAATCACCGCTCGCCGAATTCGCTCCCGCCAGGCCCGAAGGACTTGCCCATGCCTCGTGAAATCGCCTTCCACGGCGTGTACATGCCGACCATGACTCTGATGTTTTTCATCGCTGCGGCACTGGCCTGGGCGGTGGATCGGTTTCTTTCGGGGTTCGAGCTGTACCGCTTTTTCTGGCACCCGGCGCTGCTGCGCCTGAGCCTGTTTACCTGTCTGTTTGGCGCCATGGCGCTGACTATCTACCGTTGACTCTCTGTCTCTAAAGAAGGCTCTGATGAAAAAGTTTTTCAGCCTGCTCGCGACCCTGCTGGTGCTGGCCCTGGCGCTGTGGATCGGCCGCACCTTGTGGGAGCATTACATGAACACGCCGTGGACCCGCGATGGCCGTGTTCGCGCCGACATCATCAACATCGCCGCCGACGTTACCGGCGAAGTGGTCGAAGTGCCGGTGCGTGACAATCAGTTGGTGAAGAAGGGGGACTTGCTGATGCGCATCGATCCCGAGCATTACCGCATCGCCGTCAAGCAGGCGCAGTCGCTGGTCGCTTCGCGCAAGTCGACCTGGGAGATGCGCAAGGTCAACGCCCATCGCCGCGCCGATCTGGACAACCTGGTGATCTCCAGGGAAAACCGCGACGACGCCAGCAACATCGCCGCCGCCGCGCTGGCCGACTACCAACACGCCCAGGCGCAACTGGAGGCTGCCGAACTCAACCTCAAACGCACCGAAGTCCGCGCCGCGGTGGACGGCTACGTGACCAACCTCAACGTGCATCGCGGCGACTACGCGCGCATCGGCGAGGCGAAAATGGCCGTGGTCGACATGAACTCGTTCTGGGTTTATGGCTTTTTCGAAGAGACCAAACTGCCGCACGTTCGCGTCGGTGACAAAGCCGACATGCAGTTGATGAGCGGCGAAGTGCTCAAGGGCCATGTGGAGAGTATTTCCCGCGGTATCTATGACCGCGACAACCCGGAAAGTCGCGAGCTGATCGCCGACGTCAATCCGACGTTCAACTGGGTGCGGTTGGCGCAGCGCGTGCCGGTGCGGATTCATATTGATGAAGTGCCGGAGGGGGTGTTGCTGGCGGCGGGGATTACTTGCACGGTGGTGGTGAATCAGACTCCGACGAACCTCTGACAGACCGAGTCGCCTCCTTCGCGAGCAGGCTCGCTCCCACACGCGATCTGCGTCACACCGAAAACCCCTGTGGGAGCGAGCCTGCTCGCGAAGGGCGCGACACGGACTCAGAGTTTCGCGCGCAGGCCGAAGCGCTTCATCAGTGTGGACTCCAGCAAACCCTTGGGCACTAATGCCGCCAGCAACGGCAACGCCCGGCTGCCGTTACCGATGCGGATCAGCCGTGGCGGCTTGTTCCGCTGCACGGCTTGCAGCAACTGCGCAGCAAACTCAACCGTCGGTGTCGGTTTGTCCTGCGAGGCCTTGGCTCGTGCGCGAATGCCTTCACGCAAGGGAAACCACGGCGATTGCTCATTAATCAACTGTTCCGCTTCATGTCCGGCATTCTTCGCAAAGCTCGATTCGATCGCGCCGGGCTGGACTTCCATCACACGGATACCGAATGGCGCGAGTTCCATGCGCAGGGCATCGCTCAACGCATGCACCGCCGCTTTCGAGGCGCAGTAGGCACCGGCAAATGGCGTGACCAGCACGCCTGACACGCTGCCGATATTCACCACCTGACCTTTGCTCCGGCGCAGCAGCGGAAACAGCGCGCGGCTGACGCCGACGATCGAGAATACGTTGGTTTCAAACTGCCGCTGCATGGCCGCCACACCGCCATCGAGCAACGGCCCCATCGCGCCATACCCGGCATTGTTGATCAACACATCGAGGCCGCAATGTTGCTGGTTGAGGCGCTCGCCGAGTTGTTCCAGCGCGGCACTGTCATTGACGTCGAGTTGCACGGCGGTGAACCCGGCTGAGCTGAGCACCGCCACGTCTTCAGGCTTGCGCGCACTGGCCCAGACTTGGTAGCCGGCCATCTTGAAAGCATCGGCAAGGGCGCGGCCAATGCCACTGGAACAACCGGTAATCAACGCAACGGGCATGGCGCATTCCTTGTGCAAAAAAGTGGGGGAGGGGATCAGTCGGAGAAACTACCCTGCAAATGCTCGGCGCGAAACTCCAGGGTTTGCGGCCGATAACCGGGGCGCAGCGGCGGCAGTGGCAAACAGTCTTCCCAAGTGCCGCCGGCCTGCAATTCGCCCGGGCCGCGGTAACGTGGCGCGGTGTATTGATTATCGGCCAGGTTGACCGTGTCGCCGGGGGCATAGGCCGCAATGCGCCAGCGCAATTCGGTCAGGGGCACGCTATTGCCATTGCTCAGTTTCAGTTGTAACGGGCGATCCGCCGGGCATTGCTCGGGCGCATAGGCGATGCGTAATTCCAGGCGCGCCAGTTGCTTGATTTCGCGATGGTCCAGCCACACCACCCACATCGCCACGAAGCCCAGGCCAATCGCCGCCGCCACCGAAACAGGCAGGGCCTTGGCCGGATAGCGCAGCAACAGGATCAGCCAGGTGATGACCAGCAGGATGCCGATGAACATGCTTGAACGCTCCGTCGGTGAATGAGCCCCATCCTACCGAAGGCGTCGCACAATGGATATTCGCGACGGTTACCCACGCACCGCCCGTCGGAACTGTAATTTCTGACAGTGGGCGTCCCGGCCTGTTATTGCTCTTATGGGCGAAGGCACTCAGGGACGTTGATGGACTATGGGCATCCACAGCAACACGCCAACGCTTGCGGTGAGCGATCCGCGCGGGCTGGACATTGCGGCAGTAAATTACTGGCGGGCTGAGGAGACTCAAACCATTGCAACCCGGATCGAGCGAACCTTGCGCGACGCTGGCGGGCGTGCGGTCAAACAATGGGATGCGCGCCTCTGGGCGCTGCAAGCGACTGATCCGCAGGCACCTGCCAGCCTCCGCGCCGTCCATGGCTTGAACGATAGGCTTCTGCGCTCGGACAGTACCGATGCGGGAACTCACGTCCAGTTGCATGGCTTGGCTGGCGAGATGCTGTTTGGCTGGGATGGCCGGGGCACGCTTCGCGAGATTGAATACGATAACTTGCTGCGACCGGTCGCTGTGTTCGAGGCAGGCATTGGCGTGCCGCGCCGCTGTGCCGAGCGTTTTATCTATGGCCGACCTGGCGCGGGCGACCCGCTGTGCAATCAGCTCGGTGAGTTGATTCGCCATGACGATCCGGCAGGCAGTGTCCTCTTCGCGCAGTTTGCAATCACCGGGCCGTGCAGCGAAAACACCCGTCACTTCAGCGCCGAGTTGGTTGTCCCGGATTGGCCTGAAGCGGTGGCTGATCGGCAGAAGCTGCTTGAACCCGGAGTAGGGGCAACCACACAGTGGCGCTTTGCGCCGCAGGGATCGCTGCTCGAACAGGTGGATGCCCGTGGTCATCGGCAGAGCTTCGCGCTGACCCTGGATGGGGGGCTGCGGGCGGTTGATCTGCAGCTCGAATCTCACGCCGAGGCGCATACGCTGGTCAGCGATATTCGCTACAACGCCGAAGGGCAGGTCACCCAGGAACGGGCGGGCAACGGTGTACTGACCGCGCTGAGTTACCGTCCCGAAGACGGCCGGTTGCTCACGCGTCATGCTCAGGACCGACTGGGCACCGTATTGCAACACTTGCTGTATGCCTATGACCGGATGGGCAATGTAACAAGCATTGAAGACCTGGCATTGCCGGTTCGCCACTTCGCCAACCAGCGCATCGAGCCGATCAGTCGTTTCCGCTACGACACGCTTTACCAGTTGCGCCAAGCCACGGGTTGGGAGGCCGGCGCGGGTGGTGGCGGGCCGACAGCCGTGGCCAATTACACGCAGAACTATCGTTATGATGCCGGCGGCAACCTGCTCACGCTGACCCATGTCGGCGCGCAAAGTCCCGGTCATGATATGCAGGCCGCGCGCTACAGCAATCGTTGCCTGCCATGGCGCAACGGCGAGCCGCCCGATGAGGCAGAGATCGGCGCAGCGTTCGACGCACTTGGCAATTTGCTGGTGCTGGATCAGGGACGCCAGTTGCAGTGGAATCTGCGCAATCAACTCCATTCAGTGGTGACCGTGCAACGTCAATCAGGCGCGGACGATTGCGAAAGCTATCGCTATGACGGCGCCGGTCAGCGGGTATGCAAAACGTGTTCGTCACAGACGGGTGCGCGCAGTCTTCTGGCGCAGGTGCGTTATCTGCCGTCGCTGGAGTTGCGCACAGACACTGGCACGGGTGAGAGCTTGCAAGTGATCACCGTTCAGACCGGACTCAACAGCGTCCGCGTCCTGCATTGGGCAAGTCCGCCACCGGCGGGCGCCAATGATCTCTACCGATACAGTTTCAGCGATCATCTGGGTTCGCTCAGCCTTGAGCTGGACGCTGATGCACAGCTGATCAGCCGCGAGCACTTCTATCCATTTGGTGCGACTGCATGGGCCGACGAGCCTGATGTCAGCTACAAAACCGTGCGTTACTGCGGTAAGGAACGCGACGCCACCGGGCTTTATTACTACGGGTATCGCTATTACATGCCGTGGCGCCAGCGCTGGTTGAATCCTGACCCCAAAGGGTTTGTCGATGGGCCGAACCTTTACCAAATGGTCGGCAACTCGCCCATCCGCTACGTGGACAGTGATGGCGGCGGCAAGGCCGATACCTCAGCGCTGGCAGGCAGTGCACAGAAGCAAAGCGCTTTGCTCGAATCAATGACTTCGGCAGCCGCTGACGTCAGAAACGCGTTGCTCAACCATACCCAGCCGCGACATCGCTTTCGGGCGCTTGGCAGGCGAGTCGTTACGCAGTTGGCCAGCCACGCGGTGAGCGCGGGCGCTCAAACGTTAGGCGGGGCTATAGGCGGCGGATTGGGTGGGGCGCTCGGGCCGATGGGAGGTGCGCTGGGGACAAAGTTGGGTGCTAAAGCCGGGGGCAAGTTGGCGGATGCTGCCATTGGTAAAGTCGTGGATACCTATCAGTTGGACCGCTCGATCAACTTCACCGGGCGGGAGATGAACCCCAAGGCTTTCGTCGAAAGCGTCGAACCCAAAAAACAGCAAAGTCTTGCCCAAGTGAAACTGCAACTGGTCGCACATGATCCTCGTACGCCAGCGGGACGATCAAGGCTGGTAAAAATCGCTCGCACCAAGGCTGAGGACAAGCTGATGTCGGTCGTCGGCGACACGCTTGGATCGCAGGCACCGGGGCTGATGAAGACGGGGCGCGAGTTTGCCCTTGCAGCCCGAGGACTGAATGCAGAGGCGTTGAGTCAAACGTGGGAACACATTCCGGCAGACATTGATATGGCAACCTTCCGAACGCAGGCCATCGTGACCGAGCTGGCAACTGCCGGCAATCCGGACGCTGAACTCTTCGAAGCAGTATCCGACCTGTCCATTCAGACATTGAGCACCGTTCAAGCGCTGGAGCGTACGCAGGACTTCATTGGCCTGGTGGCGCCAAAACCCTACGCGGGGAGGCAGCAATCAATGGGCGGCTATGCCCGGCCAAAACCACGACGGCAGAACACCCACAGCTGAAAAAGCCCCACTCAGCCACAGCGGGCAGGAAAAGATTATTGACTATCAACGGATATGACCCGGCGTGCGTGACCGGATCTGCAAGGGGCGGGTTGCCCGAGGAGCATTCAACAATGCCGCAAGCCATGCTCATTCATTGCCTTACGCCACAGGTAACAGCCTTCGACCCACGCCGCTTGACGATTCGTGCCGTGGATTATTGGCGTCAGGACAGCCGTCCCGCGCAGGCGCGGATCAATCGCGTGGCCCATGATTCGCTCGGTCGAATGACTGCGCAGTGGGACCCACGGTTCGCGCAGGCAGTGCAGCCGAATGTGGTCACGGTGAACTCGTTGTCTGCGAAGGTTACGGGCAAACTCTCGGTCGATGCCGGATGGCGTGTCGGCTTATGAGGCGAGAGTGGCCAGTTGCTGGAGGAGTGGGATGGCCGCGGCACCTGGCGCAAGCTTGAGTATGACGACCAGACGAGACCGGTTGCGATTACCGAAAATGGAGCAATCACTGAGCAGCTTGCCTATGGCGATGCAGCGTTGGGTGAACGCAACCAATGTGGACGCTTGATCCGCCACGATGATCCGGCGGGCACGCTACTGTTCAACGATTATGGACTGACCGGTGCGGTGTTGGAGCAGGAACGCCGTCTCACCGCAGGGGCGACTGCCGGTTTCGTCACCCGCATGCGCATGAGTCCGCTGGGCAATCTGCAGTCGCAAACCGATGCCCAGGCTAACGAGCAGCGATTCAGTCATTCGCTGGACGGCGAGTTGGCCGCCGTGGATTTACGTTTGGGTGGAACCACGCAGTGGTTGCCGATGGTCGGCGCCATTGCCCGCAACGCTGCCGGTCAGGTTGAGACACAGGTGGCGGGTAACGGCGTAGTGACCCTTCTTGAATACGACGCTGAAAACGGTCGGCTGCGACGGTTGCTGTCCCGGCTCGGCCAGCAGGCACCGTTGCAGGACCAGCGTTTCGAGTACGATGCGCTCGGCAATGTGCTGAGCATCGAAGAAGCGGCGCTGCCGATCCGTTATTTCGCCAATCAGCGTATCGAGCCGACTCGCCGTTTTGTCTACGACACGCTGTCGCAACTGATTAAGGCGACCGGGTTTGAGGCGCTGACGTCCACTCACGGCCCTCTGTCCGAGCGCTCGGGCAGTCTGGCCAATTACTGCCAGACCTACCGCTATGACGAAGGTAACAATCTCCTTGAACTGACCCACGTCGGAGCGCAAAGCCCCGGCCACCGGCTGGTCGCCGATGTCCGCAGCAACCGCTGTTTGCCCGTACGCGAAGGCGTGGAACCGAGCGAAGAAGACTTTCGGAACGGTTTCGACGGCAATGGCAATCTGCTCAGTCTGCAACCGGGACAAGCACTGCATTGGAACCTGCGAAACCAACTCAGCGAAGTGCGCACAGTCGTGCGCAATGACAGAGCGGAGCGAGCTGACGATAACGAATGCTATAGCTACGACGCCGCAGGCAAACGCGTGCGCAAGCTCCGTTCATTGCTGAGCAAATCGCAAACCAATTTCATCGAAACTCTTTACTTGCCAGGTCTGGAAATACGCACCCATAGCGGCACGGGTGAAAACCTGCAGGTGATTGACGTGCAGACCGGGCGCGGGAGTGTACGAGTGTTGCACTGGGTGACGAAAAGGCCGGAGCAGCTTGCCAACAATCAACAACGTTTCAGCCTGACGGATCATCTGGGTTCAATCACGCTGGAGCTCGATCAGGACGCCAGCATCATCTCGCGGGAAGCCTATTACCCATTTGGCGGCACGGCGTGGGTGGACGGTGATGCCGTGCAAGTCAGTTATAAAACGGTGCGCTATTCGGGCAAGGAGCGGGATGCAACGGGGCTTTATTACTATGGGTTTCGCTATTACCTGCCTGAATGGCAGCGATGGCTGAATCCGGATCCTGCCGGAGCGGTGGACGGGCTCAATTTTTATTCCATGGTTCGAAATAATCCGATCGGCAGCAGGGATACGGACGGTCGAGTTTCAATTCCAGCCAAGCTGGCGACTATGGTTGGCTCTGTCAAGGAAATGGAGATAGAAGTTAATACGTTCAATATGTTTTTCTTTAAAACCCAGTTGCCTAAAAAAGAGGTGAGTACCTTTGATGCTTCGTCCGGCGAGTATAAAAGATCCGATAATTTTGAGGTTGTTGAAATTGGAGTAGGCTCCAGGCAGGAGCAGCGCGTTCGACAGGAGCCGGGCTACATGGACACCGATGAACTTAAAGCTGTATTGGAAGACTACCGGCAAAAATATTCGGATTTAGCGAAGTCTCCGGCTGTGACCAAGGCCAAAGACGCCGCTAAACAAATTTGGAATTTCAAAGCAGGCGCGTATGTTTCTACGCACATGGCAGACTCCGTGAACCAGAGTGAGGGCATTCGAGAACTTGATCTTATGTTAGCGAAAAGGCCTGATACGCGATTGTTTGCATTGTTAGAGAAGACGGATCGTGACAAAGAACCTGGCGACCGTAATGTGTACGGCGTCACCATGATGACATTGGCATTTCCCTCAGAAAATAATGATGCCGAGCTGACGGTGAATTTTACCGTTATCAATCCGGGCTCCCAACTGACCGCAGAACAATTGCAGAAACTCGATGACCCGCTGGGGGCGGCCAAAAATACAGCAAGTCTGAAAGGTGCTGGAACATACTTGACTATGAACGCGTTGAATCAAGTGAGCGAGACGGTACATCTGACGAAAATCAAAACACAGGCTATTAACCCTCGTTCCCAGGCGATGGCCCTTGGGTGGGGGGATCCTCGGCCTTACTAGCATAAATAAAAAAGCCCCCGCCCAACCCGCTGCGGATAGGGGACGCAACGGGCTGGACGAGGGCTTCTTGTTTCAGCGAGCGATTACTGCGCGATGGTTTTCACCGACACGCCGCGTTCGATCGGGGTGGAGCGGCCGTAGATATCTTCGAAGCGTTCGATATCGTCTTCGCCCAGGTAGCTGCCCGATTGCACTTCGATGATTTCCAGCGGGATCTTGCCCGGGTTGCGCAGGCGATGCACCGAGGCGATCGGGATGTAGGTCGACTGGTTTTCACAGAGCAGAAACACGTTGTCGTCGCAGGTCACTTCGGCGGTGCCGCTGACCACGATCCAGTGTTCGGCGCGGTGATGGTGCATCTGCAGCGACAGGCACGCGCCCGGTTTGACCGAGATGTGCTTGACCTGGAAACGCCCGCCCATGTCCACCGAATCGTACGAGCCCCACGGACGATAGACTTCGCAGTGGTTCTGGGTTTCGCTGCGGCCCTGGGCGTTGAGGGTGTTGACCATCTGCTTGACGCCCTGGACCTTGTCCTTGTGGGCAATCATCATCGCGTCCTTGGTTTCGACCACGACGATGTTTTCCAGGCCGATCACCGACACCAGTTTGCCGTTGCCGTGGATCATGCAGTTCTTGCTGTCCTGGATCACCACATCGCCTTTGCTGACGTTGCCGTTGGCGTCTTTCTCGTTGACTTCCCACAGCGACGACCAGCAACCGACATCGCTCCAGCCGGCAGTCAGCGGCACGACGCAGGCGCGCTGGGTTTTTTCCATCACCGAGTAGTCGATGGAATTGTCCGGGCAGCAAGCGAAGGTGGCTTCGTCGAAGGTGATGGTGTCGGCGTCCTGCTGGCTGCGCTCAAGGGTCAGCAGGCAGGTGTCGTAGATATCCGGATCGTGTTTTTTCAGCTCTTCGAGGAAGCGGCTGGCGCGGAACAGGAACATGCCGCTGTTCCAGTAGTAGCCACCGGATTCGACGTATTCGGTGGCACGCTTGACGTCCGGCTTCTCGACGAAGTGCGCGACCCGGCTGACGCCTTCAGGCAGCAGCGAATCGGCAGTGGACTTGATGTAGCCATAGCCGGTTTCCGGTTTGGTTGCCGGCACGCCGAACAGCACCATTTCGCCGTTCTCGGCAGCGACGGTGGCCAGGGCGAGGGCGCGTTGCAGGGCTTTCTGGTCTTCCAGCACATGGTCGGCCGGCAGCACCAGCATCAACTCGTCGCGACCTTCATTGACCAGCATCATCGCGGTCAGCGCCACGGCCGGCGCGGTGTTGCGCCCGAACGGCTCCATCAGGATGCGCTGGCATTCCAGATTGCGGTTGGCCAACTGCTCGTTGACGATAAAACGGTGATCCTTGTTGCAGACCACGATCGGGGTGTCCATGCCTTCGAACACCAGGCGCTCGAGGGTTTGCTGGAACAGCGTGTGTTCGCCGGTCAGGGCGAGAAATTGCTTGGGGAACTGCTTGCGCGAAAGAGGCCACAGACGCGAACCGCTACCACCTGACAAGATCACCGGAATCATAATGTTTACTCCATAAATGCAGTTGAGAGCTGCAAGCTGCAAGCGGTGAGTTAGAAGCACTTCACTTGCAGCTTGAAGCCAGTAGCTGATAGCTCAAGCGATTAGCGCGTCGACACCGGGCGTTTCACCCAGACTGGCGACAGGTTGCTGCCGGTGCCGGTGACGTACAGCACCGCTGCTTCACCGCGCTCCAGGGCGACCGGTTTCACGTCGCCGACTTTCTTGTCGCCTTCGTACAGCGCCAGGCTGACTTTCACCGGGTTGATTTCACGTTCGCCACGGCCCTTGGCGGCGACGTTCGGCACCACTTCGGTCTTGCCGTCGGCGGTTTTCAGGGTCAGTGGCTTGTCGCTGAGGTTCTGCACGCGCACCAAGGATTTCTGCTTGTTCTTGAAGGGCGGTTCTTCGATCAGTTGCGGCGCACCGGAAGCGTTGTTGACCAGGGTGTAGTAGTGGTCACCGGCGAGTTTCACAGGCAGGGTCTGGCTGCCGACCTTGGCGCTGTAATCGCCGCCCGGCATGAAGCTGAAGTCGCTGCTGGCCAATGGCGCAACATCGTTCAGGCTGGTGCTGCCGACGGTGGCGCTGACTTCAGCGTTGCTGGCGTTGTAGATGCGCACGAAGGTCGAGCCTTTCGGTGCGGTCGGGCCGTACAGCGCGGCGTCGCCACCGGCGAAGGCTGGGACGGAAAGTACGCTGAGGCCAGCAACCAGTGCGAAGCTTTTAGCGAGACGACGAGGAGTAGTAGTGAAAGTCATGGTGTACCTCTCTTTCAGTTTTGCGCCCGATCGGGCGTCTCGGATTTAGTGTTGATGGCTACGTTTTGTTGGCGGGCGCCGGCTTGTTTAAGCTCTGCGACCCACTGCGGGTCGGCGTCGCCGATTTCGTTGTTCACAGGCAGATATCGTTCAGGAAACTCCCAGATCAGCACTTGCGGCGGGCTGTTCTTGAAGTCATCGCTTTTCAGGTAGCTGAGCATTGGCAGAATCGGGCCGTGGCCGTCTTCGGCGTAGTTGACGACGTCGCTGTGCAGCGCCTGTTTCAGCGCTCCGACGAAGTTCCAGTTGGGGTTGGCGCTGTAGCTGGTGCCGATCAGCGCCACCGGCACTTCGCTGTTGGCGAACAGGGCGTCGTCACCGGCAGGTTGCTCGGCGGCAACGGTGTTGCGTTTCAGCAGCGGCTCAGGCGCCGGCATCATGTTTTCGAACAGCGGATCGAGCGGCAGGAACAGACGCAGGTCGCCCTTGTGCGTGACTTTCTCCGCCGGGGTGGTGACGAAGCGCTGCGGCTCGCCGCTCAGCGGGGATTGCTCGGCGATGGTTTTCGCCAGGGCATTGGCTGCGATTTCGGCGCCTTCTGGAGTCCAGTGGGTGTCGGTGCGCAGGAACACTTGCTGACCGTTCTGCTTGGCCTGTTGCAACGGGCCAAGCAGGTCAGGGGCGAGGATCTTGTCGGCAGCGACGCGGGCGTGGAAGTCCTGATAGAGGTTCTGGTGAATGCTCGAAGGCTTCACTTCATCCAGATGCTCCGGATACAGACGCACTTTGGCCGGCACGATCGCCATCACCAGTTTCACGCCTTTCTCTTTCAGGGTCTGGCGCACGCCTTCGACCAGCGCGTAGTTGCCTTGCAGGTTCAGCTCTTCATTGACGATCGGGTTGAATTCTTCATCGCTGTACAGCCACTGGTCGCGACCGAGCACGACGCCCGGACGACCTTCGTTGAACAGTTTGAAATCCAGCGCGGCCCAGAGGTTGGTGCCCAGACGCTTGATCGGGAATTCCTCGTCGTAATGGGTCTCCACAGCCTTGGTCCAGCGGCCGTTGAGCACCGTCGCGTCGGCGTTGGTGCTGAAGCCGAAGAAGCTGCGAATCGACCACAGACCGAGGACCAACAGCGTCACCAGGAACAGGGCGATGTAGAAGATGCGTAATGAGCGGGTCATGTCAGATCCCTCAGAACTGGAAGTAAAGGAACGGCGAGAAGCTTTGCGCCGAGAGTTTGAGAATCGAGGCGATGAACAGCAGCAGGATCAGCCCGCGCATCACATAGCGCGACCAGTCAGCGGTCCAGTAGGCCGGCTGCACCTGGGCTTCGACGCCAACGGTGTAGCCAGGCTCGTGGATGGCCGCCGGGTTTTCGCCGGGGGCTGCCTTGATCATTCCCGGGGTCGCGGTGGCAGGGCCATCGGCCTCGACGTTGACGTCGGGTTTGGTCTTGGCGGGCGGCTGATGGGTGTAGAGGTCACGCAGGCCGAAGAACGCCAGGGTCACGTAAGCCACCACCAGGGTTGCCACTTGCAGACCGGTGAGGCTGGCCTGATTGAGTTCCGACAGCGACCAGTCGCCGAAGCTGAACATTGCGCCGTACATGCGTCCGGCGACGTGCAGGTTCTCGGCACGGAAGATCACCCAGCCCATCACCACCAGCAGGAACGTCAGCGCCCAGCGGATCGGGTTGAGGCTGCGCGGCGAGGTGTTCAGCCCCAGCGCTTTCTCGATCGCCAGCCACATGCCGTGCCAGGCGCCCCAGATGATGTAAGTGATGTTCGCGCCGTGCCACAGACCACCGAGCAGCATGGTCAGGAACAGGTTGCGATAGGTCATCAACGTGCCTTTACGGTTACCGCCGAGGGTGATGTAGAGGTAGTCACGCAGCCAGGTCGACAGGCTGATGTGCCAGCGGCGCCAGAACTCGGTGATCGACTGGCTGATGTACGGCTGTTTGAAGTTTTCCATGAAGCGGAAACCCATCATCAAGCCCAGGCCGATGGCCATGTCGCTGTAACCGGAGAAGTCGAAATACAGCTGCGCGGTGTAGGCCAGTGCGCCCAGCCAGGCATCGCCCGTGGTCGGGTTCTGCAGGGCGAAGCAGTGGTCGGCGACCACGGCGAGGGTGTCGGCGATGAAAACTTTCTTGATGAAGCCCTGCATGAACCGCGTGCAGCCCTCGGAGAACTTGTCGAGGGTGTGCGTGCGGTTGTTGAACTGGTCGGCCAGATCGCGGAAACGCAGGACCGGGCCGGCAATCAGGTGCGGGAAGATCGCCACGAATGCCGCGAAGTCGATCAGATTGCGCGTTGCCGGCGTATCGCCACGGTACACGTCGATGATGTAGCTGATCGATTCGAAGATGTAGAACGAAATACCGATCGGCAGCAGCACGTGGGTGAGGATGAACGGCTCAAGACCCACCGACGTCATCATCGCGTTGATGCTGTCGACACCGAAGTTGGCGTACTTGAAGTAGCCGAGGATGCACAGGTCGACCGCCACGCCGAGCAACAGCCAGCGCTGCGCCGGTTTGGTCCTGACGCCGGCGGCACCGACTTTCAGGCCGATCCAGTAGTTCCACAGCGTGACGGCTGCGAACAGCGCGAGGAAGTCCACCCGCCACCAGGCGTAGAACACGTAGCTGGCGATCAGCAGCAGCAGATTGCGATAGCGTTGCCCGCTCAAGTAGTACAAGCCGAGAAAGATCGGCAAGAACAGAAACAGGAACACGTTGGATGAAAATACCATCCCGATCTCTCCATGTTTGAATCAACAGTCAAGGGCCAAAGCCCCCCCAAACCCCCCACTGAAACGGGGTGGTTGTATTGCATGCTGCGCACTTGCCTGTGGCGAGGGAGCTTGCTCCCGCTGGGGTGCGAAGCGCCCCTTGAAGCTTGATCGCGCGGTGTATCAGTCGATCCGCGTTCACTGGGTTACGACTGCTTCGCAGCCGAGCGGGACCAAGCTCCCTCGCCACAGGGCAATACCGTCAGCGTTACGAACCCTTGTTGCCCTTCTCATGCGCCGGGTCGTAGACCTTGGTCAGGTCGCCGCCGAGGCGGAAAGTCTTGAACGGCTGCATGTCGCGCTTCTTCTCAAGCACATCCGGCGCACAGGTGTAGAGGGTGCAGTACGGTTCGAGCCAGGCGAATTTCATGTCCTCTTTGAGATCGGTCATGTCCTGTTTCTTGCCGTTTTTCTCTTCGAACGCGTCCGGGTCTTTCACCCCAGACAACACCCGATCACCCAGACGCTTCAGCGCGCCGTTGTTTTCCTGACGCAAATCGACACCGTTGACCTGGGCGAAACTGGCGATCATCGCCAGCGGCGGCAGGGCGTAGTTGTGATAGGCGAGGGCGCGTTGCTGACGCTTGAGTTCGTTGGGCAGGTAGCCGTCGGCATCGACTTGATTGACGCCGACCTTGTATTCCTTCACGGCCCAGTCAAACAGGTCGCGGCGATTGGTCGCGACGGCAGTCGCCATCACCGACCAGGCGGCCCAGTACGAGTGGTTGTTGGTTTTTTCCAGCGGCAGGTTGTCCCAGTCGCTGACCACCTGATCGGCCATTTTGCTGAACCAGGCCTCGATCAGCTGCGCTTGCTGCTGATGCTCGGCCAGTGGATGCGAGTCGGAGAACTTCAGGTGAAGGTAGGAGGACGCCATGCTGCCCAGCGCCCATTTGCGCATCGATTTGCCGGTATGGTTGAAGTCTTTCGACATCAACGCATCGGCCTTGGCCCACGCTGTCAGCCAGTCGAGGGTGCAGTCGAGCTGCTCCGGGCGACCGTCGCGCATGAATTGCATGACGCGCTTGGCGGTGCCGCGCTCCAGCGTAGTGATGTCCTTGGTGGTGTCGCGGAAGGCTTTTTCCGACTGCACGTTCAGCGTTGCGCGTGCCTTGTCGGAACCTTCGTACTTGCTGCGAAATTGCAGCGGACCGGTGTAGGGCGTCGGCATCGCGTCGCAGCCTTCGCTCTTGTCGCCGGTCTTGAATTTATCCACCGGTGCAAAGTAGCCCTGCGGTGGACGCAGTGGCGCGGCGGCCTGGGTGGCCCCGGCGAACATCGCCAGGGTCAGCAAGGATGGCGCAAGCAGGTGTTTGATCGTTCGATTTCGCATAGCAGACCTCATTGCCCGAGCTGCGCGGTCTGTTGACCGGCGCCCGGGAATACGTTGCGTTTGCAGATTTTCGCTTCGACTTTTTGTGGCGCGGCGCCGGGCTTGGCTTCAGGCCCCTGGACTTCAACGGCGAGCAGGTTTTGCGAGGCCCAGTCTTCGTCCGTGCGCAGCTCAAAGGCGAAACGACCGTCGGTGTCGGAGGTTTCCGGTTTCTCGATCTTGATGTCCTCGTGGCGACCGTTCATGTACCAGAGGGTGGCTTGCAGGGTTTTCACCGACGTGTCGGCGAAGCGGATGTCGACCTGATGGTTGCCGTTCTGCAGGTTGAGGTTTTTGCTGTTGACCATCAGTTCCTGTTTGCTGCCCGGCTTCAGCGTGGCGCTGCCGGACATCTGTGCATCTTTGCCTTCGCAGCCGTTATCGAGCAGCGCCATCATCTGGCGATAGATGGTTTCCTGGTCGAGGCGATACAGCGGCGAGAATTCCCAGATGAGAATTTTCGGCGGGGTTTTCTGGAATTCCTCGCTGCCCAGGTACTGCAACATCGAACCTTCGAAACCGCCGCCGGGGAACGCAACGTTGAGAATGTCGGCACCGATGGCTTCTTCGAGGAAGCCGGCGAAGTTGTAGTTCTTGCCGCTGTGCGAGGTGCCGACCAGGGTGATCTGCGGATTGCCGGAATCGCCGAACAGGTCGCCGTCGCCTGCCTCGCCTTTCGGCTCGGTGGTGAACTGGTCCATGTACTGGATCGCGTAGCTGGTGCCGCACAGTTGCCCGGCCATGTTGTGCAGGGTGCCGGTCTTGCCCATGCGCCCGGAGCGCTTGGTCTCGAATTCACGCTTGGGAATGTCGGCGAAGGCCGGGATCTGCTTGACCTTCTCGGCGACGATTTTCGCCGTGCGCTGGGCCCCGTATGGCGTCCAGTGCTGGTCGCCGCGGAAGTAGAAATCGTGAGCGGGCAGGGTCTCCGGCAGCGATTCGTTGGTCAGCGGCGACAGGTCCGGCACCACGTAACCCATCTGGGCGAAACGGCCGAGCATGGTCTTGTAGTTGCTCAGCGCTTTGTCGTAATCGAACGCTGCTTTCTCCTGCGGGTTGAGCTTGTTGCGGTTCACCAGGCCTCGGGTCGGCTGGTAGACAATCACCAGCTCGACGCCTTTGCTCTTGAACGCATCGTGCAGCTGTTGCAGGCGCTTGTAGCCGGCCGCAGTGGTGTTGAACTCGGTGCGCAGGTCTTCCTGGGTACGGAACAGCCAGTCGCCTTGCGCCTGCACCAGGGTGGTGAAGTTCTGCTGATAACGCGTGGTGTAGTTCTTCGCGTCATGGGCCGCCGGGCACAGGTTGCAGCATGGCTCGGCGGTGAATTTCGGTGGCGCGGCAGTTGCACCGCCAGCGTCGGCGCGCACATTGCCGGCGGCGAGAATGCCAAGGGTCAGGGCCGAGAGGCTGAGCAGTTTGATCATGTGTGGGTGCATAAAATTATCCTCAGTCCTGCATTTCGGTCTGGCGTTCGACAGGGTCGATCAGCACGGCTTTCTGCTGGCGCACCAGCAGGTCGAGAATTTCATCCTGGCGCTCGCCGAGGATGCCGTTGAAGCTGATGCCGCTGGATTTGGTCGGCGCCAGCATCGATACGCGATACAGCTCGACACTCAACGGCGAGTCGATCGACAGCGGGCCGCTGCCATTGGCCGCCAGTTCACCGCCGACGACGATCAGCGACACTTGGGCATCGAACGGGTCGAGCTTGATGTCACGGTCGGTGTCGGTCAGGTCCTTGATGTGGCCGTAGACACCGGTCAGGCCGTTGGCCATGGCAATGTTTTCGTAGAGGCGGATGTTCACGCTGTTACGAATACGGATGCCGTGGCGCTGGTTGCTGATAACCTTGTTGCCCCACAGCAGGTTGTCGGCGGACTCGTAGAGCGTGATGCCGTCGGTGTGGTTCTTGTAGATCTCGTTGTAGGCAATGATGTTGTTGACGCTGTTACGGTCGATCACCAGGCCCGACAACTTGTTGTCGAAACTCTTGTTGTTGAAGATGAAGCTGTCGTTGACCTCACGGGAAATAATGATCCCGTGCTTCTTCTTCGTGCCGTAAACGGTGTTCTCGGCAATGATCAGGCGGTGCGAGCGGTCGTGCGGGTCGATGCCGTAGACGATGTTGTCTTTGTAGGTGCTGCCCTTGACCACGAAGTCGCTGGTTTCGTAGCAGTAGAAGCCATACCACATGTCCGAGAACTCGGAGCCGACGATCCAGCCGGTCGGCTCGGGACGCTTGAGAACTTTGGCCATGTTCGGCGTGTACTGGGAAATACTCACCCCGTACGACTTACTGTTGGCGTAGCCGAAGCTGGCCATCTTGCTGTTGACGATGTAGGTCTGCGTGCCGCCCCAGGCGAGCAGGAACGGGCGGAATTCCTTCGGCGAACGGAAGGTTGCCGGGCCGTTGTCCTTCTCGCGCCAGCCAGTGACTTTGGTGTCACGCACAAACAACTGGCCGTCGTTGACCAGGAACGCACCGGCCTCTTGCGAGAGGCGCAGTTCCTGAGTCTGACCGTCGATGTCGAGGATGCCTTTCTCGCCGACCACGATCGGCAGTCGGGCCAGGTACACGCCCGGCGAGGTCTCGCTGAAATACTGCTTGGGTAGTTTTTTCGCCAGATCCTTGAGGTTCATGTAGCCGTCGTCGATGAAGATCGCCTGCGGGATGCCGTGCTGACGCACCACCCATTCGGCCATCTTGTTATCGCCGCCGATGAAGTCCTTCAGGGCGTTTTCCTGCATCATCCGGCGCACGCTGATCTTGCCCGCTTTGCTGCGCACGATCTTCGCGGCCGCGGCCTCGGCGGTGTAGCCGGAAAGGTCGGGCAGTTTCGGCTTGGCCAGTTCCAGCGCTTCGGTCGGCGCACTGCTGACCGTGTAAGTCTTGGCCTGCTGCAGCTCTTTGGTCATGGTCGCGGGCTTGCCTGGTTGAGGCGCAGCGGCCTCAACATTGGCGAAGGCGCCAGCGCTGGCCAGCAGCATCGCGCCGGCCAGCAGGCTGAGTGAGCCTGTCCGGGTGCTGATCATGTCGGGCACTCCCTTGGCGGCTCGCATCAGAAGCGCCAGATCACGTCGATGAACGCACGGTGCATGTACGAATCCACCTGGCTGCCATAGGCATCGCCCGGTTTGAACACACCGCCACGGAAGCGCACCAGCGCCGAAGGCTCATCGACCGACTGGCTCAACGCCGCCGGCAACAGGCCTTGCTTGAAGTACTTGGTGACCACCAGGTCCATCTCTTGACCCAGGTCCTTGTTGCCGTCTTCAAGCGGCAGCGAGGTGCTGGAGAGGATCGCGCCGGTGACGTCGTCGGTGTTGTTTTCCACGGCGTTGATGCCGTTGCTGCCCACCGGCTTGTTGCCGTCGACACGCCAGAACTTGTGGTAGATCAGGCTGGCGTCGTACTCGTCGTTGACCATCCACGAACCGAACAGGGTGGCGGTCTGCATGTTGTTCATTTCGCCACGGAACGCTTCGCCGAAACGGTGCACGCGCGAACGGGTGCCCGTGTAGTTGGAGCGGTTGCTCTCCAGACCGTTCTGTTCGTAATCGGCACTGGCGCGGGCATAGGCACCGCCGACTTGCCATTGCGGATCGAGGCGCAGACGCACACCGACATCGGCCGCCCAGCCGCTGATGTCATCACTGCGTTTGGCCTGTGCAGGGCGGCTGCCATCGGCGTTCAGCGCGTTGACCGTGTCGCGGTCGCCGCTCATGCCGGTGATGCTGCCCCAGTAGTTGACGGTGTTGGTGTTGCGCCAGTTGTAGGCGTCGCTGTCGGCGGTCAGGCCGATCCAGCTGATGTCGCCGTTCTCGGTCTTGTCCAGCGAGTCGCGTGGGACGCCCGGCTCGGCGTAATCGAGTTTGCCGTCATCGTGGGTGTGATGACCACGAATGCCGACCCACTGGCCCGGCGTCCACTGATAAGCCGCATCGGCGTAGGCGTGCAGACGATCCTTGTCTTTCGGCGCCAGCTCTTTCAAGTCTGTGCGGTATTCGCTGAAGCGCTCGGCGACACCGGCGTTGGCACGCAGCAGGGTGGTGTCGAAGGTCCAGTTCAGCGCTTCGATGTTGGTGTCGCGCCATTGACCGTCGTCATTGCGCAGGCGCTGGCGACCGAACTTGAGGATCTCGCCGGGGTAGGGCGTGAAGCCGCTGTAGCCGACCCAGAACTCGCGCATCGCCAGGTAGTTTTTCTTGGTTTCGCGATCACCGCTGTCGGTGGCTTGCGCACCGTCGGATTGTTGCAGGGTGTCGGTCTCGATGATGTCGGTCGAAGTCACGGCCTGGCCCATGGCGTAGGCGCTCCACGCGCCGCTTTCGCCGTAGACCCACGGACGCAGGTCGAGGCCGACGCCATTGACGTCGCCACCACGGGCGGTGCCGAGGTCGCGGTCGTCTTCGGACTGGCCGGTGAGTTTCACTTCCAGGCCGAAGTTCTTGCTTTCAGTCATCGCGGCGAGTGTCGGGCAAGACCAGATCAGCGCGAACGTGAGGCCAATGCCAGCCTTCACAAATGGATTCAACTTCATAATTTTTCCTCGCCGTCTTCTTCTTGCAGGGCGTGCAGTTGCAGCGTGTTCGGGTTCAGGGCGCCGCGGCTGGCTTGCTCTTGTTGCAGCAGGCGGCGGGCTTCGGGCAGGCGCTCGGGCGGCAATTGCGCCTCAAGCGTGGCCGCCAGTTCATCGGCTTGCGGGGTGTTTTGCGCCTTGGCCAATTGGCTGAACACGTAGGCGTTCAACGGATCGGGCTTGGTGCCCTTGCCTTGGGAAAACAGCTGGGCGATGGCGAAATCGGCGCTGTTCTGGCCGTTGCGCGCAGCCGTCAGCAGATGATCGAGGGCCTTCTGCGGATAGACCTTGCCCAGGTAACCACGGCGGTAAATCTGGCCGAGGTAATAGTCGGCAGCGACCTCACGGCCAACGGCTTTCTGGAAATGTTCCTCGGCGACTTTGGCATCTGCCGGAACCACTTTGCCTTCGTAGTAAACCTTCCCCAGCAACAGCTCGGCGCGGGGCTGATCGGCGGCACGGCCGTTGTCCAGGTACTTCATCATCTGGTCGACATCGCCCAGTTCGGGGAAGTCGTAGAGCAGTTGCGCAAGGGTGACCCATGACGCCGGGTAGCCCGGAGCGATCGGCTCGAGCAGCGACTGCGCGGTTTTCTCGTCGGTCTTGCCCAGAGTCGAATCAGCCAGCACGCGGGCCACGGAATCGACCCGTTGCGCAGTGACGGTGCCACGGCTGTAACCGGCCTGCATCTGCTTGATCAGCTCGGCCTGCTGCTCGGGTTGGCCGCGTTTCTGATAGACCGTGGCCAGTTCGACATAGCAGATGTCGGTGGTGGCGAGCGCGGCCTTGCAAATTTTCTCCACGTCATCCAAGTGCTGATCGTAAGTGCCCTGGGTGCGATACAGCAGCACTTGAGCCAGACCGGCTTCCGGGTAACCGGCCTTGCGCCACTGATCGATTTGCTGCTGGGCGTTGACGTTGGGGAAGCTGTGCGGGTACTGCAAATAGAGCATCGCCAGCGGGATCAACGTATTGCCTTCGCCGTTGGCGGCAGCTTTTTTCAGCAGGGTTTCGGCTTCGTGGTGCTCGGCTTCGGTGGCGCCCGGTTTGGCTACGAGCAAGCGACCGAGACGGGCCTGGGCGCGCGGCGAAACACTGGCGGCGGCGCGGTAAGTCGCTTCGGCCTGTTTCATCTGCGCCGGGTCGCGGCTGTCGACCTGGATATCGGCCAGGCCCACTTGCGCTTCGCTGTAGCCCAGTTCGGCGAGCTGCTGGTAGTTCTGCGCCGCAGTGGCGGTGTCGCCACGCTTGAGCGCTTCGTTGGCCAGACGCTGGTCGGGCAGACCCGCGCAACCGGCCAGAGACACTGCCAGCGCCAAGGCACACATGGGGCCCTTGTGGGAGCTGGCTTGCCAGCGATTCAGGCGACTCGGTGTTTCAGCAAGACCGCACTGATCCAATCGCTGGCAAGCCAGCTCCCACAGGGATCGCGGCGTTCTGAAGAGATTGGTGATAGTCACAGGCATGTCCTCGACTTAAAGACCGGCAGCCATGGCTTTGTCGATCAGCCAGTTCAGGTTAGGGCCGCGGTCGCTGTTCACTTCCACCGGGCGGCCGGCGAAGCTGCTGTCCAGCGGCTCGTCTGGCTGGATCTGCACACGGATGTCGGAAGACAGGTCGGCGCTCTTCAGGCTGGTGCTGCTGACGATCTTGCCGGTGCGGGTCTTGTCTTCGCCGGCGATCTGGAAGCTCACCGGGGTGCCCGGACGCACGTCGCCGAACTGGCGATAGGAGAAGCGCGCATCGACGGTGGCCTGGGTGTTGCGCGGCACCAGCTGGAAGATCACGTCGCCCTTGCTCGCGTACTGACCGTCAGCCACCAGTTGCTGGGCCACGGTGCAGTCGCACGGCGAGGTCAGGGTGCCGGTCATTTGTTTGCCGAACAGTTCTTCAACCTTGGCCGGGGCCAGTTGATCTTCCGCCAGATGACCCTTGAGTACGTCGAGCATGCTGGTGCTGAAGGTTGCCAGCGGGGCGCCTTTGGCGGCGACGCCGTCCGACTTGATCAGGCTCTGCACGGTGCCGTCGCGGGGCATGGTGATGTTCATGCCCGGCACGCTGACCAGACCGGCCTGGGCGTGGCTGACGAAGTACATGCCGTACACCGACTTGAAAATGAAACCGGCCGCCACCAGACCGACGGCGAAAATGCCGGCGCTGAAGGTCACCGCTTTCAGGCGTCCGAACGCGGTCATGCCATTGCCGCTGTCCTTGTTCTTGCGCGCCTTGGTGAAGTTGTCGCGCTGCAGGGTCGCCAGTACTTCGCCGATGCTGACGATGTCGCCGGCCAGGTGCGAAGTGATGAGGTGGCGCAGGGTGGAAATGTCCTGCGGCTCCAGGTTCTGGAACTGGCAACCGGTGCGGCCGGTCTGGCGATCAAAGGAGCGCACTTGCAGCTCGACGTCCATGGCAATGCCGAGGTTGTCGATGACAAATTGCAGGCGCGCCTTGTACACCTGGCCGACCGTCAACTGCAGCTGCCCGGCGTTGAACGCCAGACCACCGGCAGACAGGTCGATGACCCGAGCTTCGACCGGCGTGCGGTCAGGACCGAAAAAGCGCAGCTTGGCCGGGATTTTGACCCGGGCGTGTTGGCGCTGGGCTTCGGATTCATGCACTACGTTGACGTTGACGGCGGTATTCATAGGGGCGATTTCCTTGTTAATTCAATAGGGGCGGTTCAGACCATCATCAGCAACACGGCGACAAAAATGCTGCCGGCGGAGAAGGTCATGGTCCGAGACGACCAGGTGTTGAACCAACGTTGAAAGCTGGCGAGATCACGGGTCAGGGCGGTCGGTTGGCGAGTCCAGGACTGTTGGTCGAGACGGAAGAACACGTAGATCTTCACCAGCGCGCCAACGATCTGGTTGTAATACAGAATCGCCGGATAAGCCGGGCCGATGCGGTGACCGGAGCACGACAACAGCAGCGTCAGAATCAGCCGCGTGATGCCGATCCACAGCAGATACACCAGGATGAACGCGGTGCCGTACTTGAAGCTGGCGATGATTGCCACGGTCAGGCCGAGCAGCGAGGTCCACATCGACACGCGCTGGTCAAACAGCACCACCGAGGTGAACGCACCGAGACGGCGGATACCCAGGCCCAGCGCGCGCGAGTTCTGGCGCAGGTTGTTGCCGTACCAGCGGAACATCAGCTTGCGACTGGCCTTGATGAAGCTCTTTTCCGGCGGGTGTTCAACCGTGTTGATCGCCGCGTCCGGCACGTAAAAGGTGTCGTAGCCCAGGCGCATCAGGCTGAACCAGCTCGACTTGTCGTCGCCAGTGAGGAACTTGAAGCGGCCCAGACGCCAGTGCTGCAGCGAGTCGCTTTCGACGTCGGCGATGAATTCCGGGTTGGTCACCACGGACGCTTTGAACACCGACATACGACCGGTCATGGTCAGCACGCGCTTGGACAGGGCCATCGAGCACATGTTGATGTGGCGCTGGGCGAAACGCAGCTTGTGCCATTCGCTCATGATGTAGCCGCCGCGCACTTCGCAGAATTCGTTGGTGGTCAGGCCACCGACGTTGCCGAACAGCTGGAACCACGGCACGGTCTTGCGCACGACGCCTTCGCCGAGCACGGTGTCGCCGTCGATCACGGCCACCACGGCACGGTCGTCCGGCAGGTGGCGGGAGATGGCGCGGAAACCGAAGGCCAGACCATCGCGCTTGCCGGTGCCGGGAATGCGCACGAAGTCGAGCTTGACCCGCTCCGGCGGATTCATCCGCGCCCACAGCGCCTTGACCAGCAACTCGTCGGACATTTCCACGATCGAGCAGACAATGGTGGTCGGCAGTTCGCAGTCGATGGCTTCGCGGATCACCGAGCTGTAGACCTGCGCTGTGGTGAGCGCGTCAATACGAAAGCTGGTGACCATCAGAAACACATGCGACGGGTCGGCCGCTTTACCCAGCTTGCGCACTTTGCGGCGCAGGTGCGGGTAGACGATGTACAGAAAAATCATGCCGCGCACAAAGTGCGTCGCACCCATCGAGTAGCGCCAGATACCCACGGCGCCAATCAGGAAAATGAAGTCCTTCGACTCGGCGTCGAATGTGGACGTGGGCAGCATCAAGGCCAGGCCCATCAGCAGACTGAGATAAAAAAGCCAGCCGGCTGATTGCAGAAAAAAATGTTTGAGCTTGGTCATAACCGTCATCCGAAGGTGGGAAGGCTTCAAGCCTCGAGCTGCAAGCTGCAAGCTGCAAGCGAAACGCTTTGGCTTGCAGCTCGAGGCTTGTCGCTCAGGGCTGCTTTACCAGCAGATACCTTCGGTGCGGCTACCGGCACTGGTGGCCTTGGACATGAAGCCCACCAGGTCGATGACTTGCTTGCCCTGCGGCGCTTCCTGGGCCAGCGAACGGAACTTCTCGTCGCGGTTGCCGAGGATGATCACGTCGGAGTTGTCGATCACCGAGTCGAAGTCCGAATTGAGCAAAGACGACACGTGCGGAATCTTCGATTCGATGTAGTCCTTGTTCGCACCGTGGACACGGGCGTACTCGACGTTGCTGTCGTAGATGCTCAGGTCGTAGCCTTTGCCGATCAGCATTTCGGCCAGTTCCACCAGCGGGCTTTCGCGCAGATCGTCGGTGCCGGCCTTGAAGCTCAGGCCGAGCAGGGCGACTTTGCGTTTTTCATGGCTTTCAACGATGTCGAAGGCGTTCTGCACCTGCGATTCGTTACTGCGCATCAGCGAGTTGAGCAGCGGCGCTTCGACGTCCAGGGAACCGGCGCGGTAGGTCAGGGCGCGCACGTCTTTTGGCAGGCACGAACCGCCGAAGGCGAAGCCCGGGCGCATGTAGTACTGGGACAGGTTCAGCGTCTTGTCCTGGCAGACCACTTCCATCACTTCACGGCCATCGACGCCGACCGCTTTGGCGATGTTGCCGATCTCGTTGGCGAAGGTCACTTTGGTGGCGTGCCAGACGTTGCAGGTGTACTTGATCATCTCGGCAACGGCGATGTCCTTGCGGATGATCGGCGCGTCGAGCTCTTCGTACAGCGATTGCAGAACGTCGCCCGACGCGGTGTCGAACTCACCGATCACAGTCATCGGCGGCTGGTCGTAGTCGGCGATGGCGGTGGATTCACGCAGGAACTCAGGGTTGACCGCCACACCGAAGTCGACGCCGGCTTTTTTGCCCGAGCAGTCTTCGAGAATCGGGATGACCACGTTGGCCACGGTGCCCGGCAGGACGGTGCTGCGCACGACGATGGTGTGGCGAGTGGTTTTTTCACGCAGGACGAAACCGATCTCGCGGCATACCGCTTCGATGTAGTTCAGTTCCAGGTCGCCGTTCTTTTTGCTCGGCGTGCCGACGCAAATCATCGACAGGTCGGTATCACGAATCGCCTCGGCGAAGTTGGTCGTACCGCGCAGTCGACCGGTCTGGATTCCTTGTTGCAGAAGTTCTCCCAGGCCCGGTTCAACAATCGGCGATTTACCGGCGTTGATCATGTCGATCTTGTCTTTGGCAACATCGACGCCAACTACGTCATGGCCCCGTGCAGACAGGCAACCGGCACATACTGCGCCAACGTAACCCAAACCAAATATGCTGATGCGCATCGCAATTACCTCTGTATATATCAGGCCAAAGAGGCCGGAGTTAATGGTGTTCAGCGGACACTAGTGCACCCGAAACTGTGGCTTACAGGCGCCACAATGCCGTGTGCAGGCATACTAAGTTTCGAGTGTCTAAATAAGTGCACTCAAGATGTGCGCAACCAGGCCTTATAGTTATGACTTGCCCTGTTATGCAGCGGATCTTCTTTTCGGAAGACTCTTGTGCAATCGTCTTGCACGCTTGATGCGGGGATGAAAATCCCTGTAAATCAAGCGGTTCAGTGCTCAGGCGAGCACATTTAAAGGGGTACGACCATGGCCTTTGTAGGGGATATCAATGGTGCGTATCTCCTGCCCATCGTTTCGTTTTGAGACCCGTTAGTCACGTGGTCAAGTTGCTGTGGCAACTTGGTTACATGGCTATCTGCTCCGCGTAAGTTATCTCGTACATACTCGCCGAGAATCGTTACCGGTGGTATGAGCTACGCATTTGGACATAGTTCCTGTCCGCTCATCGTGCCAACTGAAATTTTTTGAAATATTGGTAAAGATGGCACTGCTTTCAAATTGATAGCACGCTCGCTTTCGCCCTTTAGTTTCGGGCCTTAAAATGCGCTAGATAGTTTTGTGCCACTACCTGAAAAAAATTTAGGTGCCACTACTGAAAAAACTGACGAGTGTCGAGTGAAACTAATCTTAGAAAAAACACGGATGTTTTTTTGGCGCCATTAAACTGGCGAAATGCGGCGGGGAATTTCTGACATCGTGCGCGGTGCACGACTCTTGCTGAAAAGAGTCGTGCAAACGGCATGCTTTATTCGGGGGCGTGGTCGCGCAGAAACACCAGATTGTCGGGTTTCGACTGTTCGGCGCTGTAGCGATAACCCTGCATGTCGAACTGCTTGAGTTTGGCCGGATCGTTGATTTTTTCCTGAATCACGAAACGGCTCATCAAGCCGCGGGCCTTTTTCGCGTAGAAGCTGATGATCTTGTACTGGCCGTTCTTCTGGTCCTTGAACTCGGTGTTGATGATCCGCGCGTTCAAGGCGCTGCGCTTGACCGCTGAAAAGTATTCGTTGGAAGCAAGGTTGAGCAGGACATCGTCGCCTTGATCGGCCAGCGCTTCATTGAGCCATTCGCTGATGCGCGTGCCCCAGAACGCGTACAGATCCTTGCCGCGTGCATTGGCCAGTTTGGTGCCCATCTCCAGACGATAAGGCTGCATCAGGTCAAGCGGGCGCAACAGGCCATAGAGACCGGAAAGCATGCGCAGGTGTTTCTGCGCGTAATCGAACTCGGCTTCGCTGAATGATTGCGCATCGAGACCGGTGTAAACGTCGCCCTTGAATGCCAGCAGTGCCTGCTTGGCGTTGTCCGGGGTGAACGCCGGCGTCCAGCTGCCGAAACGCGCGGCGTTGAGGCCGCCGATCTTGTCGGATACGTGCATCAGCTCGCTGATTTGCGCCGGGGTCAGTTCGCGCAGTTGCTGGATCAGCTCCTGGGAATGGTCGAGGTACTGCGGCTGGGTAAAGCGCTGGGTCGCCGGCGGTGTTTCGTAATCGAGGGTCTTGGCGGGGGAAATCACCATCAGCATGAAGTCGTCTCCTTTAATCGTGGGGCGATTCTAGGGGGTTGGCCGGGTTGACTCCAGCTATCAAGTCCATAGGTGATCGACGGCAGCAGCATCCTGCGCCTGACCCTGTGGCGAGGGAGCTTGCTCCCGCTCGAGTGCGCAGCGCTCGCAAATCCGGTAGACGCGCCCTCGTTGGAGGCATGCAATGGCTGCATTTGGGGCTGCTGCGCAACCCAGCGGGAGCAAGCTCCCTCGCCACAGAATGCGCCATCCGCCAGCAGGTTTGGGTGGCTTATCAGCTATAGTGCCGCGCGGGTTTTGTTATGGAGACATCCCTTTGCGCATTGTTCTTTTATTCACCGCGTGGCTGCTGAGCGCCGGTGCCGTCGCGGCGCCAGGCGATGTAGCGACGCTGGACCGCAGCACCTGGCCGGAGGCGCTCGGCAATCCGACCCTGTTCGACGTTGCGTCGCGAGCGGAGATTCTGATGTTCGCCCGCGGCCTGCTGGGCAGCGAGGCGCTCGACGAGGCGACCCTGGCCCAGCGCCTGGGCCTGCGCACGGTCAATATCGATGCGGTCAATCAGTTGCGCCTGCGCCTCTGGCAGCGTCTGTTGGCCAATTACAACCATGCCCAGCAAAGTTGTGATCAGGACGCTTCCTTCTGCTTCCTCGTCGAAGACCTGCCTACTCTGCGCGAGCAGGCCGCGAAGTTCGTGGTCAGTGACGACAGTTATTACACCCAGTGGGCGGAGCCGAGCCGGATCTTCCATTTGCACTACCTGGACGAGCTGCTGCGCAAGGCCGCGCTGTTCCCGCAGACCAGCAGCGAAATCGATCGTTTCGGCGACTACGAGCGCAATGGCGATGACATGCACGACCGCTTGTTTTTGCTGACCTTCGACAGCGCCGCCAATGTGCAACCGGACAACACCGGCTGGCTCACCGAATACCTGCGCAAGTCGAACCTGAGCGGTACGTTCTTTGTACTGGGCAAGGATATTCAGACGCGCCTGAGCGATCGTTCGGTCAGCAGCCTGCAAGCGATGTTTTCACAGCAATGCGTCGGCGTGCAGGGCTGGGAGTTCCGTTCCCACAGCCACTGGCAGGACTGGCAGGACTCGGTGCGCCGCAGCGCCGATCTGGTGAAAAACAAATTGCCGGAAAACTACGTGCCGCTGTTCCGTCCGCCGGAAGGACAGCGACGCAGCGATGCTCAGGGTTTCTTCAACGCTCAGGGCCTGCATGTAGCGCTGTGGGACATCGATGCCCAGGACAGCGCCGGCAAACTCAAGGGCGCAGCGAGTGCGCAACGGGTGCTGACGCTGATGCTGTTGTGGCGCCACGGGGTGATCAGTTTCAACCTGAAACAGGACGCGGTGAAGACTTCGTTGCCGTGGCTGCTCTCGCAAACCGCGCAGAGCGGCATCGGTTGGGAAGACTGTCAGGACGGGTTTCGCTGAAAAACGGAAAAGGCCCGGAAACATTGGGCTTTGGCTGAATTTTTCGGAAGATTCGATGCAGGCGGACTTCCGACTTTAGCGGGGTCTGGGGAGTCCGCCAAGGGCTTTTCGTCACTCTGCAAAATAAACTTAAAAAAACCGTCAAAGTACTTTTTTATGTCATGGGTTTTGGAGTATTACCAAGACAGACCGCCGAAACCTGCAACACAGGTGGCGTCTTCCAAGACCCGTTTGTTTGCAGTCACTTGAATCTCCGCAGGTGGGAGTTCGGCAGTCACTTCGAGGCGCAGCACCGCTCAGGTATTGCGTCTACTGGCTCTGACAAAGGTGACCGAGTATGGATGATCACGGACGTAGCCCTTCCTCCAACCAGCCAATCCTTTATGTACTCGATACCAACGTATTGATTCACGATCCAAACGCCCTGCTTAACTTTGAAGAACACCACGTCGCGATTCCGATGACCGTGCTTGAAGAGCTGGACAAGCTCAAAAGCGGGCATCACAGCGTGGCCGCTGAATGCCGTCAGGCCATCCGGCTGATCGACAAGACCCTGGGCGATGCGTCCCCGGAAGACGTCGAACTGGGTGTGCCGATCCAGCGCGGCAAGGGTGGGCCAAAGGGCTTGCTGTCAATTCTGATGAGCAAGCAAGCCGAATCGAACCTGATTCTGCCCGAGCACCTGAACGACAACAAAATCATCAACCAGTTGATCGACCTGCACAGCCGCGATCCGAAAAAGCCCGTGGTGCTGGTCACCAAAGACATCAACATGCGTCTGAAGGCGCGTGCCTGTGGCATCGATGCCGAGGACTACAGCACCGACCAATTGGTCGACGACGTGTCCCTGTTGCCCAACGGCTACCACAACATGACCGGCTCTTTCTGGGACCGCGTGAGCAAGGTCGAAACCCGTCAGGACCACGGCCGCACCTGGCATCAGGTGCAACTGATCGACAACCTGCCGGCGGTGCACATCAACGAGTTCATCATCGACGAACAAGGCTTCGTCGGCTGGATCAAGGAAATTCAGCAAGACAAGCTGCTGATCCTCGACCTGCACCAGGAACCGCTGCTGCATCAAGAGGCCTGGGGGCTCAAGCCGCGCGACATCTATCAGAGTCTGGCGTTGTACGCGCTGCTTGATCCGGACATTCATCTGGTCAACCTGTCCGGTGCCGCAGGTTCCGGTAAAACCATTCTGGCGCTGGCCGCTGCGATCGAGCAGACCATGGTCAGCAAGCGCTATCGGCGGATCATCGCCACCCGCAGCGTGCAGGGCCTGGACCAGGAAATCGGCTTTCTGCCCGGCACCGAAGCGGAAAAAATGGAGCCGTGGCTGGGCGCCATCACCGACAACCTCGAAGCCTTGCACATGGATGACGAGAACACCCATGGCAGCGTCGACTACATCCTCAGCAAAGTGCCGTTGCAGTTCAAATCGCTTAACTACATTCGCGGTCGCAGCTTCCAGCAGAGCCTTATCCTGATCGACGAATGCCAGAACCTCACGCCGCACCAGATGAAAACCATCATCACCCGCGCGGGCGCCGGTTCCAAAGTGGTGTGCCTGGGCAACCTGGCGCAGATCGACACTCCTTACCTGTCCGCGACCAGTTCCGGGCTGACCTACCTGACCGAACGCTTCAAGGATTTCCCCAACGGTGTGCACATCACCCTGCAAGGGGTGCCGCGCTCGATCCTGGCCGAATACGCCGAGTCTCACCTCTAAGAGGAGCAGCTACAAGTGTCAAGCCGCAAGCTACAAGTGGTCCGAGTAAACTTCACTCGCCGCTTGAAGCTTGCGGCTTTCGGCTGTTTAAATGCGAGCTTTCCTGACGCCTGCCTACCGCGCTTTTTAACTTGCCGCTTGTAGCTTGTCGCTCGCAGCTGCCTCAAGGAGGCCCCCGTGCTGACTCATCTCGATTCCCAAGGTCGCGCCAACATGGTCGACGTCACCGAAAAAGCCGTGACGTTCCGTGAAGCGACGGCCCAGGCGCTGGTGCGCATGCTTCCCGAAACGCTGCAAATGATTGTCAGCGGTGGCCATCCCAAGGGCGATGTGTTCGCCGTGGCGCGCATCGCCGGGATTCAGGCGGCAAAGAAAACCAGCGATCTGATTCCCCTCTGCCATCCGCTGATGCTGACTGGCGTGAAAGTCGAGCTGAGCGCCGAAGGTGACGACAGTGTGCGTATCGTCGCCCGCTGCAAACTCTCCGGGCAGACTGGTGTGGAGATGGAAGCGCTGACCGCCGCCAGCGTCGCCGCGCTAACCATTTATGACATGTGCAAAGCCGTCGATCGCGGCATGACCATCGAAAGCGTGCGCCTGCTGGAGAAGGTCGGCGGCAAGAGCGGCCACTTTCAGGCAGAGCAACCATGAAGCTGAAGGTGAGGTTTTTCGCCCGTTATCGCGAAGCGCTCGGCGTCGATTCGCTGGAGGTTAAGGGCGATTTCGCCACGGTCGACGACGTGCGTGCACTGTTGGCGCAACGAGATGGCGCCGAAGTGCTGAGCGAGCAGAACCTGATGTGCGCCCGCAACGAAGAGCTTTGCCAACTCGACGAGCCGGTGTTCGACGGCGATGAAGTGGCGTTCTTTCCTACCGTGACCGGAGGCTGAGCATGGCGATTCGGGTGCAGGCCACGCCGTTCGATCCGGGCGCTGAAGTCAATGCGATGCACGCGGCTGATGTCGGCGTCGGTGCAGTGGTGAGTTTTGTCGGTTACGTGCGCGACTTCAATGACGGCCGCGACGTGGCCGGAATGTTCCTCGAACACTACCCGGGCATGACCGAAAAAGCCCTCGGCAAGATCGCCGTCGAAGCCGGACAGCGTTGGCCGCTGCTGAAACTGGAAGTGCTGCACCGCATCGGCGCGCTGGAGCCGGGCGAGCCGATCGTCTTCGTCGGCGCCGCCAGCGCCCATCGCCAGGCCGCGTTCGACGCCTGCGCCTTCGTCATGGATTACCTGAAAACCCGCGCACCGTTCTGGAAGAAAGAAAACACCCGCGACGGACCGCGCTGGGTTGAAGGGCGCGACAGTGATCATGCGGCGGCGGATCGCTGGAAGAAATAAGTTCTGTAGCGCCCTCAAGTCAGTCTTCGCGAGCAGGCTCGCTCCCACAGTTGAAATGGGTTCCCCTGTGGGAGCGAGCTTGCTCGCGAAGAGGCCATCCGCAACACCAAAATCCTTCCTGTTTCCCCGATTGACGATTTGTACATGTGAGTCCAATATGGATTTACAAGTATAAAAACAGCTTCTGTCTTGCCGCTTGTAGCTGCTCTTCTTCGCCAAACCAACAACAACCCGCGAGAGAACGAACATGAAGAAACTCCCCCTCATCACCGGCCTGGCCCTCAGCCTGTTGGCGTCGACCTGTGTGTTCGCCGCCGAGAAAACCCTACGCATTGGCATCGAAGCGGCTTATCCGCCGTTCGCTTCGAAAACCGACAAGGGCGAAATCGTCGGCTTTGACTACGACATCGGCAATGCCTTGTGCGCGCAGATGAAGGTCAAGTGCGTGTGGGTCGAAGGTGAGTTCGATGGGCTGATTCCCTCGCTGAAAGTGAAAAAAATCGACATGGCCCTGTCGTCGATGACCATTAACGAAGACCGCAAGAAATCGGTGGATTTCACCCACAAGTACTATTTCACTTCGTCGCGCCTGGTGATGAAGGAAGGCGCCAGCGTCGACGATCAGTACGCCAGCCTCAAAGGCAAGAATGTCGGTGTGCAGCGCGCGACTACCACGGATCGTTTCGCCACTGAAGTGTTTGAACCCAAGGGCATCAACGTCAAGCGCTACAGCAACAACGAAGAAATCTACATGGACCTGGCGGCGGGGCGTCTCGATGCGATTTTCGCCGACACCATTCCGCTCAATGACTTTCTGACGATGCCGCGCGGCAAGGGCTATGCGTTTGTCGGACCGGAGCTGAAGGATCCGAAGTATGTCGGCGAGGGCGCGGGGATCGCGGTGCGCAAGGGCAATGCCGAGCTGGTTAGCCAGTTGAACAGCGCTATCGACGGAATTCGCGCGAGTGGCGAATATCAGAAGATTTCCGCGAAGTATTTCAAGTCCGACATCTACGGCGACTGATAGTTAGCTATCGCTGGCAAGCCAGCTCCCACTGGGTCGGCGGTGGACACCAATTTTGTGTGTAACGCAATTACTGTGGGAGCTGGCTTGCCAGCGATGGGGCCAGATCTATCACCGCCAAAGTCTAGCCCTTCAATTCCTTCAAATGCTTGTACACCGTCGCCCGTCCCATGTTCAGCACATTGGCCACATAGTTCGAGGCGCTCTTGCCCTTGAACGCGCCCTCGGCATGCAGTGCCAGCACCAGTTCACGCTTGTGGTCGCGGGTCAGCAGATTCAGGCTCAATTGCCGTTCGCGCAGCCAGGCGTGGAGAAAAGTGTTGATGCGTTCCTGCCAGTCATCACGAAACAGCGAGTCCGGTTGTGCAATCAACTTGCTCGGCGACAGAAACAGATCCAGTGCAGCCTTGGCATTCTCGAACAGCGAAATATTCAGATTGATGCACAGCACCGCCAGCGGCAGGCCTTCGCTGTCGCGCAGCACGCTGCTCAGGCTGCGAATTTTCTGACCATCCCAGTTGAGCTTTTCGTACGGGCCGATGTTGCGCTCGCTGACGTCCTCGCTGAGCATGTCCTCCAGCGAAGAGTCGTCGCCGATCTCGCGCTTGGACAGGTTGTTGGCAATGTAGTCGACCTTTTGCGTGCGCAGGTCGTGCAGCACCACCTCGGCATGGGGAAAGAACAGCGTGGCGATGGCATCGGCGATGGCGCGGAAGTTATCCAGCGCCGGGTCGAATTCAGAGGCGGTCATGACAGTGGAGCTCCAGGCAGCGTCAGCGCCCCGTGAGCAGGGGCGCTGCGAGTGTGCCGCAATCTTTTCGGTGAGTCATCCGCAGGTGCGTTCAGGACAGCCGGGCAGGGGAGAGCATTGCGCTGTCGAGCCCGAATTCTTGCAAGTGCTCGGGCAACGGTTCGCCGCGCACCAAAGCCGCACTGGCCTGGCCCATCGCTGGTGACGTCTGGATGCCGTAGCCGCCCTGCGCGGCGACCCAGAACAGCCCCGGCACCTGCGGATCGAATCCGCTAAGCAAATCGCCATCGGCGACGAAACTGCGCAGGCCCGCCCAAGTTCGGGTCGGCCTGCGGATGGTCAGCGTGGTGGCTTCTTCGATTTGATAAATGCCCATCGCGATGTCGAGTTCTTCCGGCTGCACATCGTGAGGCTCGACCGGGTCGGCGTTGGCCGGGGAGCCGAGGAACATACCGGCATCGGGTTTCATGTAGAACGATTCGTCGAGGCTGACCAGCATCGGCCAATGATGAATATCCACACCTTCAGGCCCGGCGAAGATGAATGCAGCGCGACGTTTCGGTTGCAGGCCCAGCGGCTGCGCGCCGGCCAGTGCGCCGATCTGGTCGGCCCAGGCACCGGCGGCATTGATGATCACGGGCGCGCTGAAGGTCCGGCCATTGCTCTGCACCTGCCATAGACCGTCGTCGTTACGGCTCAAGCCGAGCACCTCGCAATCGGTGTGGACTTCGCCGTGGTTGCGACGGATGCCGCGCAGATAGCCTTGATGCAGCGCGTCGGTATCGATGTCGCAGGCTGTTGGGTCATAGATCGCACCATGGACTTTTTCCCGCCGCAGGATCGGCAGTCGCGCACAGGCTTCGTCGGCGCTGAGCAATTGCATCTGCGGCACGGTGGCTTTGGCGCTGAGGTATTGGTTGTTCAGTTCGGCTGGGTCACCGATGAAATCCACGGTCATTTCGCCGCGCGGGGTCAGCAGCGGGTGTTCGCAAAAGCCTGTCGGCGGATGGTCGAAAAACGCCCGGCTGGCCTGGGTCAGCGCCCGTACTTGCGGCGTGCCGTAAGCCGCCGTGAACAGCGCGGCGGAGCGCCCGGTGGAGTGATAGGCCGGGTGGGATTCGCGTTCGAGCACGATCACCCTGGCGCGCGGCGACAGCCAGAAACCGGTGGAAGCGCCGGCAATCCCGCCGCCGATGATGATGAAATCTGCGTGGTTCATGAAGGTCTCCGGTGTGTACACAATATCGAGAAATTACGCCGACCCCTGTAGGAGTGAGCCTGCTCGCGATAGCGGTCGATCAGCCGACATCAATATTGAATGTCAAACCGCTATCGCGAGCAGGCTCACTCCTACAAGGGATTTGTGCTGAGGTGATAAACCGCATTGGCCAAGGCAATGTCTTCCAGGCCCAAACCGATCGAGCGGAAGAACACGTGGCGGTCGTAATCCGGACGCGGGACTTTTTCGCTGAGCAGCTCGGCGAGATCGCCAACGATCGAGTCCGGGTGCCAGCCATGCTGCTCGGCAGCAATCAGCATCTCACCCGCCGACCCGGGTGTGGTCAGGCGATAGTCGCAAAACACCTGCATAGCGTTAAGGCGCTGCGGCGGGATTTCGTGGGCACGGGGGGCGTTAGTGCTGATGGAGGTGATCAGCGCCAGTTTGCTTAAATGTGCAGGATCGATCACCGGCCCGGCCGATGAGGTGCAGAGCATGATCACGTCAGCATCGGCGATGGCGGTCTCGCGGCTTTCAGCGATCTTCAGATCGGGCGCGATAGCTTTCAATACGGCCTGCGTTTCCGCATCTTCCAGCAGCGATGGCGAATACAGGCTGATGTTATGCCAGTCGCGCAGCGCTTTGGCGTAATGCAGATGCGCCTGAGCGACCTTGCCGCTGCCGATGATTGCCAGTCGCTGGGCGTCCAACGGGGCGAGGGCGTCGACCGCCACTGCCGTGGTCGCGGCGGTGCGCGCGGTGGTCAGTTCGCCGGCGTCACAGAGCAGTAGCGGTTGCCCGGTTTTCATCGACATCAACAGCGTCCACGCTGTCACCAGTGCGCCTTGCTCGCGAACGATGTACGGCGAGGTCTTTACGCCGTAGACGCCGTCCCCGGACAGCACACCCAGATAGTTGATGAAGTCGCCGGCACCCTGCGGGAATTCAACCAGCTGCTGCGCCGGTTGCACGGCGTTGCCTGCCGCGAGATCGCGAAACAGCTTGCGCACGATCTGCGGCACGTCGATGCGCGCCAGCAGGTCTCGGGCCTGAGCTTGGTCGATCACGTAAGGTGTACTGGACATTTTGCGCTCCAAAACTAAACTTATTTTCCATTATGGACTTTTAGTTCTGTTGAGCAACCGCCAGGCGTAAAAAAAGCGCAGTCCGTTTCCGGCTGCGCTTTTTCATTGCGTGGCGCTTACTGCGGGCGCTTGCGCTCAACCGCACGCAGCAGATGCGTTGGCGGCGTTTCACAGCTGATCTTGCGACCGAGCTTTTCTTCGATGGACGGTAACTGGTAGGAATCGTCCTCACCGGCGAAGCTGATCGATACGCCATCGGCGCCGGCACGACCGGTACGGCCGATGCGGTGCACGTAATCGTCCGGGACTTCCGGCAGGGTGAAGTTGATCACATGGCTGATGCCGTCGATGTGGATACCGCGACCTGCCACATCCGTGGCCACCAGCACGCGGATCTTGCCTTCGCGGAAACCTTCCAGGGTCTTGATGCGTTTGTGCTGCGGCACGTCGCCTGACAGCTGCGCAGCGTTCACACCGTCGCGCACCAGGCGTTCTTCGATACGGCGTACTTCGTCCTTGCGGTTGGCGAACACCATCACGCGCTCCCAACCGTTGTCGTTGATCAGGTTGAAGAGCAGCTTGTACTTGTCGGCACCGGCAACGGCATAGATGTGCTGCTCGACGTTGTCGCTGGCGACGTTGAGTGATTCGATCTCGACGATGGACGGGTCGGTGGTCCATTGCTTGGCCAGGTTCATCACGTCTTCGGTGAAGGTCGCGGAGAACAGCAATGTCTGGCGCTCGGCCTTCGGCGGCGTCTGGCGAATGATCTGGCGCACCTGCGGGATGAAGCCCATGTCGAGCATGCGGTCGGCTTCGTCCAGCACCATCACTTCGACCATGTCCAGGTGCACGTCGCCGCGCTGGTTGAAGTCGAGCAAGCGACCCGGCGTCGCGACGAGGATGTCGCAATGGCGCGCTTCGAGGTGCTTGAGCTGCTTGTCGAAGTCCATGCCACCGACGAAGGTCATCACGTTGAGGCCGGTGTACTTGGTCAGGTCAGCGGCGTCCTTGGCAATCTGCACCACCAGCTCGCGGGTCGGGGCGATGATCAGTGCACGCGGTTCGCCCATATAGCGTTCTTTTGGTGGCGGGGTCTGCAATAGCTGCGTGATGATCGAGATCAGGAACGCGGCGGTTTTGCCGGTGCCGGTCTGCGCGCGGCCAATGGCGTCTTTGCCGGCGAGGGTGAAGCCGAGCACCTGCGCCTGGATCGGCGTGCAATATGGAAAGCCCAGGTCCTGGATGGCGTGCATCAGTTCGGGGGCGAGCTTGAAATCATGGAAGCGGGTTTTGCCTTCCTGCGGTTCGACGACGAAGTCTTCGAGTTTCCACGGGATGACGGCAGCCTTGGGCTTCGGTTCGCGACGCGGTTTTACCGCTTTCGGCGCTTCGCTGCGAGCCGGTTCGGCGGCGTCTGGCGCGATCGTGGCAAGTTCTGGCGAGTGTTTCGGGGGGGCGACGGGAGCGGGGCGGTCGGCTGCCGGGGCATCGTTGCGATGACCGGGGGCGGGCGACGGCGCGCTGGAAACTGGCGCGAGCTGCTCAGCCTCGCTTTTACCGAACATTTTCTTGAGTGCTTTGAGCACGGTCATCTCATCAATTGGTTAAGGAATGTACGCCGGCCAGTGTAATGCAAGAAACGGGCGCGGCGTAGTAGGAGGGATCAATGGGCCGACATTGGCCGCGAAATCAGCGCAAGCGTTCGCTCAGCCAGGTACCGATGTCGCGAATCTCTTCAGGTAACACTTCGTGCTCCATTGGGTATTCCTGCCATGTCACGGTGACACCATGCTTCTTCAAATGCTCATAAGCGCTGCGTCCCATCGAGTTCTGTACCACGTTGTCGAACTGACCGTGCAGGCAAAGCACCGGAATGCGCTGCTGGCTGGCAGATAATTCCAGTTCATCGCTGAAGGTCGGCGCGTAGGTCGACAACGCCAGAACCCCACCCAAAGGTCCCTGCCACTTCAGGAATGCGGTGTGCAGCACCACCGCGCCACCTTGGGAAAAACCGGCGAGGAAAATCCGCGAGGCGTCTATTCCGCTGGCGCGCTCGGTTTCGATCAATTCGATGATGCGATCAGCCGACGCTTCGAGCTCGTCGCGGTCGATTGCCCGCGCCGGGCTCATGGCTTTGATGTCGTACCAGCTCGGCATGGCATATCCGCCATTTATCGTCACCGGACGCGTCGGTGCCTGCGGCAACACAAAGCGCGTACTCAACAGACTTTCCTGCAGCGCTTCAGCCACCGGCAGGAAGTCGTAACGGTCGGCGCCGAGGCCGTGCAGCCAGATCACGCAGGCGTCTGCGGGCTTAACAGGCTGAAGAATCAAGGGCTCGGTCATGTTTGCTCCAAAAATGTGCGGGCGCTCTCATTGAGTGCGTGATCTGAGTGCGCGCCCGGTTGATCCGTTAAGAAGATGTCGCAAGGTTACAAGTTTTGCTATTGACGTGTGCATGAATCGACTTCGCAAGCGGTGTGGTACGGGCTTTGCTATGGGCTTTGCGTACGAAGCGTCCTACGCGTGGCGGTAACACTATCAGTGTCAGTCGCGCGATGGGATAGCAACGAATCCGGTGATGGATGTTCGCCAATGGCCGCTACGGGCTTAGCGAACGTGAAAGGGCTACAGCCCGTTCGGCCGATTGGTGAGAAGTGAGTGGTCCATGATGTGGATTTTCTCCTACTAGACTCATAGCGAAGGTCTTACGTCGGTTGACCCCAAAAAAAGCCAGCACGGGTCAACAACGCCTCAAAAGGGTGCGACTGGACTCAAGCTCCGACACAACAAGAGCAAAACTGGAGGTTTGAATGAAGATGTTGAAATCCACTCTGGCGGTCGTGACTGCTGCAGCAGTACTCGGCGTCAGCGGGTTCGCTCAGGCGGGTGCAACCCTGGATGCGGTACAGAAGAAAGGTTTCGTGCAGTGTGGCGTCAGCGACGGTCTGCCAGGCTTCTCGGTACCGGATGCAACCGGCAAGATCCTCGGCATCGACGCCGACGTCTGCCGCGCTGTGGCCGCTGCCGTTTTCGGCGACGCGACCAAGGTCAAATTCAGTCAGTTGAACGCCAAGGAGCGCTTCACCGCGCTGCAATCGGGCGAGATCGACATCCTGTCGCGCAACACCACCATGACCAGCTCCCGTGACGCGGGCATGGGCCTGAAATTCCCGGGCTTCATTACCTACTACGACGGCATCGGCTTTCTGGTGAACAACAAGCTGGGCGTGAAGAGCGCCAAGGAACTGGACGGTGCAACCATCTGCATCCAGGCCGGTACCACCACCGAGCTGAACGTTTCCGACTACTTCCGTGGCAACGGTCTGAAATACACCCCGATCACCTTCGACACCTCCGATGAAAGCGCCAAGTCGCTGGAATCCGGTCGTTGCGACGTGCTGACCTCCGACAAGTCCCAGCTGTTCGCCCAGCGCAGCAAGCTGGCCTCGCCGAAGGACTACGTGGTTCTGCCGGAAACCATTTCCAAGGAACCACTGGGCCCGGTCGTGCGTAACGGCGACGACGAGTGGCTGGCCATCGTGCGCTGGACTGGCTACGCACTGCTCAATGCCGAAGAGGCCGGTATCACTTCGAAAAACGTCGAAGCTGAAGCCAAGTCGACCAAGAACCCGGACGTGGCCCGTATGCTCGGCGCTGACGGCGAATACGGTAAAGACCTGAAACTGCCGAAAGACTGGGTTGTGCAGATCGTCAAGCAAGTCGGCAACTACGGTGAAATCTTCGAGAAAAACCTCGGCAAGAGCACTCCGCTGGAAATCGACCGTGGCCTGAACGCCCTGTGGAACAACGGCGGCATTCAGTACGCACCACCAGTGCGCTAATGGTTCTATCACCCGGCGGGCCAACCGCCGGGTGATGTTCTTGTTCCATTTCATCCGGGGCACTTCATGCAAAATTCTATCGGCGCACCAAAGCAGAGGCTCAGCCTCAGCGATCCACGAGTGCGTGCGTGGCTATTCCAGATCATCACTGTTGTGGCGGTGGTCTCGCTTGGCTGGTACCTGTTCGACAACACGCAAACCAACCTTCAGCACCGGGGTATCACCTCCGGTTTCAGCTTTCTGGAGCGCAGTGCCGGGTTCGGCATCGCTCAAACCCTGATCGACTACACCGAAGCGGACAGCTACGCGCGGGTGTTTGTCATCGGCCTGCTCAACACTCTGTTGGTGACCTTCATCGGCGTGATCCTGGCGACGATCCTTGGTTTCATCGTCGGTATAGCGCGGCTGTCACCGAACTGGATCATTGCCAAACTGGCGACGGTGTATGTGGAAGTGTTCCGCAACATTCCGCCGCTGCTGCAAATCCTGTTCTGGTATTTCGCGGTGTTCCTGACCATGCCGGGGCCGCGCAACAGCCATAACTTCGGCGACACTTTCTTTGTCAGCAGCCGGGGCCTGAACATGCCGGCCGCACTGGCCGCTGATGGCTTCTGGGCGTTCGTGACCAGCATCGTGCTGGCCATCGTCGGCATCGTGCTGATGTGCCGCTGGGCTAACAAGCGCTTCGAAGAAACCGGCGTACCGTTCCACAAGTTCTGGGTCGGCCTGGCGATTGCGCTGGTGATCCCGACCTTGTGCGCGCTGATCTTCGGCGCCCCGCTGCACTGGGAAATGCCTGAGCTCAAGGGCTTCAACTTTGTCGGCGGCTGGGTGTTGATTCCGGAACTGCTGGCGTTGACCCTGGCCCTGACCGTGTACACCGCGGCGTTTATCGCCGAGATCGTGCGTTCGGGGATCAAATCGGTCAGTCACGGCCAGACCGAAGCGGCGCGTTCGCTCGGCCTGCGCAACGGCCCGACCCTGCGCAAGGTGATCATTCCGCAAGCCCTGCGCGTGATCATCCCGCCGCTGACCAGCCAATACCTGAACCTGGCGAAGAATTCCTCGCTGGCCGCCGGTATCGGTTACCCGGAAATGGTTTCGCTGTTCGCTGGCACCGTGCTCAACCAGACCGGTCAGGCCATCGAAGTGATTGCCATCACCATGAGCGTGTACCTGGCGATCAGTATCAGCATTTCCTTGCTGATGAACTGGTACAACAAGCGCATTGCGCTGATCGAGCGGTAAGGAAAAGCGCATGAGTACTCATACTTTCAAACCCGACATGCCTCCACCCAACAGCAGCATCGGCGTGGTGGCGTGGATGCGCGCGAACATGTTCTCCAGCTGGCTCAACACCCTGCTGACGCTGTTTGCGTTCTATCTGATTTACCTCGTCGTGCCACCGATCATCAGTTGGGCGATCGTTGATGCCAACTGGGTCGGCACCACGCGCGCCGACTGCACCAAGGAAGGCGCCTGCTGGGTGTTCATTCAGCAGCGTTTCGGCCAGTTCATGTACGGCTACTACCCGACGGAACTGCGCTGGCGCGTCGACCTGACCGTGTGGCTGGCGGTGATTGGCGCGGCACCACTGTTTATTTCGCGAGTGCCGCGTAAAGCGATCTACGGACTGAGCTTCCTGGTGCTGTACCCGATCATCGCCTTTATCCTGCTGCACGGCGGTTTCGGCATGACCACCGTGCCGACCAGTCAGTGGGGCGGTCTGATGCTGACCCTGGTGATTGCCACCGTCGGCATTGCTGGCGCCTTGCCGCTTGGGATCGTTCTGGCGCTGGGGCGTCGTTCGAACATGCCGGCGATTCGTGTGGTCTGCGTGACCTTCATCGAGTTCTGGCGCGGCGTGCCGTTAATCACGGTGTTGTTCATGTCTTCGGTGATGCTGCCGCTGTTCCTGCCCGAAGGCATGAACTTCGACAAGCTGCTGCGGGCGCTGATCGGCGTGATCCTGTTCCAGTCGGCCTACGTCGCCGAAGTGGTGCGCGGCGGTCTGCAAGCGATTCCCAAGGGGCAGTACGAAGCGGCTGCGGCGATGGGCCTCGGTTACTGGCGTTCGATGGGCCTGGTGATTCTGCCGCAAGCCCTGAAGCTGGTGATCCCCGGCATCGTCAACACCTTCATCGCGCTGTTCAAGGACACTAGCCTGGTGATCATCATCGGCCTCTTTGACCTGCTCAACAGCGTCAAGCAAGCCGCTGCCGACCCGAAATGGCTGGGCATGGCCACCGAAGGCTACGTGTTCGCCGCCCTGGTTTTCTGGATTTTCTGTTTTGGTATGTCGCGCTATTCCATGCATCTGGAACGCAAGCTCGACACTGGCCACAAGCGTTAGGAGTTCTCTGTAAATGAGCGAAGCAATCAAAAAGCCAGTGGGTCCGGAAGGCATCATTCAGATGCAGGGCGTGAACAAGTGGTACGGCCAGTTTCACGTGCTCAAAGACATCAACCTCAACGTCAAGCAGGGCGAGCGTATTGTCCTCTGCGGCCCGTCGGGTTCCGGTAAATCGACCACGATTCGCTGCCTGAACCGTCTGGAAGAACACCAGCAGGGCCGCATCGTTGTCGATGGCGTGGAACTGACCAACGACCTCAAGCAGATCGAAGCGATCCGCCGCGAAGTCGGCATGGTGTTCCAGCACTTCAACCTGTTCCCGCACCTGACCATTTTGCAGAACTGCACCCTGGCGCCGATGTGGGTACGCAAGATGCCCAAGCGCAAGGCCGAGGAAATCGCCATGCATTATCTGGAACGCGTACGCATTCCGGAACAGGCGCACAAGTACCCGGGGCAATTGTCCGGCGGTCAGCAACAGCGTGTGGCGATCGCCCGCGCGCTGTGCATGAAGCCGAAAATCATGCTGTTCGACGAACCGACTTCAGCCCTCGATCCGGAGATGGTGAAAGAGGTTCTGGACACCATGATCGGTCTGGCTGAAGACGGCATGACCATGCTTTGCGTGACCCACGAAATGGGCTTCGCCCGCACCGTGGCCAATCGCGTGATCTTCATGGACAAGGGTGAGATCGTTGAGCAGGCCGCGCCGAATGACTTCTTCGATAATCCGCAGAACGACCGGACGAAGCTGTTCTTGAGTCAGATTTTGCATTGACGGTTTATGTGTAAAAAACCAACCCGGCCACGTGCCGGGTTTGTTTTTTGGGATCTCAGGAGACGGAAAGGGATTCCTGTTCTTTATGCACTATGTGCTCGAAACCTCTCAAATCTGCACCTTCGCCGAGAGTCTTTGCATCGGTCAGCAAGTATGGGTAACGATCCAATAAACGCATCAACAGTATGAGTGCCTTGGGCGGTAATACTTCACCGCGCTCATAGCGAGAAAATGCGTTATGCCCCCCCCCAGACAGCAGCTGCACCGTCTCTTTTTGCGTCAGGTGCAATTTGCGACGGATACGCTTCATCTCGTTACCAATCATTTGTCTGGCAGCGATAACCAGCTCATCACCAGCATCGCAATAACGTTCCGCACTATCGGTGTCGGCATCCCATTCGATCTCACCGCAGTCCTGGCACTCCCAGCCAGAAAGATTATCAACACGACGCTCCATGCCTTTGACTCTCAGGGTTTCGCCACGACCGTGAAAATGCCTCATTCCCTCACACGCACCGCAGCTGACACATTGCCGGGTTTTCATGGGTTTTTCTCCTTGAAGGAGATTACCGGTGGGCTGCCGCCGGGGCGGTATGTCACCTTGATATAAATCTCCTGATCTTGTGAATGGGTGTGATACACGTCCTGCCAGACCCGATGATCGATGTAGGTAGTCATCGACTTGTACAACATCTTTTTTTGCAGACCGAAAACGGTCTCTTGCATCTCAACGACATTGAAACCTAACTTTTCCGCGGAATCGATCGAGGTCTTGGTGAAAGCTTTTTTGCCGAGCCGCCTCACCTCAGCTTTGATCACCGCCAAGTCGTAATGGGGTGTGTTCTTCTCCATAAGAAACCAAAACCCTGTCCCTGAAATTACCCTTAAAGGGTAATTTTGACCAATCGAAAATGCCGCTTCATGTGTCTCCGATTGACCCTAGGTGGTTGCCGTCCTACATGGGTCTGACTAACATGTCAGAAAATTCATCCTATGATTGGATGAAAAGGCGAGGCTCATGTCTGAAATTTCTCCTCTGGTTAAACGATCCCTGGTCGATCAGGCCCTGGATCAATTGCGCCAGCGCATCAATAGCGGCGCCTGGCAGGTGGGCGAACGTTTGCCGACCGAGCCTGAGCTGTGCGCCGAGTTGGGCATCAGCCGCAACACTGTGCGCGAGGCCATGCGCGTTCTGGCGTTTTCGGGCTTGATCGAAATCCGTCAGGGCGACGGCAGTTATCTGCGCGCGGTGGTCGACCCCTTGGACACGCTCAAGGCGCTGTCCCGCTGTTCGCTGGAACAGGCCCGGGAGACCCGGCACATTCTTGAAGTGGAAGCCATCGGCCTGGCGGCGCTGCGCCGCACCGATGAGGACCTTGCCGCCCTGCGTGAAGCGCTCGGCACCAGCGGCAGTCACTATCATGGCGATCTCGACACCTATATCGCCTGCGATCTGGTGTTCCACCGTCGTCTGGTCGATGCCGCACACAACCCGACCCTCAGCGAGTTGTATCGCTATTTTTCCAGCATCGTCGGCGCGCAATTGCGCCAGACCCTGAATATCTCCCCGCGCCGTCAGGAAGTGTTCGACCTGCATATCGACTTGCTCGATGCAGTCGAGCAACGCGACCCGGAACGGGCCAAAGCCTTGTCGAGGCAGTTGATCAATGAACCTTGAAACCGAGAAAACCATGTCCCGCACTGAGTTATCCACAGCATCGAAGCGCACCACCGAGCTGGAAGAGCTGTTGATCGATGCCGAGGCCGATGACGAGCAAGTGCAGCAAAGCCAGCCGCTGGTAAAACGCCCGTGGCTGTTGCTGCTCGGACTGATTCTGGTGGCGTTGAACCTGCGCCCGGCATTGTCGAGCATGGCGCCATTGCTCAGCGAGGTCTCCAGAAGTCTCGGACTGTCTGCGGCGCAGGCGGGACTGCTGACCACGCTGCCGGTGCTGTGCCTGGGCTTGTTCGCACCGTTGGCACCGATTCTGGCACGGCGCTTTGGCGCTGAACGGGTGGTCCTGGGGATTCTGCTGACCCTGGCCGGCGGCATCATCCTGCGCAGCAACTTCGGCGAGATCGGCCTGTTCGCCGGCAGCGTGCTGGGCGGCGCCAGCATCGGCATCGTCGGCGTGCTGCTGCCGGGCATCGTCAAACGCGATTTCGCCAGACATGCCGGCACCATGACCGGCGTCTATACCATGGCGCTGTGCCTGGGCGCGGCGATGGCGGCGGGTTCGACCGTGCCATTGAGCGAGCACTTCGATAACAGCTGGGCGATGGGCCTGGGTTTCTGGGTGATTCCTGCATTGGTGGCTGCGGTGTTCTGGCTGCCGCAGGTCGGGCCGAAGCACGGCGCGCACAACGTGGCTTATCGCGTGCGCGGACTGCTGCGAGATCCGCTGGCCTGGCAAGTAACGTTGTATATGGGGCTGCAATCGTCACTGGCGTACATCGTATTTGGCTGGTTGCCGTCGATCCTCATCGGGCGCGGGCTGACACCGACCCAGGCCGGGCTGGTGCTGTCCGGTTCGGTGATCATCCAGCTCGCCAGTTCCCTGGCCGCGCCGTGGTTGGCGACGCGTGGCAAGGATCAACGCCTGGCGATCGTCGTGGTCATGGCGCTGACCCTGGGCGGTCTGTTCGGTTGCCTGTACGCGCCGATCGAAGGGTTGTGGGGCTGGGCGATTCTGCTGGGGCTGGGGCAGGGCGGCACGTTCAGTCTGGCGTTGACCCTGATCGTGCTGCGCTCGCGCGATTCCCACGTAGCGGCGAACCTGTCGAGCATGTCTCAGGGCTTTGGCTACACGCTGGCGTCGATGGGGCCGTTTGCGGTCGGTGTGGTGCATGACTGGACCGGCGGCTGGAATGCCGTGGGCTGGATTTTCGGCATTATTGGCGCGGGTGCGATCCTTGCTGGGCTGGGTGCCGGGCGTGCGCTGTATGTGCAGGTCACAAGCGAAAAGATCTGACGCGGTTCAAATTGTAGGAGTGAGCCTGCTCGCGATCGCGGTAGTTCAGTCAGCACTAATGTTGACTGGAAGAAAGGTATCGCGAGCAGGCTCACTCCTACAGGAGGGTGTGGATACGGGTATTCGGTACGCGAATGCCGATAGTGTTTCTCCGCTCCGCAGATTATGGTGCTGGCAATCTGTACCTCTTTTCTTTGGAGATTGCCTTGAGCGAAGCCCACAGCGCCCTGATCACGCGTTTCTACCAAGCCTTCCAGCGCCTCGACGCCGAAGCCATTGCGGCCTGCTATACGGACGACGTGGTCTTCAGCGATCCGGCGTTCGGCGAACTGCGCGGCCGCGATGCCGGTGACATGTGGCGCATGCTCACCACTCGCGCCAAGGATTTCTCACTGACCTTCGACAACGTCCGCGCCGACGAACGCACGGGCGGCGCGCATTGGGTGGCGACCTACTTGTTCAGCCAGACCGGCAACGTCGTGGTCAACGATATCCAGGCACGCTTCGTGTTTCGCGACGGCAAGATCTGCGAACACCACGATCATTTCGACCTGTGGCGCTGGTCGCGTCAGGCGCTGGGCTTCAAAGGTCTGCTGCTGGGCTGGACGCCGCTGGTGCGCAATGCCGTGCGGGCTCAGGCGCGTAAGGGACTGAAGGCATTTCAGGCTGGTCGCTGATAAGATCGCGGCCTGTCTTCTGCATGTCTTGATTTCGAAGTGACCAGCCTTAGCGAAAAATCTGTCGATATTGCCGAACCGGTGAGCAAATCCTGGTTCGTCTACCTCGTGCGTGCAGCGAATGGCTCGTTGTACTGCGGGATCAGCGACGATCCGGTGCGGCGTTTTGCCAAGCATCAGAGCGGCAAAGGTGCGCGTTTCTTTCTCTCCAGCCCGGCCATGGCCCTCGTCTACACCGAGCGCTGCCTGGACAAAAGCGATGCGCTGCGTCAGGAACGGCTGATCAAAAAGCTACGCAAAAGCGCCAAGGAATGTCTCGTCGCGTCTTATCAATCTGACTGATGGGTTCCCATCAGGCAGATCTGTAGGCCTGTCTGGCAATGCACGCTAAGCTGCGGATTCATTTTTCCAGCGGCGGAGCCGAGCATGTCCGAGTTGATTCTGCACCATTACCCGACCTCTCCATTCGCCGAAAAGGCCCGCCTGCTGCTGGGTTTCAAGGGACTGTCATGGCGCTCGGTGCATATCTCGCCAGTAATGCCGAAACCGGACCTCACCGCTCTGACCGGCGGCTACCGCAAGACCCCGGTGCTGCAGATCGGCGCGGATATTTATTGCGACACGGCACTGATCGCCCGACGCCTGGAACAGGAAAAAGCCCTGCCGGCGTTCTTTCCCGAAGGTCAGGAAATGACCACCGCAAGCTTTGCGATGTGGGCGGACTCGGTGGTGTTTCAACATGCGGTGAGTCTGGTGTTCCAGCCAGAATCGGTGGCGGTGCGCTTCGGCAAGTTGCCGCCGGAAGCGATCAAGGCCTTTCTGGCTGACCGCGCCGGGTTGTTCAGCGGTGGCAGCGCCACGCGACTGTCTGCCGAGCAAGCCAGGCATCAGTGGCCGACGATCATGGCGCGGCTGGAGCAGCAGTTGCAGCGCGAGCAGGGCGACTTCCTCTTTAGCGAACCGTCGATTGCCGACTTCGCCCTGGCGCATCCGCTGTGGTTCCTCAAGGCGACCCACGTGACGGCACCGTTGGTGGATGAATATCCTGCGGTTGCGGCATGGTTGGGTCGGGTGCTGGGGTTCGGCCATGGTGCGGCGAGCGAGATGTCTTCCGAGGAAGCGCTGACGGTGGCGCGTAATGCGACGCCGACGGCATTGCCGGAGGAGCGGTTCGTTGATCCGAATGGTTTTGAGGCAGGGCAGCAAGTGGCGATCGCTGCTATCGATTACGGCGTCGATCCGGTGGTAGGTGAGCTTTTGTTTGCCGGGCGCGAGGAGTTGATTGTTCGCCGTGAAGACGAGCGGGGTGGCGTGGTGCATGTGCACTTCCCGCGCTTTGGTTTCCGTATCGAAGCCAAGTGATTGACAGCTGTTGTGGCGAGGGAGCTTGCTCCCGCTGGGCGGCGAAGCGGCCCTCGCTTTTCAGGCGAGAGCACGTTTGCAGGTTTTACGACTGCTGCGCAGCCGAGCGGGAGCAAGCTCCCTCGCCACAGGCTATGCGTTATTTCAGGGCCGCGAGGATTTCTTCCGGGTCAAACCCGCGAATCAACGTGCCGTTTACATCAATCAGCGGAATCCCGCGCCCGCCCAATGCCTCGTACGCCTTGCGCGCCTCGGCATCTTTCTCGATATCGAACTCCTTGAACGGTATGCCCTTGCTGTCGAGAAAGCGTTTGGTCTGCTTGCAGTAGCCACACCAGTCGGTGGCGTAGAGCACGACACTGGCCTGCGCCCGCGTTTGTTCCGAGACCATTTGCGAGGGATTGAACACCCGCTCGATTTTGCCCCAGTTCTGGTAAACCACGACCACCAGCAGAATCAGGGCAACCTTCTTCAGCACCTTGCCGAGCATCAGTTGCGCCGCTTCAACTGATCGGTCAGCGATGTCGGCAGGCCCTTGATGATCAGCGTGCCGTTTTCTTCGTCGTACTCGATCTTCGAACCCAGCAGGTGCGCTTCAAAGCTGATCGACAGGCCCTCGGCGCGGCCGGTGAAGCGGCGGAATTGATTGAGGGTGCGTTTGTCTGCCGGAATCTCTGGCGACAAGCCGTAATCCTTGTTGCGGATGTGATCGTAGAACGCCTTCGGCCGCTCTTCGTCAATCAGCTCCGACAGTTCTTCAAGGCCCATCGGTTCGCCGAGCTTGGCCTGGCTGCTGGCGTAATCGACCAGGGTCTTGGTTTTCTCGCGGGCAGATTCTTCCGGCAGGTCTTCGCTTTCGACAAAGTCGCTGAAGGCCTTGAGCAAGGTGCGGGTCTCGCCGGGGCCGTCAACGCCTTCCTGGCAGCCGATGAAGTCGCGGAAGTATTCCGAGACCTTTTTACCGTTCTTGCCTTTGATGAACGAAATGTACTGCTTGGACTGCTTGTTGTTCTGCCACTCGGAAACGTTGATCCGCGCCGCCAGATGCAATTGGCCAAGGTCGAGATGGCGCGATGGCGTCACGTCCAGCTCCTCAGTCACCGCCACGCCTTCGCTATGGTGCAGCAGCGCGATCGCCAGGTAATCGGTCATGCCTTGCTGGTAGTGGGCGAACAGCACGTGGCCGCCGACCGACAGGTTCGATTCTTCCATCAGCTTTTGCAGATGCTCGACCGCGACTTTGCTGAAGGCGGTGAAGTCGCGACCGCCTTCCATGTATTCCTTCAGCCAGCCGCTGAACGGGAACGCGCCGGATTCCGGATGAAACAGGCCCCAGGCTTTGCCCTGTTTGGCGTTATAGCTCTCGTTGAGGTCGGCGAGCATGTTTTCGATGGCTGCGGACTCGGCCAGCTCAGTGTCACGTGCGTGCAGAACTGCGGGCGTGCCGTCGGGTTTTTTGTCGATCAGGTGGACGATGCAATGACGGATCGGCATGGGCTTCTCGGCTGTTGGAAGGGAGGAGGGCGGGCTCCCCCGAAAAAGCGCTCAGTGTACCGCAACCACTGGTTTTGGCGTGGGTTGCAGGGCGAAACCGGGGCGCGGGCCCGGCCTTATGCAGTTTTTTACCGATTTAGCGCAATAAAGCTGACCAAATGGGTAGCTAGAGGCGGATATTTAACAGGCGTTGTGCTAGTTTTGCCCGGTCTTACGCGAAGTCACTGCGTTAAGCGTGCATTCAGCATTTGTCAGGTCGAACCAAACCCTGATTTCGGCATCTATAACCCGACTCGTCGTGGTTATCGCCGAGGGTGCCAGATCCAGAAGATCGGGCTCGATGGCTGACACTGCACTCTGCAATCCATATGAATTTGATAGGGAAGGAACACTACATGGCTCTTACTAAAGACCAACTGATCGCCGACATCGCTGAAGCTATCGACGCGCCGAAAACCACCGCGCGTAACGCTCTGGACCAACTGGGCCAAATCGTTGCCGATCAGCTGGAAAATGGCGGCGAAATCACCTTGCCAGGTATCGGCAAGCTGAAAGTGACCGAGCGTCCTGCCCGCACCGGCCGTAACCCTTCGACTGGCGCTGCCATCGAAATCCCTGCCAAGAAAGTGATCAAGCTGGTTGTGGCCAAAGGCCTGACCGACGCTGTGAACAAGTAAGACGCAGCGATAAAAAAAACCGTGCTTCGGAGTGATCCGGGGCACGGTTTTTTTGTGTCTGTGATTTGGCGACTGACTCGCTGGGCCAAAGTGGGAGCGGGCTTGCTCGCGAAAGCGGAGTGTCAGTCGACATGTTTATTGACTGACACACCGTATTCGCGAGCAAGCCCGCTCCCACTTTGAGTCTCGCATTCCTTCAGAAATAGCTTTGTTTAGCGCACCCAGCGCTCACGCCGCCAGATCTGCTGCTCGGATTTGGTCTGGAACGTCCAGGCCACGAAGCGGCTTTGCTTCTGGCCCTGAGACATCTCCACGACCTGGCTTTCCAGCACCCCAGCCTTCTTCAGCGCGGTTTCGATAGCCGGCAGGTTTGAAGCCTTCGACACCAGCGTGCTGAACCACAACACCTTGTGCTGAAAGTTGGCGCTCTCGGCGATCAGTTGCGTCACGAAGCGCGCTTCGCCACCTTCACACCACAGCTCCGCTGACTGTCCGCCGAAGTTCAGCACCGGCAGTTTGCGTTTCGGGTCGGCCTTGCCCAATGCGCGCCATTTGCGCTCGCTGCCCTTGGTCGCTTCGTCCATTGAGGCGTGAAACGGCGGGTTGCACATGGTCAGGTCAAAGCGCTCGCCCGGCTCCAAAAGGCCGATCAGGATGTGCTTGCGATTCTCCTGCTGACGCAGCTGGATGACCTTGCTCAAATCGTTGGACTGGACAATGGCTCTGGCGGCCGCCACAGCCGTCGGATCGATTTCCGAGCCGAGGAAGTGCCAGCGGTATTCGCTGTTGCCGATCAGCGGATATACGCAGTTGGCGCCCATGCCGATGTCCAGCACGTTGACGATCGCCCCGCGCGGGACCTTGCCGTCGTTCATGCTCGCCAGCAGGTCCGCAAGAAAGTGCACGTAATCGGCACGGCCCGGAACCGGGGGGCAGAGGTAATCTGCCGGGATGTCCCAATGCTGGATGCCATAGAACGCCTTCAGTAGCGCCCGGTTGAACACGCGCACCGCGTCGGGGCTGGCGAAGTCGATGCTTTCCTTGCCGTACGGGTTAGTGATCACGTACTTCGCCAGTTCTGGCGTGGTCTTGATCAGCGCCGGGAAGTCGTAACGACCCTGATGGCGATTGCGCGGGTGCAGGCTGGCCTTCTCGCGCGGCTCGACGGCTTTGCTCGGGGTCGCGGCGTCAGGCTTCTTGCGCGCAGGTTTTGGGGTGCGGGGGGCGTTCATGGGCGTGGTCGATTCGGGTATGGCTGAAAGTGGCGGGTATTGTCCCACATCTAAAGGCAACACCGTTCAAACTGTAGGAGTGAGCCTGCTCGCGATAGCGGTGTGTCAGGCGAAGATATGGCAATGGATAGACCGCGATCGCGAGCAGGCTCACTCCTACAAGGGATTTGAGGTGTTGCAGAAATAAAAAAAGGGAGGCCACTTGGGCCTCCCTTTTTTCATTGCGATCCGCCGTTACAGACTGGCAATCCGCGCATGCTGCTCGGCCAGCTTGCCCAGGGCCTGTTCAGCCTCGGCCAGTTTGGCGCGTTCCTTGTCGATGACTTCGGCCGGAGCCTTGTCGACGAATCCGGCGTTGGACAGCTTGCCGCCCACGCGCTGAACTTCGCCCTGCAAACGCAGGATTTCCTTGTCCAGACGCGCAAGTTCTGCGCCCTTGTCGATCAGACCGGCCATCGGCACCAGCACTTCCATCTCGCCGACCAGGGCGGTGGCCGACAGCGGTGCTTCTTCGCCTGCCGCCAGCACGGTGATCGATTCCAGACGCGCCAGCTTTTTCAGCAGCGCTTCGTTCTCGCTCAGGCGGCGCTGGTCTTCGGCGCTGACATTCTTCAGGTAGATCGGCAGTGGTTTGCCCGGGCCGATGTTCATTTCGCCACGGATGTTGCGCGTGCCGAGCATCAGTTCCTTGAGCCATTCGATGTCGTTTTCCGCCGCCGGATCGATGCGCTCTTCATTGGCCACTGGCCAAGGCTGCAGCATGATCGTCTTGCCCTGAATTCCGGCCAGCGGCGCAATGCGCTGCCAGATTTCTTCAGTGATGAATGGCATGAACGGGTGCGCCAGACGCAGCGCCACTTCCAGTACGCGCACCAGCGTACGGCGAGTGCCACGCTGACGCTCAACCGGTGCGTTCTCGTCCCACAACACAGGCTTGGACAGTTCGAGGTACCAGTCGCAGTACTGGTTCCAGATGAACTCGTACAGCGCTTGTGCGGCGAGGTCGAAACGGAACTGGTCGAGTTGACGGGTCACTTCGGCTTCGGTGCGCTGCAGTTGCGAGATAATCCAGCGATCGGCCAGCGACAGCTCGTAGGCTTCGCCGTTCTGGCCGCAGTCTTCGCCCTTGTCCAGAACGTAACGCGCGGCGTTCCAGATCTTGTTGCAGAAGTTGCGATAACCTTCGACGCGGCCCATGTCGAACTTGATGTCACGTCCGGTCGAGGCCAGCGAGCAGAAGGTGAAGCGCAGGGCGTCGGTACCGTAGCTGGCGATGCCGTCGGCGAACTCGTCGCGGGTCTGCTTCTCGATCTTTTTCGCCAGTTTTGGCTGCATCATGCCGGAAGTGCGTTTCTGTACCAGCGCTTCCAGTTCGATGCCGTCGATGATGTCCAGCGGGTCAAGGACGTTGCCCTTGGACTTGGACATCTTCTGGCCTTGGCCATCACGCACCAGACCGTGCACATAAACCGTTTTGAACGGTACCTGCGGCGTGCCGTCTTCGTTCTTCACCAGGTGCATGGTCAGCATGATCATCCGGGCAACCCAGAAGAAAATGATGTCGAAACCGGTGACCAGCACGTCGGTGGAGTGGAATTTCTTCAGGAATTCGGTCTGCTCGGGCCAGCCCAGGGTGGAGAATGTCCACAGGCCGGAACTGAACCAGGTGTCGAGGACGTCGTTGTCCTGTTGCAGCGCCACGTCCGGGCCGAGGTTGTGCTTTGCACGCACTTCGGCTTCGTCACGACCGACATAGACCTTGCCCGACTCGTCGTACCAGGCCGGAATCCGGTGGCCCCACCACAGCTGACGGCTGATGCACCAGTCCTGAATGTCGCGCATCCACGAGAAGTACATGTTTTCGTATTGCTTGGGCACGAACTGGATACGGCCGTCTTCAACGGCAGCAATCGCAGGCTCGGCCAACGGCTTGGTCGACACGTACCACTGGTCGGTCAGCCACGGCTCGATCACGGTGCCGGAGCGATCGCCTTTCGGCACTTTCAGGTTGTGATCGTCGACGCTGACCAGCAGGCCGGCGGCGTCGAACGCAGCGACGATCCGTTTACGCGCTTCGAAACGCTCAAGACCGGCGTATTCGGCCGGGATCTTGCCGTCGATGCTGTCGTTCAGCGTACCGTCGAGGTTGAACACTTGTGCAGCAGGCAGCACGTTGGCGTTCTTGTCGAAGATGTTCAGCAGCGGCAGATTGTGACGCTTGCCGACTTCGTAGTCGTTGAAGTCGTGGGCCGGGGTGATTTTCACGCAACCGGTGCCGAATTCAGGATCGCAGTAATCGTCGGCGATGATCGGAATGCGGCGGCCAACCAGCGGCAGCTCGACGAATTTGCCGATCAGGGCTTTGTAGCGCTCGTCGTTCGGGTTAACCGCGACGGCGGAATCGCCGAGCATGGTTTCCGGACGGGTGGTCGCGACGATCAGGAAGTCATTGCCTTCAGCGGTTTTTGCGCCGTCGGCCAGCGGGTACTTGAGGTTCCACAGGAAACCTTTCTCGTCGTGGTTTTCCACTTCGAGGTCGGAAATCGCCGTGTGCAGCTTGGTGTCCCAGTTGACCAGGCGCTTGCCGCGATAAATCAGGCCGTCTTCGTGCAGACGCACGAATGCTTCCTTGACCGCTTCCGAGAGGCCGTCGTCCATGGTGAAGCGCTCGCGGCTCCAGTCCACGGACGAGCCGAGACGGCGAATCTGACGGCTGATGTTGCCGCCGGACTGATCCTTCCACTCCCAGACTTTCTCAAGAAATTTCTCGCGACCGAGGTCGTGACGATTCTGGCCTTGGGCTTCGAGTTGACGCTCCACCAGCATCTGCGTGGCGATACCGGCGTGGTCGGTGCCCGGCTGCCACAGGGTGTTGCGCCCCTGCATGCGGCGGAAACGGATCAGGGCGTCCATGATCGCGTTGTTGAAACCGTGGCCCATGTGCAGGCTGCCGGTGACGTTCGGCGGCGGGATCATGATCGTGTAGGAATCGCCCGCGCCTTGCGGTGCGAAGTAGTTCTCGGACTCCCAGGTCTTGTACCAGGAAGTTTCAATGGCGTGCGGCTGGTAGGTCTTATCCATGCGCGGCGGGACCCTATTGGCATTTATTCAGGAAAAGCCGGGAAGTATAGCGGGGCATGGGGCCGAGGGCGAGCGGGGGAGGCTGGGCGCAGATCCAAAAGCTCCCTCGCCACGGATCCCGGGACTATTCGTACTGGCTCAGTAGCCGTTCCATCCGCGCTTCGAGGCGGCGTTTGATTTCGGTTTCGATGTGCGGGGCGAAGTCGTCGATCACGTCTTGCATGATCAGTTGCGCGGCGGCGCGCAGTTCGCTGTCCAGATGGAGAAGGGCGTCCGGGCCTTTGTCGGCGGGCGCGGCTGTCGGTGCGGGCGCCTGTGCGGGTTCGACGGCGGGAGGCTCGGCCCCGACCGGGTCGAACAGCATTGGAATCTGTTCCTGTTCGCTGTCATCGACCGTATCGGTCAACAGCGGCGGTTGCAGGTTGTCATCGCCGAGCAACTGACGGATCGATTCGAGATCGTCCAGCAGATGTGCGGACTTTTGCTGCGGTTTCGGAGTGTCCATTGGAATGCTCAGAGTCGCTGTAAACGGTGGTCTTGCAGAGGATAGCCCTGTTCGCGGTAGAAACGGAAACTCTCCCGCGCGGCAGCCCGAATGGTCGGATCTTCAACGACAACTTCCGCCACGCGGGCGAATCTGTTGGCGAAAGCCGGGACTTTCAGGTCGAGATTGACCAGTAGATCCTGATGCTGACCGCAGTCATCGCCCAGTCCCAGGACAATCAAGCCGTCCGGTTCGCTCTCGGCCGGGCCGTGGGGCACGAAGCTTTCGCCCTTGAACGTCCACAGCCGCGCATCAAGCGCCTCACGCTGGGTGGCATCGCTGCAATGCAGGTAGATGCGATGGCCCATGCGCCAGGCTTTCTCGGTGAGCTTGCAGGCGAAGTCCAGGCGAGCCGAAGGGTCGGCGCTGGGCAGAATGTAGAAGTCGACTTTGGTCATTGCGGTTCCAGGGCAGCGAGCGGCGTCATCTGAAGTGACGCCGCCCGTCAGCGGGTTCAGGCTTTGGCGCGATCCAGCAGATACTGGGTCAGCAGGGGCACCGGACGGCCTGTGGCGCCCTTGTCCTTGCCGCCGCTGGTCCAGGCGGTGCCGGCGATGTCCAGGTGCGCCCAGTTGAGGTTCTTGGTGAAGCGCGACAGGAAGCATGCCGCAGTGATGGTGCCGGCCTTCGGCCCGCCAATGTTGGCGATGTCGGCGAACGGGCTGTCCAACTGTTCTTGATATTCGTCGAACAGCGGCAGTTGCCAGGCGCGGTCGTCAGCTGCCTTGCCGGCACTGAGCAGTTGCTCGATCAGTTCGTCGTTGTTGCCCAGCAGGCCCGAAGTGTGCGCGCCCAAGGCAACCACGCATGCGCCGGTCAGGGTGGCGATATCGATGACGGCCTGCGGCTTGAAACGCTCGGAATAAGTCAGTGCATCGCACAGCACCAGACGGCCTTCGGCGTCGGTGTTGAGAATTTCAACGGTCTGGCCGCTCATGGTGGTGACGATGTCACCCGGGCGCGAAGCGTTGCCGCTCGGCATGTTTTCGGCGCAGGCGAGGATGCACACCAGGTTGATCGGCAGCTTCAGTTCCAGCACCGCACGCAGGGTGCCGAACACGCTGGCAGCGCCGCCCATGTCGTACTTCATTTCGTCCATGCCGGCGCCCGGCTTCAGGCTGATGCCGCCGGTGTCAAAAGTGATGCCCTTGCCGACCAGTGCGTAAGGCTTCTCGGATTTCTTGCCGCCGTTATATTGCATGACGATCAGGCGCGGCGGCTGGGCGCTGCCCTGGCCGACGGCGTAGAACGAGCCCATGCCCAGCGCTTTGATCTTCTTCTCGTCGAGGACTTCGACTTTCAGGTCCTTGAACTCTTTACCGAGGTTTTTCGCCTGCTCGCCGAGGAACGTCGGGTGGCAGATGTTCGGCGGCAGGTTGCCCAGGTCGCGTGTGAAGGCCATGCCGTTGGCGATCGCGGTGGCATGGTTCACGGCCCGCTGCACTTCGGCTTGTGCAGCCTTGATGGTCAGCAGGGTGATTTTCTTCAGCGCGCGCGGTTCGGCCTTCTGGCTTTTGAACTGATCGAAGGTGTATTGGCCATCCAGCAGGGTTTCGGCCAGCAGACGGGTTTTGCCGTAGCTGTCGCGACCTTTGACGATGACTTCGTCCAGCGCGAGCACGGCGTCGCTGCCGCCCAGGCCTTTGAGGGTGCCGAGGGTGCCGGCAACGATTTTGCGGAACGGACGGTCGCCCAGTTCTTCGTCCTTGCCCACGCCGACCAGCAACACGCGCTCGGCTTTGAAGTTTGGCAGGCTGTGCAGCAACAGGCTCTGACCGACCTTGCCGGCCAGGTCGCCACGCTTGAGTACGGCGCTGATCGCACCGCCGCTCAGTTCGTCGACCAGTCTGGCGGCGACGCCGAGTTTACGGCCTTCGCCGACGGCGACCACCAGGGTGGCGGTTTTCAACGTTTCCGGGCTAACGCTTTTTACAACCAGTTCCATGTGCGGATCCCTGAATGAATGGTCAACACGCAGGCGCTCGACGGTGGCCGCAGTCGCCTGCTTGTAAAGAGAAGAGGCGCAGGCCAAAGCCTGCGACAAGGGCCGCAGTTTGAACCCCGCTCCCCGCGCCTGACAACCCTCGGTTGTACGATCTGCAACGGATTACAGATATGGATGAGTGCGCGCAGTGACAGGCGCACCCAATCACAGGATAATGCCGCATCTTTTTCGACGGCTCTGCGTTGCGGGCCGGTCGATGTGTTTGCTTGTTTGGCCGCCTTAGCCTGACAACCCTGGAGTGTCTGGTTTGATCGTCTTCCGCTATTTGTCCCGCGAAGTCTTGTTGACCCTCAGCGCCGTGAGTGCCGTGCTGCTGGTTATCATCATGAGCGGTCGTTTCATCAAATACCTGGCCCAGGCCGCTGCCGGCCAGCTGGATCCGGGCTCGCTGTTCCTGATCATGGGCTATCGCCTGCCGGGTTTTCTGCAGCTGATCCTGCCACTGGGGCTGTTCCTCGGCATCCTGCTGGCCTACGGTCGCCTGTACCTGGAAAGCGAGATGACCGTGCTGTCGGCCACGGGCATGAGCCAGCAGAAGCTGTTTCGCATCACCCTGTTTCCGGCGACCCTGGTTGCGCTGGTGGTGGCATGGCTGAGCCTGGGGCTTGCACCGCAAGGGGCCAATCAGTTCCAGCTGTTGCTCAACAAGCAGGATGCCCTGACCGAGTTCGATACGCTTGAGCCGGGCCGCTTTCAGGCGCTGCGTGACGGTACGCGTGTGACCTATACCGAATCCCTGAGCGACGATCGCGTCAATCTGGGCAACGTGTTCATCTCGCAGAAAAACCTCGGCGCCGATCAGAAGGACCGTGGGATTTCCGTGCTGGTGGCCGAATCGGGCCGTCAGGAAATCCGCCCCGACGGCAATCGCTACCTGATTCTCGATAACGGCTACCGCTATGACGGCAGCCCGGGGCAGGCCGATTACCGCGCCATCCATTACGAAACCTACGGCGTACTGCTGCCCAAGCCGGACGTCAGCGAAGAGGTGACTGACCGCGACGCGATGCCGACCTCGAGTTTGCTGGGCAGTGATGACATTCGTTCCAGAACCGAACTGCAATGGCGCCTGTCCCTGCCGCTGCTGGTGTTTATCGTGACCCTGATGGCCGTGCCGCTGGCACGGGTGAATCCGCGCCAGGGGCGTTTCCTCAAGCTGCTGCCGGCGATTCTTCTTTATATGGCTTATCTGACGATCCTGATTGCCGCGCGCGGCGCCCTCGAAAAAGGCAAGATCCCGCCGGCCCTGGGGCTGTGGTGGGTGCACGGGATTTTCCTGTTGATCGGTCTGGGCTTGCTCTATTGGGAGCCGCTGCGCCTGAAAATGGCCAGTCGCCGTGCCGCTGCGCTGGAGGTGGCCCGTGGTTAAACTCGACCGTTACATCGGCAGCAGCGTGTTCATGGCGATCATCGCCGTGCTGGCGATCATCCTCGGCCTGGCGACCCTGTTCGCTTTCATTGATGAAATGGGTGACGTCAGCGATACCTACACCTTGGTCGATGTGCTTGGCTTTGTTCTGCTGACCGCGCCACGCCGTCTCTACGAGATGTTGCCGATGGCGGCGCTGATCGGCTGCCTGATCGGCCTCGGCAGCTTGGCCAGTAGCAGCGAACTGACCGTCATGCGCGCCGCGGGCGTGTCCATCGGCCGGATCGTCTGGGCTGTCATGAAGCCCATGCTGGTGCTGATGCTCGCCGGCGTCCTGATTGGCGAGTACGTCGCCCCGGCCACCGAGAGCATGGCCCAGGCCAATCGCTCGCTGGCACAGGGCAGCGGCGACGCGCAGAGTGCCAAACACGGTATGTGGCACCGCCAGGGTGAGGAATTCATCCACATCAACGCGGTGCAGCCGAACGGCCTGCTGTATGGCGTGACGCGCTATCACTTCGACAAGGAGCGGCATCTGCTCAGTTCCAGCTTTGCCAAGAAGGCGGAGTTCGACGGCGATCATTGGCAGCTCAGCGAAGTTTCGACCACGTTGTTCAAAGATCGCAGTACCGAAGTGGTAAACACGCCGACCGAGCGCTGGGACGTAGCGTTGAGTCCGCAATTGCTCAGCACCGTGGTGATGGCGCCGGAATCGCTGTCGATCAGCGGACTGTGGGGCTACATCCACTATCTGGCCGAACAGGGCCTGAGCAACGGGCGTTACTGGCTGGCTTTTTGGGTCAAGGTGTTGCAGCCGCTGGTGACTGCCGCGCTGGTGCTGATGGCGATCTCCTTCATCTTCGGCCCGCTGCGTTCGGTGACCCTCGGTCAGCGTGTCTTTACCGGCGTGCTGGTGGGCTTTACCTTCCGCATCGTCCAGGATCTGCTCGGGCCATCGAGTCTGGTGTTCGGTTTCTCGCCGCTGTTCGCGGTGCTGGTACCGGCCGGGGTCTGTGCGCTGGCAGGTGCCTGGCTGCTTCGCAGAGCCGGCTGATGGGCGCATTTTCGCCTGTGCTGTAACTTTGAGAACGCCTCGATCGACCGATCGGGGCGTTTTTGCATGTCATCCGGGTGACAGGCGAACGTGACGCTTGCGCCGTGTATCAGGTACAATTCCCGGCTATTTTTCGGCGGGCCAAGCCTGCAGCCTTTTTGAGTGTTGATCCGTGAGTGATTTGAGTCATATCCGCAATTTCTCCATCATCGCCCACATTGACCATGGCAAGTCGACGCTGGCTGACCGTTTCATCCAGATGTGCGGCGGCCTGGCCGAGCGTGAAATGGAAGCCCAGGTACTGGATTCCATGGATCTTGAGCGTGAACGCGGGATCACCATCAAGGCCCACAGCGTTACCCTCTATTACAAAGCCCGCGACGGCATCACCTACCAGCTGAACTTCATTGACACCCCCGGCCACGTCGACTTCACCTACGAAGTCAGCCGTTCCCTGGCGGCGTGCGAAGGTGCCTTGTTGGTGGTCGATGCGGGACAGGGCGTAGAAGCCCAGTCCGTGGCCAACTGCTACACCGCCATCGAGCAGGGCCTTGAGGTCATGCCGGTGCTGAACAAGATCGACCTGCCGCAGGCCGATCCTGATCGCGTAAAAGACGAAATCGAGAAAATCATCGGCATCGATGCCACCGACGCCGTCACTTGCAGCGCCAAGACCGGCCTGGGCGTCGATGAAGTGCTTGAGCGTCTGGTTCACACCATTCCTGCGCCGACCGGCAACATCGAAGATCCGCTGCAAGCGTTGATCATCGACTCCTGGTTCGACAACTACCTGGGCGTTGTGTCCCTGGTGCGTGTCCGTCACGGCCGGGTGAAGAAGGGCGACAAGATTCTGGTCAAGTCCACCGGCAAGATCCATCTGGTCGACAGCGTCGGTGTGTTCAACCCGAAACACACCGCCACCGTCGATCTCAAGGCCGGCGAAGTGGGCTTCATCATCGCCAGCATCAAGGACATCCACGGTGCGCCGGTCGGTGACACCCTGACCCTCAGCTCCACGCCAGACGTTCCGGTGCTGCCGGGTTTCAAACGCATTCAGCCACAGGTTTACGCCGGCCTGTTCCCGGTCAGCTCCGACGATTTCGAGGATTTCCGCGAAGCGCTGCAGAAGCTGACCCTGAACGACTCGTCGCTGCAGTACACCCCGGAAAGCTCCGACGCACTGGGCTTCGGCTTCCGTTGCGGCTTCCTCGGCATGCTGCACATGGAAATCATCCAGGAGCGCCTCGAGCGCGAGTACGACCTGGACCTGATCACCACCGCGCCGACAGTAATTTTCGAGCTGGTGCTGAAAACCGGTGAAACGATTTACGTCGACAACCCGTCGAAGCTACCGGATGTCTCGGCCATCGAGGACATGCGTGAGCCCATCGTGCGCGCCAATATCCTTGTGCCGCAAGAACACCTGGGCAACGTCATTACCCTGTGCATCGAGAAGCGCGGCGTTCAGGTCGACATGCTGTTCCTCGGCAATCAGGTCCAGGTGACCTATGACCTGCCGATGAACGAAGTGGTTCTGGACTTCTTCGACCGTCTCAAATCCACCAGCCGCGGCTATGCTTCGCTGGACTACCATTTCGATCGTTACCAATCGGCTAATCTGGTGAAACTGGACGTGCTGATCAACGGCGACAAGGTCGATGCCCTGGCGTTGATCGTGCACCGTGACAACTCGCACTTCAAAGGTCGCCAGTTGACCGAGAAGATGAAAGAACTGATTCCTCGTCAGATGTTCGACGTGGCGATTCAGGCCGCCATCGGTGGTCAGATCGTCGCCCGGACAACCGTCAAGGCGCTCAGAAAGAACGTATTGGCCAAATGCTACGGCGGTGACGTCAGTCGTAAGAAGAAACTGCTCGAGAAGCAGAAGGCCGGTAAGAAACGCATGAAACAGGTCGGCAACGTGGAAATTCCACAGGAAGCCTTCCTCGCCGTGCTCAGGTTGGAATAATCAGGTCCTATGTCGCTAAATTTCCCGCTGTTGCTGGTCATCGCCGTGTTCGTCTGCGGCCTGTTGGCGTTGCTCGATCTGCTGTTCCTGGCGCCGCGTCGGCGTGCTGCCATTGCCTCCTATCAAGGCAGTGTCAGCCAGCCGGAAGCCGTGGTCGTCGAGAAACTGAACAAAGAGCCGCTGCTGGTTGAATACGGCAAGTCGTTCTTTCCGGTGTTGTTCATCGTACTGGTCCTGCGTTCGTTCCTGGTGGAACCGTTCCAGATTCCGTCCGGCTCGATGAAGCCGACCCTGGACGTTGGCGACTTCATTCTGGTGAACAAGTTTTCCTACGGGATTCGCCTGCCGGTGATCGACAAGAAGATCATCGATGTCGGTGATCCGCAGCGCGGCGATGTCATGGTGTTCCGCTACCCGAGCGACCCGAACGTCAACTACATCAAGCGTGTGGTCGGCCTGCCGGGCGACACCGTGCGTTACACCGCCGACAAGCGTCTGTTCGTCAATGGCGAATCGATTGCCGAGAAAATGGTCGGCGCCGAGCCGGGCACCTTGGGCAGTGCAGAACTGTACAAGGAAAAACTCGGCGCAGCCGAGCACCTGATCCGCAAGGAAATGAGCCGCTACCGCGCCACGCCGGATCGCTCGTGGACAGTGCCTGCCGGGTACTACTTCATGATGGGCGACAACCGCGACAATTCGAATGACAGTCGCTACTGGGATGATCCGAACATTCCCAAGGATCTGCTGGGCATGGTTCCCGACCGCAATATCGTCGGCAAGGCCTTCGCGGTCTGGATGAGCTGGCCGGAGCCGAAACTCAGCCACCTGCCGAATTTCTCGCGGGTCGGCCTGATCAAGTAATTACACACGGCGCTGTTGACCACAGCGCCGAATGCATTTCTGGAGCCGGCACAAGCGGCTTCGCAATCGCCAGGATCTCATTTTTGAACACAGCGTTAATTGTCCCAGGCCTGCGCCGTATCCCGGCGATGGCAGTGGAATCCAGCCACGAACTCAGCGTGGGTAAACCGTGAGCGTTTCTCTAAGCCGTCTCGAGCGCCAGCTCGGTTACACCTTCAAGGATCAGGAGCTGATGCTGCTGGCCCTCACGCATCGCAGTTTTGCCGGGCGCAACAACGAGCGCCTGGAATTCCTCGGTGATGCCATCCTCAACTTCGTCGCTGGCGAGGCGCTGTTCGATCGCTTCCCGCTGGCCCGCGAAGGCCAATTGTCGCGTTTGCGCGCACGCCTGGTGAAAGGTGAGACGCTGGCCGTGCTGGCTCGCGGTTTTGACCTCGGCGATTACTTGCGCCTCGGTTCTGGCGAACTGAAGAGCGGCGGTTTTCGTCGCGAATCGATTCTGGCCGATGCCCTTGAAGCCTTGATCGGTGCAATCTACCTCGACGCCGGCATGGACGTCGCTCGCGAGCGCGTACTGGCCTGGCTGGCTGGCGAGTTCGAAGGCCTGACGCTGGTCGACACCAACAAGGATCCGAAGACCCGCTTGCAGGAACACCTGCAATCGCGCGGCTGCGAGCTGCCGCGCTACGAAGTGGTGGATATCCAGGGCGAGCCGCACTGCCGAACCTTCTTCGTCGAGTGCGAAGTGGTCCTATTGAACGAAAAAAGCCGAGGTCAGGGTGTGAGCCGTCGTATTGCCGAACAGGTAGCGGCCGCCGCAGCACTGATTGCCCTGGGCGTGGAGAATGGCAATGACTGATACAAATGCAACTCGCTGTGGCTACGTTGCCATCGTCGGCCGTCCCAACGTCGGCAAGTCGACGCTGCTGAACCATATTCTCGGTCAGAAGCTGGCAATCACCTCGCGCAAGCCGCAGACCACCCGCCACAACATGCTGGGGATCAAGACCGAGGGCGACGTGCAGGCGATCTACGTCGACACTCCCGGCATGCACAAGGGTGGCGAAAAGGCCCTCAACCGTTACATGAACAAAACCGCTTCGGCGGCGTTGAAAGACGTCGATGTGGTGATTTTTGTCGTTGACCGCACCAAGTGGACCGACGAAGACCAGATGGTCCTCGAGCGTGTGCAGTACGTCACCGGCCCGCTGATCGTCGCGCTGAACAAGACCGACCGCATCGAAGACAAAGCCGAGCTGATGCCGCACCTGAGCTGGTTGCAGGAACAACTGCCAAACGCGCAGATCATTCCGATTTCCGCGCAGCACGGGCACAACCTCGAGGCGCTGGAAAAGGTCATCGCCGACCATCTGCCGGAGAACGATCATTTCTTCCCGGAAGACCAGATCACTGACCGCAGCAGCCGTTTCCTCGCCGCCGAACTGGTCCGCGAAAAAATCATGCGCCAGATGGGCGCCGAGCTGCCGTACCAGATCACCGTCGAGATCGAAGAATTCAAGCAGCAGGGCAAGACCTTGCACATCCATGCCTTGATTCTCGTCGAGCGTGACGGCCAGAAAAAAATCATCATTGGCGACAAGGGCGAGCGCATCAAGCGCATCGGCACCGAAGCGCGCAAGGACATGGAGCTGCTGTTCGATTCCAAGATCATGCTCAACCTGTGGGTCAAAGTGAAGGGCGGCTGGTCCGATGACGAGCGCGCGCTGCGTTCGCTGGGTTACGGCGACCTGTAATCTGATCACTCTGCGAGCGGGCTTCTGTGGCGAGGGAGCTTGCTCCCGCTCGGCTGCGAAGCAGTCGTGAACCAGTCGTAAAGTCAGGCAGCATGATGCGCCAAACAAACCTGGACGCCGATCCGGGGCTGCTTCGCAACCCAGCGGGAGCAAGCTCCCTCGCCACAATTGATGATCTTCAGAGATCTTTCGCCTCATGTCGCAAAACCCGCCTCCCGCCCAACCCGCCTACGTCCTGCACTCGCGTGCTTATCGCGAGACCAGCGCGCTGGTCGACTTCCTCACGCCGCAAGGTCGGTTGCGGGCGGTGTTGCGCAGTGCGCGAGGCAAGGCCGGGACGCTGGCGCGGCCATTCGTGGCGCTGGAAGTGGAGTTTCGTGGCAAGGGCGAGCTGAAAAATGTCGGGCGCATGGAAAGCTCCGGCGCCTCGGCGTGGCTCAACGGCGAGGCGCTGTTCAGTGGGTTGTATCTGAACGAGCTGTTGATCCGTTTACTGCCCGCCGAAGATCCACATCCTGCCGTGTTCGATCACTACGCCGCGACGCTGCTGGCCTTGGCTGAAGGTCGCCCCTTGGAGCCGTTATTGCGGTCCTTCGAATGGCGTTTGCTGGACGATCTCGGCTACGGCTTTTCTCTCAACACAGATTTGCACGGCGACCCGATCGCGCCGGACGGTCTCTATCGTCTGCAAGTGGATGCCGGGCTTGAGCAGGTCCATCTGCTGCAGCCGGGCCTGTTCAACGGCACCGAGCTGCTGGCCATGGCCGACGCCGATTGGTCCGCCCCCGGTGCGCTGTCGGCGGCCAAGCGCCTGATGCGTCAGGCGCTGGCCGTTCACCTCGGCGGTCGGCCCCTTGTAAGCCGCGAGCTGTTTCGCAAGCCCTGATATGCTGTGCGCCGAATCTCTCATTTCAGGAGCGCACCCGTGACCACCAGCAATCGCATTCTTCTTGGCGTGAACATCGACCACGTCGCCACCCTGCGTCAGGCCCGTGGCACGCGCTACCCGGACCCGGTCAAGGCGGCGCTGGACGCGGAAGAGGCGGGGGCCGATGGCATTACGGTGCACCTGCGTGAAGATCGCCGACACATCCAGGAACGTGACGTGCTGCTGCTCAAGGATGTGCTTCAAACCCGCATGAACTTCGAAATGGGTGTCACCGAAGAGATGATGGCGTTCGCCGAGCGCATTCGCCCGGCGCACATCTGTCTGGTCCCGGAAACCCGGCAGGAGCTGACCACCGAAGGCGGTCTGGATGTGGCGGGTCAGGAAGAACGCATCAGGGCAGCGGTCGAACGTCTGTCGAAGATTGGCAGCGAAGTGTCGCTGTTCATTGATGCTGATGAACGTCAGATCGCTGCATCGAAGCGCGTCGGTGCGCCGGCCATCGAGCTGCACACCGGGCGCTACGCCGATGCCGAAACTCCGACTGAAGTGGCTGAAGAGCTCAAGCGTGTCGCTGACGGTGTCGCGTTTGGCCTGGCGCAGGGGCTGATCGTCAACGCCGGGCATGGCCTGCATTACCACAACGTCGAGGCGGTGGCGGCGATCAAGGGCATCAACGAGTTGAACATCGGCCATGCGCTGGTGGCGCATGCGCTGTTTGTCGGGTTCAAGTCGGCGGTGTCGGAGATGAAGGCGCTGATCCTGGCCGCAGCCAAGCACTAAGCAACAACACAAACCCCTTGTAGGAGTGAGCCTGCTCGCGATAGCGGTGTGTCAGCCAGCATCAAATTGACTGACACACCGCTATCGCGAGCAGGCTCACTCCTACAATTCGATTTGTGGTGTTGGTTAGAGCGGAGCAGGTTCCTGCGCCGGTTTTGACTTGTCGATCCCCGGCACGTGCAGATTGCCCTCAGCGACCTGATCACCTTCAAGCTGCGGCTGAGTCACCCAGGTCAGGATGTCGTAGTAGCGACGGATGTTCGCCACGAAGTGCACCGGCTCGCCGCCGCGGGCGTAGCCATAGCGGGTCTTGCTGTACCACTGCTTCTGCGACAGGCGCGGCAGGATTTTCTTCACGTCCAGCCACTTGTCCGGGTTCAGACCTTCCTTGGCGGTCAATTTGCGCGCGTCATCCAGGTGACCGCTGCCGACGTTGTACGCGGCCAGGGCAAACCAGGTGCGATCCGGTTCCTTGATCGAGTCGTCGAGCTGATCCTTCATATACGCCAGGTACTTGGCGCCGCCCATGATGCTCTGTTTCGGATCGAGGCGATTGGACACGCCCATGGCCTGCGCGGTGTTCTGGGTCAGCATCATCAGGCCGCGTACGCCGGTTTTTGAGGTCACCGTCGGTTGCCACAGCGATTCCTGATAACCGATGGCGGCGAGCAGGCGCCAGTCGACTTTTTCCTTCTTGGCGTAGTTCTTGAAGTGCTGTTCGTATTTTGGCAAGCGCTGCTGCAAATGCTGGGCGAAAGTGGTGGCGCCCATGTAGCCCAGCACATCAACGTGGCCGTAATAACGGTCTTTCAAGCGTTGCAGGGTGCCGTTCTTCTGTACTTTGTCCAGATACGCGTTGATTTCGTTGAGCAGGCTGTTGTCTTCGCCCGGGCCGACCGCCCAGCTCTGGCTGCGCGCATCGCCAAGGTCGAAGGCGACGCGGATGTTGGTGAAGTACACCTGATTCATTGCCACTTCGTTGGAATCGACCAGGGTCAGGTCGATCTGGCCTTCATCGACCATGCGCAACAGGTCGACCACCTCGACGGCGTCAGATTCTTCGTATTCGATGCCGGGAAATTTCTGTTTCAGCTCAGCCAGCTGTTCGGCGTGGGTGCTGCCCTTGAGCACGGTGATCTTCTTGCCGACCAGGTCCGCCGGATCGGTCGGCCGCGACTGGCCGTTGCGATAGATGATCTGCGGGGTGACTTCGAGATAAGAGTGGGAAAACCGCACCTGCTTTTTGCGTTCGTCGCTGCTGACCAGGCCGGCCGCGGCGAGGACCGGGCCATTCGGTTTGCCGACCTGGTTGAACAGGTCGTCGAGGTTGTCGGCGGTCTCGATCTTCAGTTCGACGCCCAAATCGTCGGCGAAGCGCTTCACCAGCTCGTATTCGAAGCCGGTTTCGCCGCTGCGATCCTGAAAGTAGGTGGCGGGGCTGTTTCGGGTAATCACCCGCAGCACACCGTCCTCCTTTACGCGCTCGAGCGTGTTGGGTTTATCAACACAGCCACCGAGCATCAGGAAGAGTCCGGTTGCGATCAGCCATTTGGCGTACCGCGGACGCAAAGCCGTTGGGAAAAACATCTGCGCAGTATACGCAAACGGCCACGGGCGCCATATCTCGACAGCACTGTATGAGTCTGCTAAGGGTCACAAAATCGACCGAAACCCCATGAAAACGGGCCTTGAGGGCATTTTGTTACAGTAAAAATAAGCAGCGCTCAAATGGACGATTTACCTGACTTTGGGGGCAGAAACACACAATGCGGTCAGAGTGCAACCGTGCGTAGCGTTTCGGGTGATGTTGAGGGCGGTTTAGGCTAGAATGCACGGCCTCAAAGCACACCCCTTCCCGAGGCTGTCCCGAAGATGTTGATCCTGCGCGGCGCTCCTGCCCTTTCTGCCTTTCGCCACAGCAAACTCCTTGAGCAACTGAGCCAGAAGGTTCCAGCTGTCAGTGGCCTGTATGCTGAATTCGCTCACTTCGCCGAAGTCACCGGCGTCCTGACCGGCGACGAACAGCAGGTGCTTGCGCGCCTTCTGAAGTACGGCCCAAGTGTTCCGGTTCAAGAGCCGACCGGTCGTCTGTTTCTGGTGTTGCCGCGTTTCGGCACCATCTCGCCGTGGTCGAGCAAGGCCAGCGACATCGCCCGCAACTGCGGCCTGAGCAAGATCCAGCGCCTGGAGCGCGGTATTGCCTTCTACGTCGCCGGCCAGTTCAGCGAAGCCGAAGCCCAAGTGATTTCGGACGCCCTGCATGACCGCATGACCCAGATCGTGCTGGCCAGTCTCGAGCAGGCCGCCGGTCTGTTCAGTCACGCCGAACCGAAACCGCTGACGGCCATCGACATTCTTGGTGGCGGTCGCGCTGCGCTGGAAAAGGCCAACACCGAACTGGGCCTGGCCCTGGCCGAAGACGAGATCGATTATCTGGTCAACGCCTTCAATGGTTTGAAGCGCAACCCGCACGACATCGAACTGATGATGTTCGCCCAGGCCAACTCCGAGCACTGCCGCCACAAGATTTTCAACGCCAGTTGGGACATCGACGGCCAGAGCCAGGAAAAAAGCCTGTTCGGCATGATCAAGAACACCTATCAGATGCATAGCGAAGGCGTGCTGTCCGCTTACAAGGACAACGCTTCGGTGATCGTCGGCAACGTTGCCGGCCGCTTCTTCCCGAACCCTGAAACTCGCCAGTACGGCGCGGTGCAGGAGCCGGTGCACATTCTGATGAAGGTCGAGACTCACAACCACCCGACCGCGATCGCACCGTTCCCGGGCGCATCCACTGGTTCCGGTGGCGAGATCCGTGACGAAGGCGCAACCGGTCGCGGCGCCAAGCCGAAGGCCGGCCTGACCGGTTTCACCGTATCCAACCTGCAGATCCCGGGCTTCGAACAGCCGTGGGAAGTGCCGTACGGCAAGCCTGAACGCATCGTTACCGCGCTGGACATCATGATCGAAGGGCCGCTCGGCGGCGCTGCGTTCAACAACGAATTCGGTCGTCCGGCGCTCACGGGCTACTTCCGTACCTTCGAGCAGTCGATCAGCACCCCGCACGGCGATGAAGTTCGCGGTTATCACAAGCCGATCATGCTCGCGGGCGGCATGGGCAACATCCGCGAAGAACACGTCAAGAAAGGCGAGATCGTCGTCGGCTCCAAGCTGATCGTCCTGGGCGGCCCGGCGATGTTGATCGGTCTGGGCGGCGGCGCCGCTTCCTCGATGGCCACCGGCACCAGCTCGGCGGATCTGGACTTCGCTTCCGTGCAGCGCGAAAACCCTGAAATGGAGCGTCGCTGCCAGGAAGTCATCGACCGTTGCTGGCAACTGGGTGACAAGAACCCGATCAGCTTCATCCACGACGTCGGCGCGGGCGGTCTGTCCAACGCCTTCCCGGAACTGGTCAACGACGGCGACCGCGGTGGCCGCTTCGAACTGCGCAACATTCCCAACGACGAGCCGGGCATGGCCCCGCACGAAATCTGGTCCAACGAATCCCAGGAACGTTACGTTCTGGCGGTCGGCCCGGAAGACTTCGAGCGCTTCCAGGCGATCTGCGAACGCGAGCGTTGCCCGTTTGCCGTCGTCGGCGAAGCCACCGCCGAACCGCAGCTGACCGTGACCGACAGCCACTTCGGCAACAACCCTGTGGACATGCCGCTGGAAGTGTTGCTGGGCAAGGCGCCGCGCATGCACCGTTCGGTGGTCCGCGAAGCCGAACTGGGCGATGATTTCGATCCGTCGAACCTCGATATCACCGAGTCCATCGAACGCGTTCTGCATCACCCGGCCGTGGCGAGCAAAAGCTTCCTGATCACCATCGGCGACCGCACCATCACCGGCCTTGTGGCCCGTGATCAAATGGTCGGCCCATGGCAGGTGCCGGTGGCCGACGTTGCCGTCACCGCCACCAGTTTTGACGTCTACACCGGTGAAGCGATGGCAATGGGCGAGCGTACTCCGCTGGCTCTGCTGGACGCTCCGGCGTCGGGCCGCATGGCCATCGGCGAAACCATCACCAACATTGCCGCCTCGCGCATCAACAAACTCTCCGACATCAAACTGTCGGCGAACTGGATGTCGGCGGCCGGCCACCCGGGCGAAGACGCGCGTCTGTACGACACCGTGAAAGCCGTCGGCATGGAACTGTGCCCGGAGCTGGGCATCACCATTCCGGTGGGCAAGGACTCGATGTCCATGGCCACGCGCTGGAACGACAACGGCGAAGAAAAAACCGTGACGTCGCCGATGTCGCTGATCGTGACCGGTTTCGCGCCAGTGGCTGACATCCGTCAGACCCTGACCCCGGAACTGCGCATGGACAAGGGCACCACCGACCTGATCCTGATCGACCTCGGTCGCGGGCAGAACCGCATGGGCGCCTCGATCCTTGCACAAGTGCACGGCAAACTCGGCCAGCACGCGCCGGACGTCGATGACGCCGAAGACCTGAAAGCCTTCTTCGCGGTGATCCAGGGCCTCAACGCCGACGGTCATCTGCTGGCGTACCACGACCGTTCCGACGGTGGTCTGCTGACCTCCGTGGTGGAAATGGCTTTCGCCGGCCACTGCGGTCTGAGCCTGAACCTGGACAGCGTTGCCGAGTCTGCATCGGAAATCGCCGCGATCCTGTTCAACGAAGAACTCGGCGCAGTGATCCAGGTGCGTCAGGACGCCACCCCGGACATCCTCGCGCAGTTCAGCGCCGCTGGCCTGGGCGACTGCGTGTCGGTGATCGGCCAGCCGATCAACAATGGCCAGATCAACATCACCTTCAACGGTGACACTGTGTTCGAAGGCCAGCGCCGTCTGTTGCAGCGTCAGTGGGCCGAGACCAGCTACCAGATCCAGCGTCTGCGTGACAACGCCGAATGCGCCGAGCAAGAGTTCGACGTGCTGCTGGAAGAAGACAACCCGGGCCTGAGCGTCAAGCTCAGCTACGACGTCAACCAGGACATCGCTGCACCTTACATCAAGAAAGGCATTCGCCCGCAAGTGGCCGTGCTGCGTGAGCAGGGCGTCAACGGTCAGGTGGAAATGGCTGCCGCGTTCGACCGCGCCGGTTTCAGCGCGATCGACGTGCACATGAGCGATATCCTCGCTGGGCGTGTCGACCTCAATGAGTTCAAAGGTCTGGTGGCGTGCGGTGGTTTCTCCTACGGCGACGTGCTCGGCGCCGGTGAAGGCTGGGCCAAGTCGGCGCTGTTCAACAGCCGCGCCCGCGATGCCTTCCAGGGCTTCTTCGAACGTAACGACAGCTTCACCCTCGGTGTGTGCAACGGTTGCCAGATGATGTCCAACCTGCACGAGCTGATCCCGGGCAGCGAGTTCTGGCCGCACTTTGTGCGCAACCGCTCCGAGCAGTTCGAAGCGCGCGTGGCAATGGTGCAGGTCCAGGAGTCGAACTCGATCTTCCTGCAGGGCATGGCCGGTTCGCGCATGCCGATCGCCATCGCCCACGGTGAAGGGCATGCCGAGTTCTCCAGCGAGGAAGCGTTGCTGGAAGCCGATCTGTCCGGTTGCGTGGCGATGCGTTTTGTCGACAACCATGGCAAGGTCACCGAAGCCTACCCGGCCAACCCGAACGGCTCGCCGCGCGGAATTACCGGCCTCACCAGCCGCGACGGCCGCGTGACGATCATGATGCCGCACCCGGAGCGGGTTTTCCGCGCCGTGCAGAACTCGTGGCGCTCGGAAGAGTGGAACGAAGACGCACCGTGGATGCGCATGTTCCGCAACGCTCGCGTGTGGGTGAACTAAGCGTCGTGTACAAACTCGCTTTTTTTGTTCCCGACAGTCATGTCGAAGTGGTCAAAGACGCTGTGTTCGCTGCCGGTGGCGGGCGAATTGGCGACTATGACCATTGCGCCTGGCAAGTGCTCGGGTCTGGTCAGTTTCGGCCTCTGGACGGCAGTCAGCCGTTCATAGGCGAGGCGGGGCAGGTTGAGCGGGTTGAGGAGTGGAAGGTCGAGCTGGTGGTGGCAGACGAGCTGATTGTTGCTGTTGTGGCAGCGTTGAAGCTTAGTCATCCCTACGAAACACCGGCTTATGAGGTGTGGCAGTTGGCAGATTTCTGACCGCTGGTGCTGAAACAGAAAACCCGCTGAAAGTGATTTCAGCGGGTTTTTTGTTGCCTGCGATGGGCTACCAACCGCGGCAGCCCGGCGCAAGATCGTCGACTCAGGTCACCGGCCTGAGATTGAACTCGCTCCGTAGCATCATGATGAGCTCTTCGAGGGTTTTGAAACGGTCCAGCGCTCTATCCCGGTAATCAATGAAAAACAGGCCTTTGTCGTCCACCTGGATCGGCGTCTCGACGACTTCACCGGTGCGAGATCGATGAACGAGGCGGGTTTCCCGAGTATTCGGGCGCTCGATGATGAATTGCCCTGGCTCGGTCAAGCGTTCCCGTTGTACAGCGGCGGGCGAGGGGTCGAGCCGCTTGCCGGGGATGCCGACCTCCAGTCTGAAATCACTGCGTATTGCGCGAGTGGCAGTGGGCATGCTTTCGGTGGCGACCTCCCAGTAACCGCGCTGAAGGCGTTGAGCGAGCGCGGGCGTCGTGTCGTGCACGTGCAGGCTGACGGCACCAAGCATATCCGCCAGGCCCGGTACCCCCAGGTTGTAACCAGTGTGGGCGCTGCCGACGAAGGCGATCCACTTGTGCGGCCCGTTGGCCAGTTGGTCGGCTTCGATCACTCTGGAGGCAAAATAGCTGAACATGCGGTTGCGCTGTACGCGCGGGTCGGAGAGCCCCTTCATGTGATAGCTGGCGACGCAATCAAGCGCTCTGATGCGATAGCCATATTTGGCCGCTTTTTCAATGACGCTGGTGTAATTGTCTGTCGTGCCTTTGTAGAACCGCATGTGCCCTTCGTCCTGACTGCTCAGGTATCGGCGCAAATGGGCGGACATGGTCTTGCCGGCACAGAAATCGTCCAGGTCAGCCTGATGCAAATCGGTCTGCAAATGTTCCACATAGAGCGTTTTGTACTGGCCTTTGTGTTTTTCCAGCTGCTTGATCAGCAGCGCCTTGCTCGACTGCGCCGAATGGGCTTCGCCGAGCACCAGGCCGGCAGAGTCACCGTCGGCCACTTGCTTGAACAATGAATCCGCCGTGGCGTCCGTAGTGAGCGTCGGCAGTGTCGCTCGGGCGGGCGGGGTGTAATGGGTGAAATGACTCTCTGCCTTCTCTAGCAGTTTTTTGCGCATGTCGATAAACGCATCGGCCGCGTCCGCCTTGGCCTTTACGACGTGCCCGTACCGCGGGTCCATTCCGCGTGGTTGGTGATGCATTTCATGCAGCTGTTCGTGGTGTACCGATGCAATGTCGAACTCATCGAAATGCCCAGTACCGGAGCCGGAAGCAGCGACGGTTTTTGCCGGCGTCCTCGGCGCTTTGTACGCGGTGGGCAGCGTCATGTGGTAATCGCCTTTGGCCGCTGCGTCGCCGGTGATCGCGCCGGCGGTATCGACCTTGATGCTCGCCGGTTGGCCCAGAGCGACATCCTCGATGCGCAAGGCGATGGCGTCATGCAGGTCGGCGAGGCCTGGCGTGGTGTTGTGGGTCACCATTCGCGACTCATCGGCCAAGACGATCCAGCGGTCGTTCGGAGCATCGGCGGTGTCGGCGGCAATGGCCTTGTGCGAATAGAAGTTGCGGATGTTATTGCCTCGTGGCGTCAGCGGCGAAACATCTTCAAGTTTCAGCACATCGTCCAGCTGGTAGGAGGTGGAGGCATCCAGTGCCTTGATCTTCAGACCCTTTTTGCGCGCCTCGCGCACAAGCGCCACGAAAGAAAACGGGGCTTTGGGCGGGTACCCCAATGCGCGGTCGATGGCCTTCAAATGTTTTTTGATGTGCTGCCAGGTGCCTCCCGTATTCAGTTTTTCCAGCTTGAGATGAAAGACATCATCCGGCAGGTACTCCAAATAAAGGCGCTTGAAGCCTCGTTCGATCAGTGTGTCGAGGTAGGTGATCAATGCCTGCTTGCTGGCGATGGAGCCAGGTCGCGCACCGATCACCAGGCTCTTGCCGCTAAAGGCCTCGCTGGCAATCAGTTGCGTAAAGGTCATGTCGGCTGCGACCGCAGGAACCGGGGCTCGGGCCGACAGCGGCGCCAGCGTGTCCCAATGCCGCGTGGCGGCGGCGGTCAGTTTTTCGACCTGTAGCAGGTGGGCCTTGCGCGTCTCATGAAGATCCATCACCGCGGCGCCGACAATCGTGTCGGGGTGGCTCATAAAGTCCTTGCTGCGAGCGATGATCTCCTTGCGCGTTTCTGGATTCATGGCGCTTTCAAGGCGATCGCGGTATTGCGGCGGTATGCCGAATTCCTTGTGCAGCCCAGGCGTATCCGAAACGGCTTCATACTTAGGCGCACCGCCGGCCACACCGCTGCGCACCATGACCCCATCGGCGTTGGGCGATACCAGAATGCCGGTCGAGCGCAGTGCGGAGGTGTCAGGATCGAGGCGATGCAACAAGTAGCGGCCGAGTGAGTCCGGGTTCTTCGCGGCCCAAAGGGTTCGCCCACGAAAGACTACTGGCTGGATATCCGTCGGCAGCGTGGAAACCGCTTCCAGCGGTTCGATCAATTTCATCGCCTGTTCGGGAGCAGCCGCGGCGGCCCGCAGGCGCGGCAAACGCACGACGTGTTTGAGCGAACGCAGCGCCGGGCGCAGGTCGGTCAGCAGCGCGCCGGCACTGTTGAACAGGTAACCAAGCAAATGCTGCAGCGCCATGGCGTTGTCACCCTGTCGGTAGGCGTGCAGGGCGAGCATGGCGTCTTTGAAGGCCAGCAGCACGCCGGTGGTCAGGCTCAGCAGCGGAAAGGGCGCGGTGGCAATCGCCGTGACCCATTCGACGCAGGTCCAGATCAGCCCGCCGATCATCTGCGCACGACTGGTGGTGGTAGCGTGAACATCGTCGATCTTGCGCTGCAATTTCATGTCGTAAAGGGCGTAGCGCATGTCACTGACCGGCGCGACCGAGCGGGTCGAGTCGTAACGCGCAGGGCTGGGCGTGGTTCTGTTCAGCGTGTCAGGCAAGCCTTTGCGAGCGCTGTCGAGGAACGTGCGAACCCGGCTTTGCGCTTGCACCCCAACCCGTCCTGCGAGGTATCCGCCGAATCCAGGCTGCTGTTTGAGCAGGTAATTGAACAGCCTGGCTTCACGGAAACTGACCCCGTCCGGTGCTTGCGGGGTGTAGAGCAGAACCGGGTTCTTGTCGTGGCTGAACAGCCAGGTGTCGATGACCCATTCGCCGTCGATCATCAGGCGATGCAGGGCGTAGCGAGTGCGTGTCGCTGGCGTCGTATCGCCCAGGCTGGCGATACTCTGTTCGAGCCATTGCAGGTCCGCACTGGCGATGTGTCCTTGCAACTGGCATTCAAGAGCGGCGCGCTTCATCTGGCGCTGGGTAATCGCCAGCGTGGTGTTGCGTCGCAATCCGTAGCCCACGCTTGCAGCGCTTTGCAGCTCGGCCTTGACCTTGTCGGTATAACGTTGGCCGATCCAAACGCCGGTGACCGAGCGCGCGACGTTTTGCGGGGTCAGTGCACTCACATCAATCCCCGGCGGGCCGGTGAAACGCGCCGACTGCGAAATTTTCGGATCGATCAGGCCGAAATTATCTGGATAGCCGTCACGAAACAACCGTGTGTAGGTCAGCGGGGCTGGTGTCTGTGACGGCACGACCGAGGTCTGAGCGTGTACCCGCACGCTATCCGGATCGACGTCGTTGGCGGGACGATTCAGCAGACGGTTGAGGCTGATTTTCGCCTGTTCGTGGACATAGGCGTCAAAGCCTTGAAAACCGCTGCCCGAAGAAGGGTGCTTATCGAATGCACGAAGGACACACTCGGCCTCTTCGGTCAGCGTGGTGAGCTTTTTGCGGTTGCTGGCCGAGGTCGAGCGGTACCACAGCGGGGTGCCAAAGTCATAGTCGTCAACCCGCGTAGCCAGCAAGTGCCGGGTCATAGCCCTGAGGCAATCGCGGTGAGTGCCGATATTGATGAATTTGACTTCCTTGTGTTCCATCGCCTCAGGCTTGAAGCCCAGCGCCGCGAGAATTTTCTGCATGTTCTGGCGAAAACGCAGCGGCGTGCGGTTGACCAGATAGGCTTTCATGCTGTCGGCAGCGTCATTGTGAGCGGCCCACCCGAGCAGATGGGTCTGACACTCCAGCTCGCTGGCAAACGCCTGAAACTGCTGCTCTCGCGGGGCTTGCGGAGTACACAGCAGTACGCGCTTGAGGGCGCCGGAGGCATCGCTCTGGCGCAGGACCCAGAGGTCCTGGAGTTGCGCACCGTGCAGCGACAAAAGCGCGGCTTGCAGGTGTGACGCATTGCCGGCGCGCAAGTCCTGAATCAATTGCCAGTCACTTGCGAGCAAATGGCCTTGCAGCCACGCCGTGTAGGCCAGCGCGACAATGCGCTGATCGAACATATGCTCGATGGCCTGGCTGACGGCGGGCAACGCGTGCATTTGTTTTTGCACGTTGGAAAAATCGATTCGTGGTTGCAGGCTCAGTGTTTGCCGGATCAGCCATGCCGGCGTCACGTCTGCGTACTCCTCAGGCAGCGGCGCGTTGTTGTAGGTGAGCGTGGTCTTGAGCAGAAAGTCCGAACCCGCTAATTCATCCCCGGTATGCGGGCCGAGCAAGGCCAGATCGGTCAGGCTGCGTTTATGCTCGTACACACCGAACCCTGCGAGATAGCGGCGGGTCTTGATCTGCAAGAGATCCGGATCGAGATCATCGATTTCCAGGTCATCGCCGAGTCGTTCGAGCCACTGATAGCGGGCCAGCGCCGGCGGACTAGCCGCCGCGCCCATCAGTTGCAACAGATCGTGCCGTGCCTGGCTGTAGTTGTGCAGGTGCTGACCCAACTCGGTCTGGCGGGTCTCGCTGGCGCTGCGATACCAGTCCGGTGCGCTGTAATACAGATTGCGTTCAAACAGGGTTTGCGCATGCAATTCCAGACGCGGCGTGAGGTCTGGCAGGGCACCGGTAACGGCGCGGTCTAGGGCGGCGCACAACTGCCCGGCGTCATGTTGCGGGTTGTCGATCAGGCTCAAGGCGCGTTCGACATCCTGCGTGCGTTTATCGATCACCGCATCGTAGGTGTGTTCGAACAACGGTTCACTGTCGATCAGGGTCAACTGCAGCGGCCAGATGCCGCCGACGCCGACCTCGTGAAACCGCCGGGGCAGCATCTGCATGAACTCGGCCTGGGCGCTGGCGTGCTTCACGCACTGCAGCAAGTGGGCGTCGAGATCTGCCAGCGAATCGAAGAATTCGATGCCTCGGGCGGGGGTGAACAATACGGCATAGCCGACACTCTGGTCGTTCAGCAAGTCGCTGACCTGCGGGCTGTTCTCTTCCGTGATGACAAAGGCCCCGGCCAGTTCGACGATGTTGTCCTGATAGCTGAACTGCAAGGCGTACATGGCCGGACGCAAAATCGGCGCCAGCGCGATTTTTTCTATAAGCGTGGCGGCTGGTGCGTTGAGCAGACGATCCGCCACGGCCTGGCGAGCTTCATGCTCGACGGCGGTGAACCCGGCGTCGTAGATCAGATAGGTTTTGGCCGGCTTGCCATCGATGCGTTCGCTCAGGTCCAGGTTGATCAATTGTGTGTTGAGGCGGATTTTCAGGGTCGCGAGCAGCTTCTTGCCTTCCTCGCTGTGCAGGTCGCTGTCTGCCAGTTCCTGATACAGCGGGCGGCTGCGTTGCAGGTAGCGCTCGCGGTAGTTTTTCAGTTGGTCGTTGAGGCCTTTGAGGTAGAGCTGTTCTGCGCTCGGCGCTTGCTCGGCGAGCAGGGGAGTGTCGATCTTGAACAGGTTTTGCCCGATCTGGTTGAGATCGCTTTTGACTTGTGCGGGTGAGGGTGGGCTGTTGGGTGTGCTCATGGGCATGTTCTCCATGCTGATGGGAAGAGCTTTCAGCATGGCCAGGGGGGCTGGGGCTTTGGTGGTACATATGTATTGCGGGGGATCGCTGGGTTTTCGCGTAGTGCCCTTCACTGGGGGGAGCGAGCTCCTGCTTGCGAAGGCGGTCTGACAGTTGGCCTGGTTCTGGCGGATTGGGGGGATATCCGTTTTTTGGGTGATGGCGGCTTAGGGTTCCGCCCTGACGGCGGGTTACTTTGGGGGCCCAAAGTAACCAAAGGCCTTTTGCCCTGACGTGCGGCCCCTCGCTGTGGCTCGGGGTGCCTTCGCTGCGGGATCGATCCGGGCGCAGCGTTTCCGGTTTGCTTCGCTGCACCTCCTTCCGCTGTGTACGACTGCGTCGTACGGTCGCTGCGCTCCCACCCCCGGATCAATCCCTCCGCTCAGCCTTCCGACGGGCGCCGTGCATCAAGATCAAGAGCGTTACTCGAGCTAACGCTCATTGTGTTGAGTGGTCAGAAGCCAGAGCGGATTGCTTTTGCTTTTCTGTGGGAGCTGGCTTGCCAGCGAAGGCGGCCTGCCAGCCGACCCATATCCTCCTGACCCACCACAATCCCACTGTAGGAGTGAGCCTGCTCGCGATGACGGCCAACCAGCCGCCTCATATCCATCAGATTCACCCAATCCCAACTGTGGGAGCTGGCTTGCCAGCGAAGGCGGCCTGCCAGCCGACCCATATCCTTCTGGCCCACCACAATCCCATTGTGGGAGCGAGCCTGCTCGCGAAGGCCTCCGACCCGCCGCCTCATGTCCATCAGATTCACCCAATCCCAACTGTGGGAGCTGGCTTGCCAGCCGACCCATATCCTTCTGACCCACCACAATCCCACTGTGGGAGTGAGCCTGCTCGCGAAGGCCTCCGACCAGCCGCCTCATTTCCGTCAGATTCACCCAATCCAAACCGTGGGAGCTGTCCATCGATCAAACAAACCCGGCCTCGCCGGGTTTGCAGTTGATCAAGCCTTCGCCGGCACCTCATTACGACGCACCAACCCCAGCATTGCCCCGCTTAAACCCGCCGCCTTCTCGCCCACCAGCAAATGCCACACCCCACCGTCCAGCGGGCTGACACCCTGACAGCCCAGCGCCTTCAACTGCGCCTCGGACAGCGCCCTGCTATCGGCCAGCTGTAAGCGGATCCGTGTCATTGCAATGCAATCGAGTTGCAGCACGTTGTCGCCACCGCCCAACGCGTCGAGCCATTGCTGTGCCTCGGCGTCGGTGACCGAAATTGCCTTCGGCTCATCGGCCACCGCCACGGATTCACGCGCCACCGCGCGGCGGAGCGCCGGCATGGCCAGGCGTATTTCGTCGGCGATGCTGTCAGCCAGCGGCCCGACCACCACTTGCAGGCTGCCACCTTTGCCCGGACGCACCACGGCCATCGCGCCCAACGCTTTGAGGTCGGCATCCGACGCCTTGTTGCGATCCACCATTTCCAGCCGCAACCGCGTGGTGCAGGCGCCCACGGTCAGCAGGTTCTCGGCGCCGCCCAGGGCCTTGATGTACGCGCTGGCACGTTCGTTTTCAGAAAGCACGGCTTTCTCGGCTGTCGCGATATCCTCACGCCCCGGCGTCTTCAGATTGAAACGGCGAATACAGAAGTCAAAAACGCAGTAATAGATGACGGCGTAGGCAAGGCCCACCGGGATCACCAGCCAACCGTTGGTGGACTTGCCCCAGCCCAGAATCATGTCGATGAAGCCGCCGGAGAAGGTGAAGCCCAGATGAATGTTCAGGCCGTTGGTGATCGCCATCGACAGACCGGTCAGCAGCGCATGCAGCAGATACAGCAGCGGCGCGAGGAACATGAAGGCGAATTCGATCGGTTCGGTCACGCCGGTGAGAAACGAGGTCAATGCCATCGACAGGAATATCCCGCCCATGACTTTGCGGCGCTCCGGCAGGGCGTTGCGGTACATCGCCAGGCAAGCGGCAGGCAGGCCGAAGATCATCATCGGGAACATGCCGGTCATGAACTGGCCGCCCTTCGGGTCGCCGGCGAAGTAACGCGAAAGGTCGCCGGTCACCAGCGCGCCGGTGGTCGGGTCGGTGAAGTTGCCGAAGACGAACCACGCCATGTTGTTGAGGATGTGGTGCAGGCCTGTGACGATCAGCAGGCGGTTGAACACGCCGAACACGAAGGCACCGATGCTGCCGCTTTCCATCATCAGCGTGCCGAAGGCATTGATGCCGTGCTGGATCGGCGGCCAGATGTAGCCGAACACCACACCCAGGCCGACTGCTGCGAAACCAGTCACGATCGGCACGAAACGCCGTCCGCCGAAAAACGCCAGGTACTCCGGTAGCTTGATGTCTTTGAAGCGGTTGTACAGCGCGCCGGCCATCAGCCCGCTGACGATGCCGGCAAGCATGCCCATGTTGATGGTCGAGTCGAGCACTTTGAGGGTGGAGATCATCACCAGATAACCGATCACCCCGGCCAGGCCCGCCGTGCCGTTGTTGTCCTTGGCGAAACCGACGGCGATGCCGATGGCAAAGATCATCGCCAGGTTGGCGAAGATCACCTGGCCGGCGTCGTGGATGATCGCGATGTTCAGCAGATCGGTGTCGCCCAGGCGCAGCAGCAGACCGGCAATCGGCAGGATCGCGATTGGCAGCATCAGCGCGCGACCCAGGCGTTGCAGGCCTTCGATGAAGAGTTGGTACATGGTGGTTCTCCTGCTCTTTGGACAGAGCTTGTTGTTAGGGCAACGGCCAATGCTGATGGCAGGCGTGACGCACAGCGGCGGCGCTGGAGAGCTTGAGCAGGTCGCGGCTCAGGCGCTGACATTCGGCTTCGTGCAGTTGACGCACGCGGTCCTTGATTTCACCGATCTGCACCGGGCTCACCGACAGTTCGCTGACGCCCAGACCGATCAGCACCGGCGTTGCCAGCGGATCAGAGGCGAGGGCGCCACACACACCGACCCAGCGCTTATGCACCGCCGCGCCCTCACAGGTCATGGCGATCAGGCGCAGCAGCGCCGGGTGCAAGGCATCGACGCGGGCGGCCAGACCGGCGTGATCGCGGTCCATGGCCAGGGTGTACTGCGACAGGTCGTTGGTGCCGATCGAGAGAAAGTCAGCGTGTTCGGCCAGTTGTTCGGCTTGCAGCGCGGCGGCGGGGACTTCGATCATCACGCCGATCTCGGGGCGTTGCGTGATACCCATTTCCAGGCACAACTGATCGACGCGCTGGCGAATGTGTAGCAGTTCGTCGACTTCGGTAACCATCGGCAACAGAATCCGACAGCGCGCCAACGGCCTGACTTGCAGCAGCGCGCGCAATTGCTGATCGAGGATTTCCGGGCGGGCCTGGGCCAGACGAATGCCGCGCAGACCGAGCACCGGATTGGCCTCGGCGGGCAGTGGCAGGTAGTCGAGTTGTTTGTCGCCGCCGACGTCGATGGTGCGGATGATTACCGAGTGCTCGCCCATCGCGTCCAATACGGCTTGATAGGCCGCACGCTGTTCTTCGACATCTGGCGCAGTCTGGCGATCAACGAACAGAAACTCGGTGCGCAGCAGCCCGACGCCATCGGCGCCGTTGGCAAAGGCATCTGCCGCTTCGCTGCTTGAGGCGACATTGGCGACTACTTCGATGTGCACGCCATTGCGAGTTTCGGCGGGCAGATGGGCTTTGGCTTGTTGGCTTTCGCGGCGCCGCTGGCGCTCGATTTGCGCTTGCTGCACTTCGGCCAGGCGTCCGGCGTTCGGCGCCAGTTCGAGACGACCACCGTCAGCGTCGAGCACCACTGCCTGGCCTTGCGGCTGATCAAGCAACTCTGCCCCCAAGGCAACCAGACACGGCAGACCTTTGCCACGCGCCAGAATCGCTACGTGTGAGGTCGCCCCGCCCTCGGCCATGCACAATCCGGCGACCCCTTGGGTGCTGAGTTGCAGCAGATCCGATGGCGTCAGTTCGAGGGCGGCGACGATGGCGCCGGCCGGTACTTCGTATTGCCAGGCCTCGCCGAGCAGGGCGCGGAGCACGCGTTGCTTGAGATCACGCAAGTCGTTGGCGCGCTCGGCCAACAGCGCGCTGCCGGTGCCTTGGAGCATGTCGCACTGGGCGTCGATCGACTGACCCCAGGCGTGGGTCGCCGCCGTGCCTTGCGCGATGAACTGCTGCGCGGCGTCGAGCAGGGCCGGGTCTTCAAGCAGCGCCATGTGGGCGGCGAAGATGGCTTCTTCGTCGGCGTTCTTGTGCTTTTTCGCCTGGGCAAGGGTGGCGGCGATTTCGCTGCGCACCGCGTTCAATGCCGCTTCGAAAATCTGTTGCTGTTGCGCTGGATCGTGATTGCCCGCATCTGTCGGCAAGGTCATTGCGTTCAAACGAAACAACGGCCCGGCGACCAGCCCCGGCGCCGCGCAGACGCCATGCAACACGCCAGCCTCGACCGGGCGTTTCAGCGGCGCAGTACTGACCGGTGCTTGCGCGTGATGATCGTCCGGCAACGCCGTCGCCAATGCGCTGAGCAACGCTTGCAGCGCGGCATTGGCCTCCGGCCCCTGACAACTGACCTGCACTTCATCCTGCTCGCCAATGGCCAGCCCCATCAAACCGATCAGGCTGTTGCACGGCGCCGATTTGCCGTTGAAGTGCAGCTCTGACTGGCTATTGAAGCCCTGCGCGGTTTGCCGGATCAGCGCAGCAGGCCGCGCATGCAGACCGCCACGATGAGCCACCCGTGCCTTGCCGCTAGCCGCTGGCCCACCGGCTGCTTCAGTGTTCGCCGCCACAGTGTTGCGCGCGATGACGTGCAGCAACGGTTCGCCGACCTTCACCGCTTTGAGCGTGATCGGCCGCACCTGAAAATCCGCGCTGTTGGTCAGAATCAACAGGCTGACCAGGCTTTTGCAGTGCTGGCCAACCTTGTCGAGGTCATAGCGCAACAACGGCTGACCGAGGCTGACGCGATCGCTCTCCTTGACCAGCATGGCGAAACCCTCGCCGTTCAGTTCAACGGTGTCGAGGCCCAGGTGCAGGAGGATTTCCGCGCCATTGTCGGCACGCACGGTCACCGCGTGGCTGCTGCGCGCGACGTGAATGACCACGCCGGCGCAGGGCGAATACAGCGTGTCGTTGAGCGGGTCGATGGCGATGCCGTCGCCCATCGCGCCACTGGCGAACACCGCGTCCGGGACGTTGGCGAGCGTCAGCACGGGGCCGCTGAGCGGGGCGCTGAGGGTCAGCTCTTTATTGTTATCGGGCATGGCTGGATCTCATCAGGTGTGCAGTCAGTCGGACTTAATGCGTGCGGGTCACTTTGCTCAAATGGCGCGGTTGATCCGGGTCCATGCCACGGGCCACGGCCAGGCCGGCGGCCATCACGTAAAAACTCTGGATCGCCAGGATCGGGTCGAGGGCCGGGTGTTCGGCGCGGGACAAGGTCAAGTCGCGTTCGCTGACGTCGTCCGGCGCGGCCAGCAATACCCGGGCGCCGCGTTGACGCATCTCTGCGGCCAGACTCAACAGGCCGGCCTGCTCGGCACCGCGTGGCGCGAACACCAGCAGCGGATAGTGTTCGTCAATCAGCGCCATCGGGCCGTGACGGACCTCGGCGCTGCTGAACGCTTCGGCCTGAATCGCCGAGGTTTCCTTGAATTTCAATGCCGCTTCCTGAGCGATGGCAAAACCGGCGCCACGGCCGATGACCATCAAGCGCTCGCAATCGCGCAGCGCTTCGATGGCCATGCTCCAGTCCTGTTTGGCCGCTTCGCGCAGGCCTTCGGGCAGCGCATCGTGGGCTTGCAGCAACTCGCGGTCTTCTTTCCAATGCGCGATCAAACGGGCGCTGGCGCTGAGGGTGGCGATAAAACTCTTGGTCGCGGCGACACTGCTTTCAGTCCCGGCGAGCAACGGCAGGCTGAATTCGCAAGCGGCTTCCAGTGGCGAGTCGGCGGCGTTGACCATCGACACGCTGAGGGCGCCACGCTTGCGCAACAGACGCAGGCTGTTGACCAGGTCCGGACTCTGTCCCGACTGCGAGAAAGCGAAGGCGACCTGACCGCTGACCTTCAACGGCGCTTGCTGCATGGTCACCACCGACATCGGTAACGAGGCCACCGGCACTCCCACATGCTGCATGGTCAGGTAAGCGAAGTAGCTGGCGGCGTGGTCGGAACTGCCCCGGGCGACGGTCATCGCCACTTGCGGCGGCTGGCGGCGCAGGCGCCCGGCGATCTCGATCATCGGCGCGTCGAGCTGTTGCAACTGGGCTTGCACGGCCTCGAACGAGGACAGCGCCTCCTCAAGCATTTTTGAAGTCAATGTCTTCTCCTTCGACCATCACGGCGGTCAGTGTCAGTGCGCGATCGAGCCGCACGCAGTCGGCCCAGGCGCCCGGTGCAAGGCGCCCGCGTTCGTTGAGGCCGAGGTAGTCGGCGGGAAATTGCGACAGGCGCTGCGAGGCTTCGTTGATCGGCAGACCGATCTTCACCAGATTGCGCAGGGCCTGATCCATGGTCAGGGTGCTGCCGGCCAGCGTGCCGTCGGGCAGGCGCACGCCGCCCAGACATTTGGTCACGGTGTGGCTGCCGAGCTTGTATTCGCCATCGGGCATGCCGGCGGCGGCGGTCGAATCGGTGACGCAATACAGGCATGGAATCGAACGCAGGGCCACGCGAATGGCGCCTGGGTGCACGTGCAGCAGATCGGGAATCAGTTCGGCGAACGTAGCGTGGGCCAGGGCCGCGCCGACGATGCCCGGCTCACGGTGATGCAGCGGGCTCATGGCGTTGTACAAGTGAGTGAAACTGGTCGCGCCGGCCGCCAGCGCGGCGACGCCTTCCTCGTAACTGCCGAGGGTGTGGCCGATCTGCATGCGGATGCCGCGACTGCTCAGTTCACGGATCAACGCATCGTGGCCGGCAATTTCCGGGGCGATGGTAATTACCCGGATCGGCGCCAGCGCCAGATACGCTTCGACTTCGGCCATCAACGCGGTGTGGGCGAAGTTTGGCTGGGCGCCGAGTTTTCCTGGATTGATGTAGGGGCCTTCGAGGTGTACGCCGAGGACTCGCGCGGTGCCTTTGGGACGCCGTTTGCAGAAGTCGCCGACGTCCTTCAAGACGCTGGAAATCTCGGCACTCGGCGCGGTCATGGTGGTAGCCAGCAGCGACGTGGTGCCGAAACGTACGTGGGTTTTGCTGATGGTTTCGAAGGCGCTGGCGCCTTCCATGATGTCTTTGCCGCCACCGCCGTGAACGTGCAGGTCGATGAAGCCCGGCAGCAGATAGGGCAGATCGTTATCGGCCGGATCGCACGGCACGCCTTCGATCGATACGACTCTGCCGTGTTCGTGGATCAGCCGGCCGCGAACCCAGCCGCTGGCGGTGAGGATGTTGTCTTCGGACATTTTCGTTCTCGCTTGTGGCCGCGCCTAACGTCGCAGCTCTGCAACAAAGTCGTAGTAATCGTTGCGGCAGTAGGTGTCGGTGACTTCGATAGGGGTGTTGTCTTCCAGATAACCGACCCGGGTCATCAGCAACATGGCGGTACCTGGGGCAATACCGACCAATGCGGCGAACTCGTCCGAGGCGTTGATCGCCTGGATATGCTGCAAGGCGCGCACGATCGGTTTGCCGATGCCGTCGAGGTATTCGTACAGCGAATCACCCACCGCTTGCGGCTTGGGCATGATCGAGGCGGGCAGCGTGCTCATTTCGATGGCCATCACCGTGTCGTCGGCTTTGCGCAGGCGCTTCATGCGCGCGACCTTGTCGTTCGGCGACAGGCCGAGGCGGATCAGCTCTTCATGGGTCGGCAGGGTGATTTCCCGCTCCAGCCAGTGCGAACTCGGCACGAAACCTTTCAAGCGGAGCATTTCGCTGAAGCCGGACAGACGCGACAGCGGTTGTTCCAGGCGGGGCGTGATGAAAGTGCCGGAACCTTGCAGGCGGCGGATCAGGCCTTGATCGAGCAAGACTTCCAGGGCTTTGCGCGCGGTGACCCGGGAAATGCCGAGCTGGTCGCTGAGGTTGCGCTCGGACGGCATCGCCTGTTCGGCTTTCCATTGCCCGGCATGGATCGCGGCTTCCAGATTGCGCGCCAGTTGCAGGTACAACGGCGTCGGCTGGGAATCGTCGGGGCGCAAGGCGTGGAGGTCGTTCATGGCGGTCATTTCCGGCGCGGGTATAGGATTGTTGTGGCGCGCTTGTGGGGCGGAAATTAATACCACTTCAATACCATGTCAACGCGATGAAAGGGTGCCTGACCCAATGGAATGGTGGTTTTCAGGGGGCGTATTTTTAAGTGGTATTAGTGGTGGCCTGTACAAAGCAAAAGATCGCAGCCTGCGGCAGCTCCTACAGTTGAGAGTGGTATCACCTCTGTAGGAGCCGCCGCAGGCTGCGATCTTTTGATTTATTTTTTGCAGGTGACCAGTGGTCAGGGATTAAGGGCGAATTTCGACCATCGTGCCATCCGGCACCAGGCTCCATACTTCGCGCATGTCGACGTTACGCATCGCGACGCAGCCGTCGGTCCAGTCCAGCGTGTGGAACAGCTCTTCAGGGGTTTCTTCCGAATCCGGCGTGCCATGGATCATGATCATCCCGCCGGGCTCGACGCCTTCACGCCGGGCGCGGGCCGAGTCGCTGATGTTCGGGTAGGAAATGTGCATCGACAGATTGAATTTGTCGCTGGTCTTGCGCCAGTCGATCCAATAGAAGCCTTCCGGGGTGCGTTTATCGCCTTCGATCAGTTTCGGACCTTTTTTCGCGCCCTTGCCCAAGGAGATGCGATAGGTCTTGAGCGGCTTGCCGTCGACGATCAATTGCAACTGATGCGCCGATTTGAGCACCAGGACCTTTTCGATGAGAGGGGTATTCGACGGCGTCACGGTGGTCACGAATGACGCTTGCGAGACTGCAACGAACGACAGGCAAAACAGGGCAAGCAACCAACGCATTGAAACGATTCCCCAGCAATGAAGCAGATACATGATTGATAGACGCGGATGTAGTGCAAACGCGCTGTGGTTATCGGCCGCCCCTTGAAAAGATCAAGTGATCGCCGGCTGGACCAGTGGCGGAATGGATTCCGAGCGCACCGGATAAACCTCGTTGCGCCGATCCGCGAAGAAGCATTCCAGCGTACGCCCCACCGTGCGGAACGCCAGCTCGTCCCAGGGAATGTCGGCTTCGTCGAACAGTTGCACTTCGAGGCTCTCGGGACCAGCGGCAAAATCCACATCGACCAGCTCGGCACGAAAGAACACATGCACCTGGCTGATGTGCGGCACGTCGATCAGCGTGTAGATACTCAGGTGGCGAACCCGGGCGCAGGCTTCTTCAGCGGTTTCGCGGATGGCGGCCTGTTCGATGGTCTCGCCGTTTTCCATGAAACCGGCCGGCAACGTCCAGTACCCCAAACGTGGCTCGATGGCGCGACGACAGAGCAGCACTTTGCTGCCCCAGGTCGGCACGCACCCGGCGACGATGTTGGGGTTCTGGTAGTGAATGGTCTGACAGCTGTCGCAGACAAATCGCAGCCGCGAATCGCCTTCGGGAATGCGCTGCGTCACCGGGTTACCGCATTGGCTGCAAAATTTCATGCTCAGGTTCCTGAATGCTGCGCCTATCTTGGCGTGCAGCGGTGCCGGTCGGCAAGTTGTCGTTTCGCGACACGACGGGTTTCGGGGGCTTGGGCACTCGCATCGATTGGTGCATGATGCAGGGTAAGGCCCCGATCGAGAACACTCATGCTGGACGAGCTACTGCATAGGGTAAGCAACCACACACCGCGCACGCTGGAGACCGACACGCGTTTCCCCGAAGCCGCCGTTCTGGTGCCGATCACCCGCAGTGACGAGCCGGAACTGGTCCTGACGCTGCGTGCCAGCGGGCTTTCGACCCATGGCGGCGAAGTCGCCTTTCCCGGTGGCCGCCGCGACCCTGAAGACCCGGACCTGGTCTTCACCGCCCTGCGTGAGGCCGAAGAAGAAATCGGCCTGCCGCCGGGACTGGTCGAAGTCATCGGCCCGCTCAGCCCGTTGATTTCCCTGCATGGCATCAAGGTCACGCCGTACGTCGGGGTGATTCCCGACTTCGTCGAATACCAGCCCAACGATGCCGAAATTGCCGCAGTCTTCAGTGTGCCGCTGGAATTCTTCCGTAAGGACCCCCGCGAACACACCCATCGCATCGACTACCAGGGCAGAAGCTGGTACGTGCCCAGTTATCGCTACGGCGAATACAAGATCTGGGGGCTGACGGCAATCATGATCGTCGAGCTGATCAACCTGCTTTATGACGCTGATATCAGCTTGCACCAGCCGCCGAAAAGCTTTCTCAATACCTGACCGCCGTTCGAGTGGCCGAACACCGCAAGCCCTGAGGAAAACAACATGAAATACCGCCTGGGCGACGCCCGCGTCGAGACTCACCCGCAGAGCTGGGTCGCCCCCAATGCCGTGCTGGTCGGCAAGGTCAGACTGGAAGAAGGCGCCAACGTCTGGTTCAACGCCGTGCTGCGCGGCGACAACGAACTGATCCTGATTGGCAAAAACAGCAACGTGCAAGACGGCACGGTGATGCACACCGACATGGGTTATCCGTTGACCATCGGCACTGGCGTGACCATCGGCCACAACGCCATGCTGCACGGATGCACTGTTGGCGATTACAGCCTGATCGGTATCAACGCGGTGATTCTCAACGGCGCGAAGATCGGCAGGAACTGCATCATCGGCGCCAATTCGCTGATCGGCGAAGGCAAGGAAATTCCCGACGGTTCGCTGGTGATGGGCTCGCCTGGAAAAGTCGTGCGGGAGCTGACCGAGGCGCAAAAGAACATGCTCGAAGCCAGCGCCGCGCACTATGTGCATAACTCGCAGCGTTATGCCCGCGATCTGGTTGAGCAGGAAGAATGACTACCGCCGAACGACCCGTCGCCTCGCCCTGTGTGAATATTTGCGCGCTGGACGAAGATGACGTTTGCACCGGGTGCCAGCGCACGGTCGCAGAGATCACCCGTTGGGGCCGCATGAGCAATGAGGAGCGCCGCGTGGTGCTGGGGTTGTGCCATGAGCGGGCGAAGGCGAGTGGGTTGGTGTGGATGATTCCAGCGAAGTCAGGCGTCTGAACCACCGCTTTCGCGAGCAAGCCCGCTCCCATATTTGGAATGAGATCTCATGTGGGAGCGGGCTTGCCCGCGAAGAGGCCAGTACATTCACTACATCTTATTGGCTCACAACACAGCCTGAAGTAACCTGTGCGCCACATTCACAGGCCGCCTCCATGATCTTTCTCATCGCCTACATCAGCAGCGTCGTGCTGATCAACTTCGCTTTTTCCACCGCGCCGCACCTGGACATCATCTGGTCGGCGTGGGGCGGGTTGGTGTTTGTGTTGCGCGACATGGTGCAAACCCGTTTCGGTCATGGTGCGATTGTGGCGATGCTGGCGGCGCTGGTGCTGTCCTACGTGACGTCCGACCCTTCCATTGCATTGGCCAGCGCCACCGCGTTCGCCGTTTCCGAGTGCATCGACTGGCTGGTGTTCAGCATCACCAAGCGTCCGCTGCGCGACCGCTTGTGGATCAGTTCGGCGTTGAGCATTCCGCTGGATACGTTCATTTTCTTCGGCATGATCGACCTGCTGACCCCGCCGGTGATCATCACCGCACTGGCGTCGAAGTTTGCCGGCGTCACCGCCGTCTGGCTGATCATGGCCTGGCGCGAGCGCAAACAGGCTGTCGCCAGCTGAAGCCAAACCCTCGGGTTCATGTAAAATGCCGCGCTTTCTCCCCATGGAAAGCGCACTTGCGTGGCTTTCCTCGATGATCCGCTTCTTTGAGGACCTGAGATGACCCGTATCGGAACTCCATTGTCGCCAACCGCGACCCGCGTATTGCTGTGTGGCTGTGGTGAGTTGGGCAAGGAAGTGGTAATCGAATTGCAGCGCCTCGGCGTTGAAGTGATTGCCGTCGATCGCTACGCCAATGCGCCGGCCATGCAAGTCGCCCACCGCAGCCACGTGATCAACATGCTCGACGGCGCCGCCCTGCGTGCGGTGATCGAGGCCGAGAAGCCGCACTTCATCGTGCCGGAAATCGAAGCCATCGCCACCGCCACCCTGGTTGAGCTGGAGGCCGAAGGCTTTACCGTGATCCCGACGGCCCGCGCTGCACAGCTGACCATGAACCGCGAAGGCATCCGTCGTCTGGCCGCTGAAGAGCTGGACCTGCCGACTTCGCCGTACCACTTTGCCGACACCTTCGAGGATTACAGCAAAGCCGTGCAGGACCTGGGTTTCCCTTGCGTCGTCAAGCCGGTGATGAGCTCCTCGGGCAAAGGCCAGAGCCTGCTGCGCAGCGCCGATGATGTGCAGAAAGCCTGGGATTACGCGCAAGAGGGCGGTCGTGCCGGCAAAGGTCGGGTGATCATCGAAGGCTTCATCGATTTCGATTACGAAATCACCCTGCTGACCGTGCGCCACATCGGCGGGACCACCTTCTGTGCTCCGGTCGGTCACCGTCAGGAGAAGGGCGATTATCAGGAATCCTGGCAGCCGCAGGCCATGAGTCCAATTGCCCTGGCTGAATCCGAGCGTGTCGCCAAAGCGGTGACGGAGGCGCTGGGTGGTCGTGGTCTGTTTGGCGTCGAGTTGTTCATCAAGGGCGATCAGGTGTGGTTCAGCGAAGTGTCGCCGCGTCCGCATGACACCGGCCTGGTCACGCTGATTTCTCAGGATCTGTCGCAGTTCGCCCTGCACGCGCGGGCCATTCTGGGCTTGCCGGTGCCGCTGATTCGCCAGTTCGGCCCTTCGGCGTCAGCGGTGATTCTGGTGGAAGGGCAGTCGACCCAGACCGCATTCGCCAACCTGGGCGCCGCGTTGAGCGAGCCGGACACTGCGCTGCGCCTGTTCGGCAAGCCTGAAGTCAACGGTCAACGCCGCATGGGCGTGGCGCTGGCGCGCGATGAGTCGATCGAGGCTGCGCGTGCCAAGGCGACTCGTGCGTCTCAGGCGGTTGTTGTAGAACTCTAAACCGAGTCGCGCCCATCGCGAGCAGGCTCACTCTTACAATTTGGAATGCGTTCCCCTGTAGGAGTGAGCCTGCTCGCGATAGCTGTCTATCAAGCGACCCGATTCAGGTCATTGCCACGGGTCTCCTTCAAACACAACACCGCAATCACACTCAACACCGCCGCCGCCGACACGTACCCGCCGACATAACTCAACCCGCCCATCGCCACCAGTTTCTGCGCAAAGAACGGTGCCGCCGAGGCGCCGACGATCCCGCCCAGGTTGTACGCCGCTGACGCGCCGGTGTAACGCACATGGGTCGGAAACAGCTCAGGCAACAGCGCCCCCATCGGCGCGAACGTCACACCCATCAAGAACAATTCGATGCACAGGAACAACGCCACGCCCCAGGTCGAACCCTGAGTCAGCAACGGCTCCATCAGAAACCCGGAAAGAATCGCCAGCACACCTCCGATGAGCAACACCGGTTTGCGTCCATAACGGTCGCTGGCCCAAGCCGATAAAGGTGTGGCCGCTGCCATGAACAGCACCGCAAAGCACAGCAGGCCGAGGAACGTTTCGCGGCTATAACCCAGCGTGGAGACGCCGTAGCTGAGGGAAAACACCGTCGAGATGTAGAACAGCGCATAGCAGACCACCATTGCCGCTGCGCCCAGCAAGGTTGGTGCCCAGTACTGACTGAACAGTTCGACCAGCGGCACCTTCACCCGCTCCTGACGGGCGATGGCGTTGGCGAACACTGGCGTTTCGTGAAGCTTGAGGCGCACGTAGAGGCCGACCATTACCAGCGCGGCGCTGAGCAGAAACGGAATGCGCCAGCCCCAGTTGCGGAACTGTTCGTCATCCAGAGTCATTGCCAGGGTCAGGAACAGACCGTTGGCTGCAAGGAAACCAATCGATGGCCCGAGTTGCGGGAACATGCCGAACCAGGCGCGTTTGCCTTTCGGTGCGTTTTCCGTGGCCAGCAGCGCAGCACCACCCCATTCACCACCCAGGCCCAGGCCCTGACCGAAACGTAGTACACAGAGCAGAATCGGCGCCCAGGCACCGATACTGTCGTAGCCCGGCAGGACGCCAATCAAGGTTGTACACACGCCCATCAGCAGCAGCGAAGCGACCAGCGTTGATTTACGGCCGACGCGGTCGCCGAAATGGCCGAACAGCGCCGAACCCAGCGGGCGGGCAAGAAAAGCGATGCCAAAGGTGAGAAACGCCGAGAGCATTTGCGCTGTCCCGGACGTCTGCGGAAAGAACACCGGCCCGATCACCAGCGCCGCAGCGGTGGCGTACACGTAGAAGTCGTAAAACTCGATGGCGGTGCCGATAAAGCTGGCCGTGGCCACGCGAGTGGCGGAGTTGGCCGGTTGGGCAGGCGCGGTTTCGCTGTAAGCGGTTTGGGTCGTCATGCGGTGATCCCTGACAGTCATGAGCTCCGTTGGAGCGAATTATTATGGTCGAACACCCAGGGATGTGGGATGAGGCGCGATCGCTGTTTCGAGTAGGAACAGTCGTCGGTGTGTAGCGCAAAACAGTCGGGATCCGTGGAGTGCCGGGTAAGCACAGGGATCGACGGCGCTTGGGTAAGCGCCTCGATTATAGGAAGGAGGCTAACAATCGAACAAGCGCAATTAAAGCTTCGCCCATTCTGCAGGCAAATGATGATGTGGCGAGGGAGCTTGCTCCCGCTGGGTTGCGAAGCAGCCCTATCTATTGATGTGGTGCCGCTATTTTGCGGCCGCTGCGCGCCCGAGCGGGAGCAAGCTCCCTCGCCACGGAAGCTTAGACGGGTAAGCGCCTCGATTATAGGAAGGGGCCTGACGATCGAACAAGCGCAATTAAAGCTTCGCCCATTCTGCAGGTAAATGATGATGTGGCGAGGGAGCTTGCTCCCGCTGGGTTGCGAAGCAGCCCCTTCTTTTGATGTGGTGCCGCTATTTTGCGGCCGCTGCGCGCCCGAGCGGGAGCAAGCTCCCTCGCCACAGGGCTTAGACCTTGGCGGGAGCAAGCTCCCTCGCCACAAGGCTTAGACCTTGGCGGGAGCAAGCTCCCCTCACACAGGGCTTAGGCCTTGGCGGGTGCCAGGCTCGTAAGCCAGATCAACACTTTGCTCACCCGGTTCTCCTCGGTTTCAAGGATTTCCAGGCGATAACGGCCAATCTTCAGACAAACCGCACTCTCCGGAATGGTCTCCAGCGCTTCGGTCACCAGACCATTCAGGGTCTTCGGACCATCGCTCGGCAAATGCCAGCCCAGGCACTTGTTCAGTTCGCGGATCGAGGCGGCGCCATCGATCACCATGCGCCCGTCGGTTTGTGGATGAATGTGCGGGTTTTCGAGGCTGTGTTCGCTTTCGAATTCGCCGACGATCTCTTCAAGAATATCTTCCAGCGTGACGATCCCCAGCACTTCGCCGTACTCGTCGACCACCATGCCCAGGCGCCGCTGCTGTTTGTGAAAGTTCAGCAACTGCAGTTGCAACGGCGTGCTTTCCGGGACGAAGTACGGCTCGTAACTGGCCGCCAGCAGTGCTTCGCGGGTCAGTTGGCCGTTGTTCAGCAAGTGGCCGATCTGGCGGGTATTGAGGACCGCTTCGACCTGATTGATGTCGCTGTGAAACAGCGGCAGGCGCGTGCGTTTGTTGTGGCGCAGTTGCTCGATGATTTCTTCGATCGAATCGTCAAGATTGATGCCGTCGACGTCACTGCGCGGGACCAGAATGTCATTGACCGTGATGTTTTCCAGCGCGTGGATGCCCGACACCGGATGGGCGCGAACCGGATGTTCGGAATCATCCTGAAGATCGGCCGGCAGGTCGTCCTCGCTCTGTTGCACGACCTGAGCCTTGCGCGTGAACGGCGTCATCAGCAAAGCGCTCAGTCGGCTGAATAGCCAGGCGAACGGGTAGACGATTCGCAGTGGCACCGCCAGCAGGGCATTGCCGAACGACAGCACCGCATCGGGATAGCGCCGGGCAACGGTGCGCGGGAAGTAATCGGCAAACACCAGCAGGATGGCGCCAACGCCGAGGCAAGCCGCCCACGGACCGTTTTCTTCGCAGAGGAAAATCGCCAGCAACGTGGCGATGATTACCGCGAGCGCGCGACACAGCGTGTTGCACAGGATCAGGCTGTCGAGCGGGAAGCTCAGCTTCGCCAGCGGCTTATCGCTGGCGCGCGAGGCGGTGCGTTGCGCGAGCAGATGCTGCTGCGCGATTTCGACGGCGGTAAACAGTCCCGACCACAAAATCAGCAGGACAAATACCGCGAGCATCGGCCCTATGGGCAAACCGTCCATTTATGCCGCCCGTCAGATGTGCAGAATGTATTCACGAACCAGTTTGCTGCCGAAATACGCCAGCATCAGCAGGCAGAAACCGGCGAGGGTCCAGCGAATCGCCTTGTGGCCGCGCCAGCCAAGACGATTGCGGCCCCACAACAGCACGCTGAACACGATCCACGCCAGGCACGCCAGCAAGGTCTTGTGCACCAGGTGCTGGGCGAACAGATTCTCGACGAACAGCCAGCCGGAGATCAGCGACAGCGACAGCAGCGTCCAGCCGGCCCAGAGGAAGCCGAACAGCAGGCTTTCCATGGTTTGCAGCGGCGGAAAGTTCTTGATCAGTCCGGACGGGTGCTTGTGCTTGAGCTGGTGGTCCTGGACCAGCAGCAACAACGCCTGGAACACCGCGATGGTGAACATGCCGTAGGCGAGGATCGACAGCAGAATATGGGCGAGGATGCCCGGTTCTTCATCGATGATCTGCACCGTGCCGGTCGGCGCGAACTGCGCCAGCAGCACGGTGATGGCGCCCAGCGGAAACAGCAGCACCAGCAGGTTCTCCACCGGGATCCGTGAACAGGCGAGCAGGGTCAGGGCGATCACCGCTGCGGCAATCAGGCTGGAGGCGCTGAAGAAATCCAGGCCCAGGCCGATCGGGGTCAGCAGATGCGTGAGCAAGCTGGCGCCGTGGGCCACAACGGCGAGGACGCCGAGCGTAACCAGCAGGCGCTTGTTCGCCTTGGCGCCGGTGGCCAGACGGGTGCTCTGATAAAGGGTCGCAGCGGCATAAAGAAGGGCGGCGGCGAGGGTGGTCAGCAAACTGGGTGACAAGGGGAGCATAAATCCTGTTAGGCAAGCCCGAAAGGGGCTGAGTTTGGCATAGAACCGCTATCGCACGAAAGACTCAGCAAGCTGACAGCGAGGTGTCCGCCGGCCGCAGTCTTCGCTATAATCCGCGACCTGCCCACGCCGCAGGCTCGCCGAGCACATGTTGATTCCGGTCTGGGCCGCCATTATCCCGGTCTGTACAGGGCCTGAAAGGATCGCGCAATGTTTGAAAACTTAACCGACCGTCTCTCGCAGACGCTGCGCCATGTCACCGGCAAGGCGAAGCTGACCGAGGACAACATCAAAGACACCCTGCGTGAAGTGCGCATGGCGTTGCTTGAAGCTGACGTCGCGCTGCCGGTCGTCAAGGACTTCGTCAATTCGGTCAAGGAGCGCGCTGTCGGCACCGAGGTGTCGCGCAGCCTGACGCCGGGCCAGGCGTTCGTGAAGATCGTCCAGGCCGAACTCGAAAGCCTGATGGGCGCGGCCAACGAAGACCTGAACCTGAGCGCCGTGCCGCCGGCGGTGATTCTGATGGCCGGTCTGCAGGGCGCGGGTAAAACCACCACCGCCGGCAAGCTGGCGCGCTTCCTTAAAGAGCGCAAGAAGAAGTCGGTGATGGTCGTGTCGGCGGACGTCTACCGTCCGGCGGCGATCAAGCAGCTGGAAACCCTGGCCAACGACATCGGCGTGACGTTCTTCCCGTCCGACCTGAGCCAGAAACCGGTCGACATCGCCACTGCTGCTATTAAAGAAGCAAAACTGAAATTCATCGATGTGGTCATCGTCGATACCGCCGGTCGTCTGCACATCGACGAAGAGATGATGGGCGAGATCAAGGCGCTGCACGCCGCGATCAACCCGGTCGAAACCCTGTTCGTGGTCGACGCCATGACCGGTCAGGACGCCGCCAACACGGCCAAGGCCTTCGGTGATGCACTGCCGCTGACCGGTGTGATCCTGACCAAGGTCGACGGCGATGCCCGTGGCGGTGCCGCGCTGTCGGTGCGCGCCATCACCGGCAAGCCGATCAAGTTCATCGGTATGGGCGAGAAGAGCGAAGCGCTCGATCCGTTCCACCCTGAGCGGATCGCCTCGCGAATCCTCGGCATGGGCGACGTGCTCAGCCTGATCGAACAGGCCGAAGCGACCCTCGACAAGGACAAGGCCGACAAGCTGGCCAAGAAGCTGAAGAAGGGCAAGGGCTTCGACCTCGAAGACTTCCGCGATCAGCTGCAACAAATGAAGAACATGGGCGGCCTTGGCGGGCTCATGGACAAGCTGCCGAGCATCGGCGGGGTGAATCTGTCGCAGATGGGCAATGCCCAGAACGCCGCAGAAAAGCAATTCAAACAGATGGAAGCCATCATCAATTCCATGACCCCGGCCGAGCGCCGCGACCCTGAGCTGATCAGCGGTTCGCGCAAGCGCCGGATCGCCATGGGCTCCGGCACTCAGGTGCAGGACATCGGTCGCTTGATCAAGCAGCACAAGCAGATGCAGAAGATGATGAAGAAATTCACCGCCAAGGGCGGTATGGCAAAAATGATGCGCGGCATGGGCGGTATGTTGCCCGGCGGCGGTATGCCAAAAATGTAACTAACTGGCCGGTCGTCGCACCGGCGCAGGCCCCGCAAGGATGCGGGATCAACAGCAAACCCGCACTCGGCGGGAGCTGACTGGCCGTTTTAACCGACGGCTCTCTATGCAAATCTGCACGGCATGCCACAGGCGCCGGAAAAAGTCATTTGCAAAAGTCCGGATATTCCTTAGAATATGCGGCCTTTCGGGCACCCACGCCCGCTGTGCATTTAGATTTGCAGCACCGACTACAGGAACGATGTTCACATGCTAACAATCCGTCTTGCCCTTGGCGGCTCCAAAAAGCGCCCGTTTTACCACCTGACCGTAACCGACTCGCGTAACCCGCGTGACGGCTCCCACAAAGAACAGGTTGGTTTCTTCAACCCTGTTGCCCGTGGCCAGGAAATCCGTCTGTCCGTGAACCAAGAGCGCGTTGCCTACTGGCTGAGCGTTGGTGCACAACCTTCTGAGCGCGTTGCTCAGTTGTTGAAGGAATCTGCCAAGGCTGCGGCCTGAGCAATATGAACGCGACGCCTGCTGCTGCCGATGATTTGATCGTTATTGGCAAAATTTATTCTGTTCATGGCGTTCGCGGCGAAGTGAAGGTGTATTCCTTTACTGATCCGACTGAAAACCTGTTGCAGTACAAAACCTGGACGCTCAAGCGCGAAGGCAATGTCAAACAGGTCGAGCTGGTCAGTGGACGCGGGAGCGACAAGTTCCTGGTCGCCAAGCTCAAGGGTCTCGATGATCGTGAAGAAGCTCGTCTTCTGGCCGGTTATGAGATCTGCGTGCCGCGCAACCTGTTCGCTGAATTGACCGATGGCGAGTACTACTGGTACCAGCTGGAAGGTCTGAAGGTCATCGACACCCTTGGGCAACTGCTCGGGAAAATCGATCATCTTCTGGAAACCGGCGCCAATGATGTAATGGTCGTCAAGCCTTGCGCTGGCAGCCTGGATGATCGCGAACGCCTGTTGCCCTATACCGAGCAATGCGTGTTGGCCGTCGACCTGGCCGCGGGCGAGATGAAGGTGGATTGGGACGCGGACTTCTAAACGTGGCTAACTTGCGCGTAGAAGTGATCAGTCTGTTTCCCGAGATGTTTTCTGCCATTGGCGATTACGGCATCACCAGTCGTGCGGTCAAGCAGGGGCTCTTGCAGCTGACCTGTTGGAATCCGCGAGATTACACGACGGATCGGCATCACACTGTGGACGATCGCCCGTTTGGCGGTGGTCCGGGCATGGTGATGAAGATCAAGCCCCTGGAAGATGCTCTGGTTCAGGCCAAGGCAGCAGCCGGGGAGGCGGCGAAGGTGATTTACCTGTCCCCCCAAGGCCGTCAACTGACTCAGTCGGCGGTACGCGAGCTGGCACAATCGGATGCATTGATCCTGATTGCCGGCCGTTACGAAGGCATTGACGAGCGCTTTATTGAGGCTCATGTCGATGAAGAGTGGTCGATTGGCGACTATGTATTGTCTGGCGGCGAGCTGCCGGCCATGGTCCTGATCGATGCGGTTACACGACTGCTGCCTGGAGCTTTAGGGCATGCGGATTCCGCTGAGGAAGATTCCTTTACGGATGGTCTGCTGGATTGCCCGCACTACACCCGACCGGAGGTGTATGCGGATCAGCGTGTTCCCGACGTGTTGCTAAGTGGCAATCACGCGCATATCCGGCGTTGGCGTTTACAGCAGTCCCTTGGCCGGACCTATGAACGACGCGCCGATCTTCTGGAAAGCCGCTCGCTTTCTGGAGAAGAGAAGAAGCTGCTCGAGGAATACATCCGCGAGCGGGACGATAGTTAACAACGTATCGATGGTAGATCGAACGATTTACCTTAGGAGCACAGCATGACCAACAAAATCATCCTTGCACTCGAAGCAGAGCAGATGACCAAAGAAATCCCTACCTTCGCCCCAGGCGACACTATTGTCGTTCAGGTGAAAGTGAAGGAAGGCGATCGTTCCCGTCTGCAAGCGTTCGAAGGCGTTGTCATCGCCAAGCGTAACCGCGGCGTGAACAGTGCGTTCACCGTTCGTAAAATCTCCAACGGTGTTGGCGTAGAACGTACTTTCCAGACCTACTCGCCGCAAATCGACAGCATGGCTGTCAAGCGTCGCGGTGACGTACGTAAAGCCAAGCTGTACTACCTGCGTGACCTGTCGGGTAAAGCAGCTCGCATCAAGGAAAAACTGGCTTAAGTCCAGCTTCCGATGCAGAAAAAAGCAGCCTGCGGGCTGCTTTTTTGTTGCCTGCGATTTAGCAAATCCATCTCGAACGCCTCGTTCAGCGAATCTCTCTGTTCCTTGATCTGGCCGGCTATGAAAGACTGGCGCCCATTCACTGTCTATTTGCACGCGGCGCGAAAAAGCCCTGCCCTGAGTATCCATGCCTGCCATCGACCATCCGCTGATTGATCAATTCCTCGACGCCTTATGGCTGGAGAAAGGCCTGTCCGATAACACCCGTGGCGCTTATCGCAGTGATCTGGCGCTGTTCAATGGCTGGTTGCAGGAGAAAAACCTGGAACTGATCAATGCCGGACGCGAGTTGATCCTCGATCACTTGGCCTGGCGGCTGGAGCAGAACTACAAACCGCGTTCGACCGCGAGATTCCTCTCCGGGGTGCGTGGCTTTTATCGCTATCTGCTCCGGGAAAAGCTGATCAGCGTCGACCCGACGTTACGCGTCGACATGCCGCAACTCGGTAGGCCATTGCCCAAATCCCTGTCGGAAGCCGACGTCGAAGCGCTGCTCAAGGCGCCGGACCTGAGTGACGCGATCGGCCAGCGTGACCGGGCCATGCTGGAAGTCTTGTATGCCTGTGGGCTTCGGGTGACCGAACTGATCAGCCTGACGCTGGAACAAGTCAACCTGCGCCAGGGCGTACTGCGGGTGATGGGCAAGGGCAGCAAAGAGCGCCTGGTGCCGATGGGCGAGGAGGCGATTGTCTGGGTCGAACGCTACATGCGCGACGGTCGCGGTGAACTGCTTGGTGGCCGTCCCAGCGATGTGCTGTTCCCCAGCCAGCGCGGTGAGCAGATGACTCGCCAGACTTTCTGGCACCGGATCAAGCATCAGGCCAAGGTCGCCGGGATCAGCAAGTCGCTGTCGCCGCACACCTTGCGCCATGCGTTTGCCACGCACCTGCTCAACCACGGTGCAGACCTGCGCGTGGTGCAGATGTTGCTCGGGCACAGCGACTTGTCCACAACCCAGATTTACACCCACGTGGCCCGCGCCCGCCTGCAAGACCTGCACGCCAAACACCATCCTCGCGGCTGAACAAAAATCCCTTGTAGGAGTGAGCCTGCTCGCGATAGCTGTAGCCCTGACGACACAGCTTCGACTGACAGACCGCTATCGCGAGCAGGCTCACTCCTACAGGGGTGCTTCGGAGATGTTTAAACCTGTGGCGACAGGCGCATTCGGCCACCGTGGCCTTATGTGTTAGGCTTTCCCGGTTTGCACGATGGACGGTCATGACCCGGTGTTTCGCACGGGCGTTCTGAACGTTCCATTTGTCCGCCTTCAGGAGTTCTCATGCGTCTGACCCAGATTTTCGCCGCCGCCGCCATTGCGTTGGCGAGCACCTTTGCCGTCGCCGATGACGCGGCCGACAAAGCCATTCGTCAAAGCCTGGAAAAACTCGAACTCGAGGTTCCGGTAGAAAGCATCAATTCAAGCCCGCTGCCAGGCATGTACGAAGTCAAGCTCAAGGGCAGCCGCGTGCTGTACGCCAGCGCCGATGGTCAGTACATCGTTCAGGGCAACCTGTACCAGCTCAAGGACGGCAAACCGGTCAACCTGACCGAGAAGACCGAACGCCTGGGCATTTCCAAGCTGATCAACGCCATCCCGGTGGCCGAAACCGTGGTCTACCCGGCCGTGGGCGAGACCAAATCGCATATCACCGTGTTCACCGACACCACCTGCCCGTACTGCCACAAACTGCACGCCGAAGTGCCCGAGCTGAACAAGCGCGGCATCGAAGTGCGCTACGTGGCGTTCCCGCGTCAGGGCCTGAATTCGCCAGGTGACGAGCAGTTGCAAGCCGTGTGGTGCTCGAAAGACAAGAAAGCCGCCATGGACAAAATGGTCGATGGCAAGGAAATCAAGGCCGCCAAGTGCGATAACCCGGTTTCCAAACAGTTCGCCCTCGGTCAGTCGATCGGCGTGAACGGTACACCGGCCATCGTTTTGGCCGACGGACAAGTCATTCCGGGCTACCAGCCTGCGCCACAAGTCGCCAAACTGGCGCTGGGCGCGAAGTAATTCGCATCGTCACGGTCAGCCTTGACGATCATGGTCCGGTGGTCACTTCACCGGGCCATTAATAGAGAGCCGCGAGCACGCGGTTGTTTTCCGGCCGACCTCGAGTCGGCCGTTTCATGGGGAGTTCACAGTGAATCCGGTCAAAGTAGGCATCTGTGGGTTAGGGACCGTCGGTGGCGGGACCTTCAACGTACTTCAGCGCAACGCCGAGGAAATTGCTCGTCGTGCCGGGCGTGGGATCGAAGTGGCGCAAATTGCCATGCGCACGCCAAAGCCTCAGTTCCAGACGACCGGTATTGCGATTACCAACGATGTCTTCGAAGTGGCCACGAACCCTGAGATCGACATCGTCATAGAGCTGATGGGCGGCTACACCGTTGCCCGCGAGCTGGTACTCAAGGCCATCGAGAATGGCAAGCATGTGGTCACCGCGAACAAGGCGCTGATAGCCGTTCACGGTAATGAGATTTTCGCCAAGGCACGCGAGAAAGGCGTGATCGTGGCATTCGAAGCAGCGGTGGCCGGTGGCATTCCGGTGATCAAGGCGATTCGTGAAGGCCTGTCGGCCAACCGCATCAATTGGGTCGCGGGGATCATTAACGGTACCGGCAACTTCATCCTCACCGAAATGCGCGAGAAGGGCCGTACGTTCGAAGACGTGCTCGCCGAAGCGCAGGCGCTGGGCTATGCCGAAGCCGATCCGACCTTCGACGTCGAAGGCATCGACGCGGCGCACAAATTGACGATCCTGGCGTCGATCGCGTTCGGCATTCCGCTGCAATTCGACAAGGCTTACACCGAAGGCATCACCAGGCTGACCACCGCTGACGTCAATTACGCCGAAGCGCTGGGCTATCGCATCAAGCACCTCGGTGTCGCGCGCAGCACTGACGCGGGCATCGAACTGCGCGTGCACCCGACGCTGATTCCGGCCGATCGCCTGATCGCCAACGTCAACGGCGTGATGAACGCGGTGATGGTCAACGGTGATGCGGCCGGTTCGACGCTGTTCTACGGCGCCGGCGCGGGCATGGAGCCGACGGCGTCGTCGGTGATCGCCGACCTGGTCGACGTGGTTCGCGCCATGACGTCCGATCCGGAAAACCGTGTGCCGCACCTGGCCTTCCAGCCGGATTCGCTGTCGGCCCATCCGATCCTGCCGATCGAAGCCTGCGAAAGCGCGTACTACCTGCGCATTCAGGCCAAGGACCATCCGGGCGTACTGGCACAGGTGGCGAGCATCCTCTCGGAGCGCGGCATCAATATCGAATCGATCATGCAGAAAGAAGTCGAAGAGCATGACGGTCTGGTGCCGATGATCCTGCTGACCCACCGCGTGGTGGAGCAGCGCATCAACGATGCGATCGCCGCCCTTGAAGCGCTGGCGGGTGTCGACGGCCCGGTTGTACGGATCCGTGTCGAACATTTGAATTAACAGCAGCTACAAGCGGCAAGCTACAAGCGGCAAGTCAAAGCGGTTCGGCTTTTACTTGCAGCTTGTAGCTTGCAGCTTGCGGCTCAAACCAAAGGTTTGCCCCTATGCGTTATATCAGTACTCGCGGCCAGGCACCGGCCCTGAATTTCGAAGACGTCCTGCTGGCCGGTCTCGCGACCGACGGCGGTCTGTACGTTCCAGAAAACCTGCCACGTTTCACCCAGGAAGAAATCGCTTCCTGGGCCGGCCTGCCGTATCACGAACTGGCTTTCCGGGTGATGCGCCCGTTCGTCACCGGCAGCATTCCGGACGCCGATTTCAAAAAGATTCTTGAAGAAACCTACGGTGTGTTCGCCCACAGCGCCGTCGCGCCGCTGCGTCAGCTCAACGGCAATGAATGGGTCATGGAGCTGTTCCACGGACCCACCCTGGCGTTCAAGGACTTCGCCCTGCAACTGCTCGGTCGCCTGCTCGACTATGTGCTGGAAAAACGCGGCGAGCGCGTGGTGATCGTCGGTGCCACTTCCGGTGATACCGGTTCGGCCGCCATCGAAGGTTGCAAGCACTGCGAAAACGTCGACATCTTCATCCTGCACCCGCACAACCGTGTGTCGGAAGTGCAGCGTCGCCAGATGACGACGATTTTCGGCGAGAACATTCACAACATCGCCATCGAAGGCAACTTCGATGACTGCCAGGAAATGGTCAAGGCCAGCTTCGCCGACCAGAGCTTCCTCAAGGGCACGCGTCTGGTGGCGGTGAATTCGATCAACTGGGCGCGGATCATGGCCCAGATCGTCTACTACTTCCACGCTGCCCTGCAGTTGGGCGGGCCGGCACGTTCGGTGTCGTTCTCGGTGCCGACCGGCAACTTCGGCGACATCTTCGCCGGTTACCTGGCGCGCAACATGGGCCTGCCGATCAACCAGTTGATCGTCGCCACCAACCGCAACGACATCCTGCACCGCTTCATGAGCGGCAATCAGTACGTCAAGGAAACCCTGCACGCCACGCTGTCGCCATCAATGGACATCATGGTGTCGTCGAACTTCGAACGCCTGCTGTTCGACCTGCACGGTCGCAATGGTGCGGCGATTGCCGGCCTGATGAACTCGTTCAAAAAGGACGGCAGCTTCAGCGTCGAGCAAGAGCGCTGGACCGAAGCGCGCAAGCTGTTCGACTCACTGGCCGTAGACGATGCGCAGACCTGCGAAACCATCGCTGAAGTCTACGAGCAGACGGGTGAAGTCCTTGACCCGCACACTGCCATCGGTGTGAAGGCCGCGCGCGAATGCCGTCGCAGCCTGGACATCCCGATGGTCATTCTCGGCACCGCCCACCCGGTCAAGTTTCCGGACGCCGTCGAGAAAGCCGGTGTAGGAAAAGCGCTCGAACTACCTGCACATCTTTCTGATTTGTTTGAGCGAAACGAGCGCTGCACTGTTCTGCCAAACGAGCTGAAAGCCGTGCAGGCCTTTGTCAGCCAGCATGGCAACCGCGGCAAACCGCTCTAAGCCTGCAAAAGCTGTCACATTTTGAAGCCCGTCTCCTGACGGGCTTTTTTGTTTCTGCTGCCACACTGCTCGGGTTTTCACCCTCGAAGGACGGGTGAGCCGATCACGAAGGAAGTGGCAATGCGGTTTTATAGAGGTGTTAAACCGGCACTGGGCTGGTTGTTGTTATTGGCAGTGCTCGGCTGGGGGCAGGCAGGGATGGCGGCGCAGTTGGCGTTGCATGGGGAAGCTGTGGCCAGCGGTATTGAGCCTATCGAGCTGGAAGAGCATGAGCGTGAATGGATTCGTGAAAACCCTACAGTGGCGGTGGCCTCGGTGCAGTACCCGTTGTATCTGTTTCAGGATGAGCACGGACATTGGAGTGGCCTCAACAACGACGTACTCAAACGCGTCAGCGCGATGACCGGACTGCAATTCGAGCATCAGGAGTCATTCTCCACCGATCACATGCTCGAACGCCTCGAAAGCGGGTCGGCAGATATCAGCACAACGTTGGCGATGAGCGATGAGCGCAAGCTGTTCCTTGATTTCAGCCATGCCTTCGGCGGGGCGGGCTGGGTATTTGTCGGGCGCTCCGGCGCGCCGGCGGTGGAGTCGTTTGAACAACTGAGCCAGCGCACAGTGGTGCTACCGGCGCGGCATGCTCTGGAAGACGTGATCCGGCGTGACTACCCGGCGATAAACATACGCTCGGTCAAAACCTACGCCGAGGCCCGGGCGCTCGTCGAGAGTGGCGAAGCCTACGCGACCATCGAAAACGAAATCGGCGCGCAGCTTTATCCGCTGGGCTTGCTCAAGGTCGGCGGACTGGTCGAAGGCAAATGGGAGGCCGACCACTTGGCCGTACGCAAGGGCTTGCCGGTGCTGCTGAGCATTCTCAATAAGGCGCTGGAGGCGTTTCCCGCCGCTGAGCTGCGATCCATTCGCCTGAAGTGGCTGGAGGGCATCACACCGGTTCCCGTGCCGTCGGTCAGTCAACGGCTGACACAGTGGGGTTTTTGGGGAATGGGCGGGCTGGGGCTGTTCGGTCTGCTGTCATTGGTGTGGAACCGGCGGTTGACGGCGGTGATCAAGCTGCGCCGCGAAGCGGAAAAGGATCTGAGCGATCAACTGGCGTTTCAGCAGGCGTTGATCGATTCAATGCCCGATCCGCTGTTCGTGCGTGACCTGCAGGGACGCTTGATTCTGTGTAATCGCAGTTACGAAGAGGCGCTCTCGGTTCGCCTGGACCAAGTGCAAGGACGGCTGTTGTTCGAGGTCGACGCGCTGCCGGAAACCACCGCAAGGACGCTGCACGATGAGTTCATGGTGCAACTGCGCACGCGTAAAGCGCGCTTCAGTAATCGTCAGTTGCAGTTCAAGAGCGGTCCGCGCGAGGTCTATCAGTGGACGGTGCCGTTTTACAGTGCCGACGGCAAATTACGCGGATTGCTGGGAGGCTGGACGGACATCACCCAGCGTCGGGTAGAGAGTGGGTGTCGTTGTCTGCATTGAAGATGGGAAATGTCCTATAAGACGCGGCTACTTTTCTGATGGGAGGCTTAAGACGCCTGCCCTAGAGTGAACGACAAATGCGGTGAGAGTCCGCGATTGTCGTTCCAGAGGTCGCCCATGCGCTCGCTTAAAGTCCTGATATTCGAACCTAACCCGTTCCAGCTGATGGCATTGCACCAAATGCTCAATGCCGTTGGCATTTATGACGTACTGACGGCGCCGTCGCTGGCCTCGGCCATGTGTTCGCTGGGGCATCGCGGTGCGGTGGACATCGCCATTTGCGATCCGCAGCTCAAGGGCGGCGAGGGCCTGGCCCTGATCCGGCATCTGGCGGTCGAACAAGAGGCGCGTGCACTGATCCTGCTGGGCTCGGTCGCCGCGAGCCTGCTGAGCGATCTCGAACCCTTGTTGTACGAGCATCGCCTGCGCCTGCTCGGGCGCCTGCAAACGCCGGTCTCGGCGGTATTGATGCGAGGCCTGCTGGACAACTACCTGCTGACCCCGTTGCAGCCTGTCGGGGCTTGAAGCGGGTCGTTTTTGTTCTGTAATCTTCGCAAGGCATGCTCTGTCAGGCCGGCGCCACGCCCGGATCGAGGCGCCTGCAGGCAGAACTTTCTTCTCGGGCGGATGGTCACTTATTGTGAGCACGCCCCAGGCGCAATGTTTTCGGACTATTGAGTGGAGATCGAGATGGAAAGTATCAGTCTATTGCTCGGTGAGGCTCTGAGCCCGTATCACGTGACGTTGACCCCTCGCGGCAGCCATGGCGAATGCCTGGTCACCCTGAAGAACAGCAATGGCGCGATTGTCGTTGAACGCGAATTCAATCAGGCCCAGTTAAGCGACAAACGCTTGCTGACGGATGTCGTCGATGGCTTGCACCGTGACGTAATGATTGCCGAAGGACGGCTGGAACCCTGCGTCATTGCAGCGTTACGCAATGCAGCGCTGGACAAGCGTGCGCTGCTCTGAAGATGAAATTTATTTTGTGGGAACCTTCCTGCATCCCTGTCAGTCAGACCCCATAACAGCAGGATCAAGCATTGTGCTCCGGTGCTTGTCGCTTGCTGCTACGGGTCTTTTTACGGACCACGTTTAACCCCGGGTTGTCTCCCCACTACTCGGGGTTTCTTTTTGCCCGGCGTTTGTTCATCGGGCAGCCTGATCCTTGAAAAATGCCCGGGCGTGTTCCAGATAATCAGTTTGGCGCTCAGGGTCCAGCCACGCGGCGTAGCGCTGGTCCAACGGCTCGCGGGGCAGGGCGCGGAGCAACCGGTTGATCTCCTTGATGGCCTGCCGTCCCAGCTTTGTATCGGAACAGCCGACGTAGCTGGAGAGATATTTCTCGGTGCCCTGGATCGAGTAAAACGCCAGCTCATCCTCGGCAATCTGCGCCTGTTTTGCCTGATAGCGGATTTCCGGCCAATAGCCCATCACCAACTGCAGTCTACCCATACGCTGCATGGACAGCAGATTGCTCAGCGCATCGTCAGCGTAATGGACGGTCAGCGCGCTGCCCGGGGCGTTGTCCAGAACGCTGTCGAGAAATTCGCCATAGCTGCGCCCGGCGACTACGCCAACTTTTCGCTCGCCACCCGCCAACAGGGCGGACAGGTTGACCTCGCCCGCCACCAGATAGGGCTTGAGCATGTTTCGATCCTGCTGACGAACCACCAGTCCATTGCTTACGGCGCGAACGGCCGGGTTCGAATAGGCAATCCATTGCGCGCGCGCGCGGCTCCACAGCAGCGCCGGATCGCAGGCAAAGGGGTTTTCATGGAGCATTTGCAGGCCGCGCGCGCGGTTGACTCGCATCAGTGAATGTTCATATTGCGGCATGCCGGCGATCAACAGCGGTATGAGTTGATCGATCACGCCCTGGCCCTGTTTCGGACCCTCCAGTATCGTCATCGGCGGCAAGTCGCGCAGCAGCCAGATCAAGGTCGGTTTCGCCTGCGCTCCGGCCGACACGGTGAGCAGAAACATCAGGCCGAACAGCCGCCATGTCCACCCGTGACGGGCTCGGTTGTTGCCGGATTTCTGGTGGGGGCTCAGCTCAAATGGCGCCATCTTCGCGCAACCGGGCGATCTGTTTTTCGTCGTAGCCAAGGTCGTGCAGTACCTGCGCATTGTGTTCACCCAGCTGCGGTCCGACCCATTCGGAACTGCCTGGCGTTTCAGAGAGTTTCGGCACGATGCCCGGCATCTTGAAGTCCTTTCCGTCGGGCAGCTTGGCGTGCAGGAACATTTCCCGGGCCAGGTACTGAGGATCGCTGAACATGTCCTCGGCGCTGAAGATCCGGCTGGCCGGCACCTCGGCCTGGTTGAGCAGCTCGAGCACGCTTTGCAGCGGCAACGAATTGACCCAGCGATCGATCACGCCGTACAACTCGTCGCGGCGACTATCGCGCCCGTCATTGCTGGTCAGCGTCGGGTCATTGGCGAGGTCTTCGCGGCCGATGATCAGCATGAAGCGCTTGAATATCGCATCGCCGTTGGCGCCAATCTGCACATGTTTGCCGTCGGCGCTGGTGTGGATCGAGGAGGGCGTGATGCCGGGCATGATGTTGCCGGTGCGCTCGCGGATGAAACCGAACACATCGAACTCCGGCACCATGCTTTCCATCATGGCGAAAATGGCTTCATACAAGGCCACGTCGACCACTTGGCCAAGCCCGCCGTTGACCTCGCGGTGCCGCAGGGCCATCAACGCGCCAATCACGCCCCACAGCGCGGCGATCGAATCGCCGATGGAGATCCCGGTGCGCACCGGCGGCCGATCCTCGAACCCGGTGATATAACGCAGACCACCCATGGACTCACCGACCGCGCCGAAACCTGGCTGATCTTTCATCGGGCCGGTCTGGCCGAACCCGGACAGGCGCACCATCACCAGTTTTGGATTGAGGGCGTGCAGGGTTTCCCAGCCCAGGCCGAGTTTTTCCAGCACGCCGGGGCGGAAGTTCTCGATGAGAATGTCTGCTTCGCCGAGCAGTTTTTTCAGGATCGCCAAACCGTCGGGGTGCTTGAGGTTGAGCGTCAGCGACTTCTTGTTGCGCGCCTGCACGAACCACCACAACGATGTCCCTTCGTACAGTTTGCGCCACTTGCGCAGCGGATCACCGCCGTCCGGCGACTCGATCTTGATGACTTCAGCGCCGAACTCGCCGCAAATGCGCGAGGCGAACGGCCCGGCAATCAGCGTACCCAATTCAATGACTTTCACACCGCTGAGCGGTTTGTTGGCGAACGGCATACTCGATCCTGTAGGACAACGTTGTGCGGATACAGCGTTTTAACATAGCCGGCTGTCAGGCGCCGCAGGTTGATCGCCATCAATTCGATGATTGCCTGCCGCATCGGTTAGACTTGCCGACTTTCCTCGTATCAAGAAGCCCGTTCATGGCCCAGCCGTCCACCACCTACAAATTTGAACTGAACCTCACCGACCTCGACCGCAGCGTTTACGAGAGCGTCAAGCAGACCATCGCCCGTCACCCTTCGGAGACCGAAGAGCGCATGACCGTGCGGCTGCTGGCCTACGCTCTCTGGTACAACGAGCAGTTGTCGTTCGGCCGTGGTCTGTCAGACGTGGATGAACCTGCGCTGTGGGAAAAGAGTCTGGACGACCGCGTCCTGCACTGGATCGAAGTCGGCCAGCCAGACGCCGATCGCCTGACCTGGTGCTCGCGCCGCACCGAGCGCACCAGTCTGCTGGCCTACGGCAGTCTGCGCGTCTGGGAAACCAAGGTGATCCCGGCGATCAAGAACCTGAAGAACGTCAACATCGCCGCAGTCCCGCAGGAAGTGCTGGAGACCCTCGCCAAGGACATGCCCCGCGTGATCAAGTGGGACGTGATGATCAGCGAAGGGACGATCTTCGTCACCGACGACCGCGGTCAGCACGAAGTCCAGCTGCAATGGCTGCAAGGCGAGCGCGGCTGAGGTCGCGGCACTGCTGATTAATCCCACGTACTGAAGAGAAGTTTCCGTCACCCCATGCGTATCGAACCTCGTCAACTGCCTGCCACGCTGCCCTTCCTGGGTGATTTGCCACCACTGCTGACCCGCCTGTACGCGGCGCGGGGCGTGCAATCGGAGGCAGAGCTGGACAAGCGTCTGGCGCGGTTGATTCCGTTTCAACAGCTCAAGGGCATCGATGCGGCGGTGGACCTGCTGGTGACCGCGCTGGAACAGCGTCAGCGCATTCTTATCGTCGGTGACTTCGATGCGGACGGCGCCACCGCCAGCACCGTCGGTGTGCTTGGCTTGCGCCTGCTGGGCGCGGCCCATGTCGATTATCTGGTGCCCAACCGCTTCGAATACGGTTATGGCCTGACGCCTGAAATCGTCGATGTCGCGCTGACCCGCGAACCGCAATTGCTGATTACCGTGGATAACGGTATTTCAAGTGTCGAAGGCGTCGCAGCGGCCAAGCGTGCGGGTTTGAAAGTCCTGATTACTGACCACCATTTGCCCGGCGATGAGCTGCCGCAGGCCGATGCGCTGGTCAATCCGAACCAGCCCGGTTGCGAATTCCCGAGCAAGGCACTGGCCGGCGTCGGGGTGATTTTCTATGTCCTGATGGCGCTGCGCGCGCGCCTGCGCAGCCTCGGCTGGTATGAAAGCAAGCCCCAACCGAACATTGGCGAACTGCTTGATCTGGTGGCCCTGGGCAGCGTTGCCGACGTGGTGCCGCTGGATGCCAACAACCGCATCCTCGTTCACCAGGGGCTGGAGCGGATTCGCGCCGGGCGCGCGCGGCCCGGGATCAAGGCGATTCTGGAAGTGGCCAAGCGTGATGCTGCGCGCATCACGTCCACCGATCTGGGCTTTATCGTCGGTCCGCGTCTGAACGCCGCCGGGCGTCTGGACGACATGAGCCTGGGCATCGAATGCCTGCTCACGGCTGACGCCCATCTGGCCCGGGAAATGGCCGCGCAACTGGACGGCATGAACCAGGATCGCAAATCCATCGAGCAGGGCATGCAGCGCGAGGCACTGGCGCAGCTCAAGGACTTGCCGGTCGAATCGATGCCGTTTGGCTTGTGCTTGTTCGATCCTGAATGGCATCAGGGGGTGATCGGTATTCTCGCTTCGCGCATGAAAGAACGGTATTTCCGCCCGACCATCGCCTTCGCCGATGCCGGCGATGGGCTGCTCAAGGGCTCGGGACGTTCGGTGCAAGGCTTCCACATTCGCGATGCCTTGAGCGTAGTGGCCGCACAACACCCGACGCTGATCGCCAAGTACGGCGGCCATGCGATGGCGGCCGGTCTGACCCTACGCCAAGAGAATTTTCCGCTGTTCGCCGAAGCATTCGACGCCGAAGTGCGTCGACAACTTCGCGAGGAAGACCTTACCGGGCGGATGCTCACCGATGGCACTCTGGCGGTTGAAGAGTTCCACCTGGAACTGGCGCGCGCTTTACGTCACGCCGGGCCGTGGGGGCAGCATTTCCCGGAGCCGGTGTTTCACGGCGTGTTTCAGTTGGTCGAGCAGCGCGTCGTTGGCGAACGGCACCTGAAAGTGGTGCTGAAAAGCGAGTGCGGCTCGGTGAAACTCGACGGCATCGCCTTCGGGATTGATCGCGATATCTGGCCGAATCCGACGATTCAGTGGGTAGAGCTGGCCTACAAGCTCGACGTCAACGAGTTTCGCGGCAACGAGACCGTGCAGTTGATGATTGCCCATATCGAACCGCGCTGACCCCTGACTGCTTTTGTGGCGAGGGAGCTTGCTCCCGCTCGACTGCGCAGCAGCCGTAACAGGATTTTGGGCCGCTTCGCAGCCCAGCGGGAGCAAGCTCCCTCGCCACAGGTTCGGTGCCACTCAAAGAAAACGTCTTGAACCCTCCTTTCCCCTCGGTTGTCAACTAGGCTCTAAACACTGCTTGATTGGCCTTGTGACGTCTTGTCGAATTTTTGCCCGCGGGGGCGGGTGCTGCACCTTTTTCTGTCACTCGTCGACTTTTCAAACAGAACCCTGGAGCCTGCCCACTGATTCGAGAGGTGCCCCATGAGTCTGCTGCTTGAACCCTTTACCCTTCGCCAACTGACCCTGCCCAACCGCATCGCGGTTTCGCCGATGTGCCAGTACTCCAGCGTCGATGGCCTGGCCAACGACTGGCACCTGGTGCATCTCGGCAGCCGTGCGGTGGGCGGCGCCGGTCTGGTTTTCACTGAAGCCACAGCGGTCACGGCCGACGGGCGGATCACCGCCGAAGACCTCGGTTTGTGGAATGACGAACAGATCGCGCCGCTGCAACGCATCACCCGTTTCATTACCGCACAAGGCGCGGTGGCCTGCATTCAACTGGCCCATGCCGGGCGCAAGGCCAGCACCCACCGGCCGTGGATCGGCAAACATGGCAGCGTCAAACCCGAGGATGGCGGCTGGACACCGGTCGGGCCATCGCCGATTGCCTTTGATCCCCAGCACACCCAGCCCAAACAGCTCGATGAACAGCAGATCGCCGAAGTGATTCAGGCCTTCGTCGACGCTGCCAGGCGCGCGTTGACAGCAGGCTTCAGTGTGGTTGAGGTGCACGCTGCCCACGGCTATCTGTTGCACCAGTTCCTTTCGCCGCTGAGTAATCAGCGCCAGGATCAGTACGGTGGTTCGTTCGAAAACCGCATCCGTCTGGTGCTGCAAGTCACCGAAGCGGTGAGGGCGGTGTGGCCGGAAGAGCTGCCTGTGTTTGTTCGTGTGTCGGCGACCGACTGGGTCGAGGATGGCTGGAACCCGGATGAAACCGTGGAGCTGGCGCGACGTCTGCACACGCTGGGGGCTGATCTGATTGACGTATCGTCGGGCGGTACCGCGGCCAATGCCGAGATTCCGGTCGGGCCGGGTTATCAAACGCGCTTCGCCGAACGGGTGCGCAAAGAGTCAGGCATCGCCACCGGCACCGTAGGCATGATTACCGAGCCGGCACAGGCCGAGCACATCCTGCGTACCTGTCAGGCCGATATCATCTTCCTCGCACGGGAATTGCTGCGTGATCCGTACTGGCCGCTGCATGCAGACGATGATCTGGGTGGGCGAAAAGCCGTGTGGCCCGCGCAGTATCAGCGGGCGACCCATCGGGATCAGCCGATTCATGAGTCGGATTTACGCGATTGATAAAAGGCTGAAAAGCAAAAGCCCCGAGCCGTGATGGTCGGGGCTTTTCTTGTGTCCTGAAAATCATCGGTTGCCTGGTCTGGCGCTATCGCGAGCAGGCTCACTCCTACATTTTGGAAATGCGATCCCCTGTAGGAGTGAGCCTGCTCGCGATGAGGCCCTATCAGACGCTACGAAACCTCAAGGGTATTTGCGCTTCTCCGGCGCCGGCGGGAAATACTGGTACAACCACGTCTCGCTCAACGTGCGGTCATTGGTACGGATGAACAAGCGCAGCTCCACCGGCTCGACGCTGTCGTTGGTCGGATACCAGTCGAACAGGATCCGATAACCCTTGATGTCATCCAGCACCAGCACGCTGAAGTCCTGCACCTTGCCGCTGGAACAGGTCACCACCGGTTCGATCCCGGTGCCCTGCGGCAGACGCTCCAGGCCGCCACCGGTGAAGTCCACGGCAAAGCGCCGCGCCCACACCTTCGGGTAATGCTCACCCGGCGCCCAACCCTCGGTGAAGCCGCCCATTCCCGAGCGCGTCGCATGCACCCGCGCCAACGGTGTGCTGACCGGTGGCAGCGCGCTCCAGTACAGCTTGTAGCCGTAATTCAGCGAATCGCCGGCAGCCACCGGCTTCTTCGGCGTCCAGAACGCGACGATGTTATCCAGCGTCTCGCCGGTCGTAGGAATTTCCAGCAGATCGATAGAGCCTTCGCCCCATGCGGTTGTCGGTTCTACCCACAGGCTTGGGCGCTTGCTGTACCAGTCGACGGTGTCCTGATAGTTGGCGAACTCGTGGTCGGTCTGCACCAGGCCGAAACCTTTCGGGTCCTTGTCGGCGAACGCGTTGAATTGCAGCTTCGCCGGGTTATTCAGCGGTCGGCAGATCCACTCGCCGTTGCCGCGCCACATTGCCAAGCGATCCGAATCGTGGATTTGCGGGTGGATGGTGTCGCACATGCGGCGTTCGTGGGTGCCGCAACTGAACATGCTGGTCATTGGCGAAATGCCCAACTGTTCAATGGCAGTGCGCGCGTTGATGTGCGCGTCGATTTCCATGACCACACGCTCGGCCTGGCAATCGATGTCGAAGCGATAGGCGCCAGTGGCGCTTGGCGAGTCGAGCAGGGCGTAGACTACGAAGCGTGTGGCGTTCTTGTCCGGGGTCTCGAACCAGAACTTGGTGAAGTCGGGAAACTCTTCGCGCTTCTTCGCGTAAGTGTCAATCGCCAGACCACGCGCCGACAGGCCATATTGGCCAGTGGCATCGACGGCACGGAAATAGCTGGCGCCGAGAAACGACACCACGTCATGACGGTCCAGTTCCGGCGCCTTGAACAGTTTGAAGCCGGCGAACCCCAGGTCACCCTTGAGCTGCTGGGTGTCGACCGAGGTGTTTTCGTAGTTGAACAGGGCAGGGCGAAAATGTACTTCGCGCGCCATGCGGGTCTTCGGATCGACGCTGTACATGCGCACCGGCTGGCGGAAACCCATGCCGACGTGGAAGAACTGCACGTCCAGCTGACCTTTGTTTTCCTTCCACAGGGAATGCTCGCCGTCATAGCGGATCGCGTTGAAGTTTTGCGGCGTCATGGTCGCCAGGGTTGGCGGCAAGACCTGCTTCGTGTCCTGATAGGCGCTGCCGGCGAGCTGCTTTGCCTGCCGCTTCAACGATTCGAAATCGAAGGCCTGAGCCTCCCCATCGGCGGCGCCGCCATTGGCAGCCCAGGCACGCGTAGCCAGCAGGCCAGTGGCCGACAGACCGGTGTAAGCCGCGATGGCCATGGACGCTTTGAGCAAATTCCTGCGATGCATAAATACAACCTGTCGTGTGCAATCCCGCGCCTTTCCTGGCACGTGCTGGATCAGAAATATCGGTTTGGACATGCCTTTGGCCAAACGCAGCGGACTAGTAACAGATGCCGGCTAGCTTAAACGGTTCGCTCGAATAGCAAAATTCGTTGATAGCACAGCGATGGCGCGTCAATGAAACAAGACATGTCGGTTAAATTTCCGACAGGGTCTTCTGATTTAGAGGGCATATCTGCTTTTTTCGATTAATTACTCTAAAAACTGCTTTTCAGCGCCGATTTAATTCCTATTCTATGGGCAAGACCGGATACAAGCCTTCGTGCCGGCAGGGCACACGACGCTGCTCGAAGAGGCAGGGCGATGTGGGGTTTTGCAGTTTCTTGACTCAATAGAGAAGGACATCGTCCATGGCAAAAATACAGGGCATCACCGAAATGTTGGGCATCTTCCCTTGCTTGGGCGGCGGGCGCAGAAGACGCCGGCTCAACTCCGAAGAATTGAAACTGGTGGAACGTTATCGAGAGCTGTCGGAGAGCGACCGGATCGCCATGCGGTATCTGGTGGATGCGATGCGGAGTGTTTCGCGGTTTTAGTGCTGGGGTCACCGCAAAAGCCTTTGGCTTATACAGTGCCCAGATAATTAACCTGCAGAATAAACCTGTGGCGAGGGAGCTTGCTCCCGCCGGACCGCGCAGCAGTCCCCTGCTTTTCAAGAGGGGCGTCGCACGACCCAGCGGGAGCAAGCTCGTTCGTGCTGCTGATCGAGCAACATCTCGAAGCACACTCGCAGGTCGGGTTCGGGCACTTTCGAACTAGGCTGAGGGCCTTAGATCCGGATAACCCTTGTTTGGAGGCGGAACATGAACACCCGTGGATTGCTCGATCAACTGCTCAAGTCCGGGCAGGAAATGCTGCAGAACAAGGCAGGCGGCGCACAGAACAAATCGGTCAGCGGTGGCTTGGGCGGCTTGCTGGGCGGCGCCTCTGGTACTGGCGGCCTTGGCGGCCTGCTCTCCGGCGCGGGCGGTGGTGCATTGGCCGCAGGCGCGATGGGCCTGCTGCTCGGCAATAAAAAGGTGCGCAAGGTCGGCGGCAAAGTCGCGATCTACGGCGGCCTCGCCGCGCTGGGCGTTCTGGCCTACAAGGCCTACGGCAACTACAACGCGCAAAAAGGCAGCGCTCCCCAACGGGAACCGCAAACCCTCGACCGTCTGCCTCCGGCACAGGTCGAGCAGCACAGCCAGGCCATTCTCAAAGCCCTGGTCGCCGCCGCCAAAGCCGACGGCCACATCGATGATCGTGAGCGCGAACTGATCGAAGGCGAGTTCACAAAACTCGACAACGATCAGGAACTGCAACATTGGCTCCACGCCGAACTCAACAAACCCCTCGATCCTACCGATGTCGCTCGCGCGGCGAGTACGCCGGAAATGGCGGCAGAGATGTACATCGCCAGTGTGATGTTGGTGGATGAGGAGAACTTTATGGAGAAGAGCTATCTGGACGAACTGGCGCGACAGTTGAAATTGGAGCCGGGGTTGAAGGTGGAGTTGGAGAAGCAGGTGCGGTTGGCGGCGGTTTAAAGTTACCGTTTAAAAAAATCGCAGTGTCAGGCTGCGATTTTTTTGCCTGCGGACTGGAGGAAAGCAGTAGTGGGGCCCGGTTAGAAAGATCTGCTTTTTGCGCCTGTGACCACAGCTGTCTGGCTGCCTCAGGAAGCGCGAATCAGACCTCCTGCCGCCAGGCTGAGAACGTGATCACTGTGCCTTCGTCAGTTCTATCAGTGATTTCTATCTTATAAGTTCCACCATCAATGTGACCCTCGACTAGTGCTTTGCGCTCGTTGCCGCTGACTTCGGCGTCCTTCGCATGCTGCTGATAGAAGTCGATAACATCCGCGTATTCGGTAAAAGTCCTGAGAATGACCTCATATTCATGCTGAGGGCGTCCGGCTATTTTGTCCCAGTCACCGTCAATTGGCGTCCCTTCCATACCCGGTGTCGTAAAAACACCGTGAGCGCCGGCGCCAATCAAGTGAGCTCGCTGCGGAAGCAATGGCAGCATCGCTTTGGGAAAATCGGAAGGTAACTGAGCCGCTGTCCAGGCTCCCTGTTTCGGCTGACTCACGACGTACTCAACGTTGGCAATCTTCTGCGCGGCGGCTCGGCGTTCTGGGTCATCACTCTCCGCCCACAGCGCCATCATCGGAGGCAGTTGCTTACTCCAGGGGATCAAGGAGTCAGCGTCAGCCTTGCTGGCGCCTTCTGGCTGGAAAATAGTCAGCACGGTTTCCGGCGCATCGTTACAAGTCAATGCTTCCTCACGAGACTTGACGGTGCAATGGCCATTGACCAATCCTACGGCGAGCAACTGCCCCTTGTCGTCCAACAGTAATGCGCCGCGCTCAAATCCATTGTTACCGTCGTCCATGGCGGTGATTACTCTTCTGCCGGAAGGCACACCATCAACAAACGTCGACATTTCCGAATCGAGCGCTTCAAGAACCTGCTGCACGATCATCGTATTGTCATTGGTGTAACTTCCGGTTTGGTACCCAAAAAAATCAACGAGTGCAGAGCGAACAGCCGGATCTTGGTTGAGCTTGGGAGTCCGTTCTGGACTGGCTTCGTTTGTCAGCAACAAGGCAGTTGTGCCGTCGGGACGTTGTTCGGATCTTAGTGACAGCGCGATTGCGCTTAGGGAGAAGGTAAGCGCTAGAAGCAAGGTGAGAGTGCGGCTAAAGTGTTTCAAGATAACAGTCCTTTGATTGTCCAATCCGTGGTGTGGTCTTTGATATTTGACCCTGTGATTATGCGTTGAGCATAAGAAAAGGGGGCGGATTTATATTCAATTGGAGAAATAAATCTGTCCCCTTTTGCTCTTTTGCCAATGACGGTAATCGAGTTTGCTGCCGTCAGGAAGACGGCAGTGGCTGAGTTGGCCGACGCTGTCGTATTCGTAGCGCAAGGTGCCCCAAGCTTGGTGTTCCTCGCTGAGTTGGTCTGCAAGTCATATTTATAGACGAACGGCTAACGACCGTCGTCGACGCTGACTAGTCGACGCGAGCTCGTCGATGCATTAAGTCTTTACTTTATTCAATGTATGATCTAACGCTTTTTCAAGGTCGGCCCAGGTTTTGGCCGTTTCGGTGTATATAGGCGATGCCCAATTTTGGTTTGCGATTAATGAGATTCTGAAGGCACCTTGTTCACTGAATTCGGGATACCAACCAATGTCTATTATTTGCTCATGCGGGAGTAGCGCTTGCAAAAGATCCTCCCTTAATTCATCTGTGATGAGCGCGATTTCAGATCCGACTAGGCTGGATATTTCATCAAAAGTTATCTTGCCGCCAAGATTTTTTATATTTTCAAGATTCATAAATCATTTCTTCTTTTTCGTTAATTTTCTAAACGATTCTTCTGATATTGGATGTCCATGTATTGTGTTTGCACTTAACTCCACTCTCATGTACTGAGTTTCTTTTCCGTCGTTGGCGCCTATGGTTTTTCCCATGTCAATTACTTTCCATGGTTTTCCATTGTTAACATCTTGACCATTTGCAAACGCGTGCCGCTCTAACGCTTCAATGTCCGTGCCCGGTAGATATTTAGCTGCACCTCCATTAGCGGTCGATTTTACAACAGATGGCCAAGGAGCTTTAGGCGCCACATGTTTATTGCCATGATTTGTCCATTGAACGTCAGGAGGGGGCGGGGCTCCATCGCTTACCCTAGCTTTTTCTTCAGGTACTTCGGCGCTTTGTCCCGGAACGCATTTATCTCCGCCTGGACAAGTATTCAACCCTAAAGGATCCACCCACCCCGTAGGATTCGGGACGTATTGGTAGTTATTCAATCCACCCGCAAGCTTGATCGGATCCGGCGTCAAGAACCGTCCAGTTCCCGGATTGTAGTAGCGGTGGCGGTTGTAATGTAACCCCGTTTCGGCGTCGAAATACTGACCTTGAAAGCGCAACGGGTTATCGATTTCGCTGACATCCAGCGCTGCGAGGTTGCCGTAGGCGCGGTACTTCGCCGACCACATGATCTCGCCGCTGTAGTCGGTCAGTTCCTGAGGCGTGCCGAGGTGGTCAAGTTGGTAGTAGAACGGGGCCGCTTTTAATGGGCCTTCGCCGTCGAGCATTACCAACGGGCGGAAGGTGCCCGGTTCGTAGATGTAGCTGCGATAGCGGTTCTCGGCGCTTTCGGCGATCAGGCGTTCGCCTTGCCATAGAAATTCAGTGGTATGGCCGTCGACGGTTTTCTCGATGCGGCGGCCGAAGGCGTCGTATTTGTAAGTCGCGGTGCTGCCACCGGGCAGGCTGACGCCGATCAGGCGGTGTTGGCAGTCGTAGCGGTATTCGGTGACGAGTTTTTGTCCGGTGCCGCGACGTTCCCGAATCAGATTGCCGTAGACGTCGTAATCGTAATGGCGGTCGCCCTGCATCAACAAGCGGTTGCCTTTGATGTTGGCAAGGTTCGCGACGGGCAGATCGTTTTGTCCGAGGAGGTTGCCTGCCGGGTCGTGAGCGAAGCTCTCGGGCATGGCGCCGCGCACGCTGATCAAGCGATCCAGCGGATCGTAGTGATAGCTGCGGTTGCCCTTGCGGCTGTCGTTGATGCCGGCGAGATTGCCATTGGCGTCGTAGTTATACCGGCGCTGGAACAGATGTTTGTCTCGCTGGCTGACGCTGTGCGCTTGCAGGCGACCCTGTTCATCGTACTGATATTGGCTGAGCAGCAGACCCTGCTGGCGTTGTTGCTCGCGACCGGCGCTGAAATGGTGGCTGGTCAGGCGCGAGCCGTTGAGGTCAATGCTGCTCAGGCGTCCACCAGCCAAATGACGGTAATCGAGTTTGCTGCCATCAGGAAGGCGGCAGTGGCTGAGTTGGCCGACGCTGTCGTATGCGTAACGCGTCGTGCCCCAGCCCTGATGTTCGGTGATCAAGCGATCTTGTACGTCGTATTCATAAGCGAGCGGCCAGTGGCCGTCGTCGACGTTGACCAACCGACCAAGCGCGTCGTAGCTGTAGTGAATCTTTTCGCCATCGGGCAGAGTCTTGACCAGCAAACGGCCTGCGGCATCGCGCTGGTATTCGGTGACAAGTTCACTACCGTCATCGCCGAACTCGGTTTTCTTCAGCAGTTGGCCGTTGAGGTCGTACTCGTAGGCAGTACGGCGTCCGTCGAAGCCGGTTTCCTGCTGGATCAGGCCATTGGGGTAATAATCGAGTTGATAGCGTTCGCCGCGCTCGTTCTCGATTTCTGTGAGGTTGAGTTGCGAGTTGTCGTAGCGGTAGCGTAGTTGGCTGCCATCGGGATTGATCCGGCGGCTGACGAGGTGCAGGTTGTCGGCGTATTCGTAGTGGGTAATGTGACCCAGTCCATCACACTCAGCGGTGACATTGCCATAGGCGTCATCGGCATTGATTACGCTGACGCTGCCTTTGTCGTCCCAGACGTTTCGGGACGACAAATGGGGACAGACTTATTTAGTGTTAAAAAAATAAATCTATCTCCATTTTTCTAAATTTTTTACACCTCCAACATAAAGGATTCAATCTTCTCGATAAATTCAAGTTTGCTCTTGGTTCTGAATTCACCAAGGAAAATCTCTGAGTTTTTTATCGGTTTCCCTTTGTGGTCATAATCAATTGTTAGGAAGTCAATTACAAAACACCCTTCGGGGTCACCTTCTGGCTCCACTCTTGAATCAAAACAGTGCCCGGTGCTTCGGCGGACTCCACCAATCAAAACCGAGCTGGAGAACCACTCACTAGTATCAGCTGTAAGCTCGACTTCAAATAGGTTGTTGATTGTTATCGTCCAGCCGCTTGGCACGCGTATAGGGTGAAGCTTGTGCTCTAGTTTTGGTCTCATTTCACATTGCCCATATATTTTTTTACCTGTTCAGGGGCGGCTGGAAAACTATGGATGACAGGCTCGCCGGCTTTGGATAGCTCTATCCTGACCCAGTTTGTCAGTTCTCCATTATTGTAGCCGACTGGAGTTTCTGATCTATAGAACATATATCTTGATCCGCCGTGATCAAATACATTTCCATCGCGCACTGCTGAGTACGCTGCTTGTTTCTCAAATCCGCTCACATTATTAGCGATATCGGGAAGATAGGAGGCCTCAGGTTTTCCGTCTCTGGTGCCTTGGCCTAGACTTAGCGATTTCGCTTGTTCTGCCGATTGTGCATTTGTGTGCTTTGTCGCATGTCTACCTTCTGGACGTTTCGAATCATAAATATCTGTTCGTAAATCTTTACGTGTTTGGTAGTCGCTTGTATCAATCTTTTTCGGACAATTAGTGCTGTTTAGCCCCAACGGATCCACCCACCCCGTAGGGTTAGGCACGTACTGGTAGCTATTCAACCCACCCGCAAGCTTGATCGGATCGGGTGTCAAGAACCGTCCAGTTCCCGGATTGTAGTATCGGTGGCGGTTGTAATGTAAGCCCGTCTCGGCATCGAAATACTGACCTTGGAAGCGCAGCGGATTATCTATTTCGCTGACATCCAGCGCTGCGAGATTACCGTAGGCGCGGTACTTCGCCGACCACATGATCTCGCCGCTGTAGTCGGTGAGTTCCTGCGGTGTGCCGAGGTGGTCGAGTTGGTAATAGAACGGGGCCGCTTTTAGCGGGCCTTCGCCGTCGAGCATCGCCAACGGGCGGAAGCTGCCCGGTTCGTAGATGTAGCTGCGATACCGATTTTCTGCGCTTTCGGCGATCAAGCGTTCGCCCTGCCAGAGGAATTCGGTGGTGTAGCCATCGACGGTTTTTTCCATGCGGCGGCCGAAGGCGTCGTACTTGTAACTCGCGATGTTGCCACCGGGCAGGCTGACGCCGATCAGGCGGTGTTGACAGTCGTAGCGGTATTCAGTGACGAGCTTCTGCCCGGTGCCGCGACGTTCGCGGATCAGGTTGCCGTAGGCGTCGTAGTCATAGTGGCGGTCGCCTTGCATCAGCAGGCGATTACCTTTGACGTTGGCGAGGTTGGCTGCGGGCAGGTCATTCTGTCCGAGCAGGTTACCCGCTGGGTCGTGCGCGAAGCTTTCTGGCATGGCGCCGCGGACACTGATCAGGCGATCCAGTGGATCGTAGTGATAGCTGCGGTTGCCTTTGCGGCTGTCGTTGATGCCGGCGAGATTGCCGTTGGCGTCGTAGTTATACCGGCGCTGGAACAGATTTTTGTCACGCTGGCTGACGCTGTGTGCTTGCAGGCGACCTTGTTCATCGTATTGGTATTGGCTGAGCAGTAGACCTTGCTGGCGTTGTTGCTCGCGACCGGCGCTGAACTGGTGGCTGGTCAGGCGGGAGCCGTTGAGGTCGATGCTGCTGAGTTGCCCGCCAGGCTGGTGGTGGTAATCGAGTTTGCTGCCATCAGGCAAACGGCAGTGCTTGAGCTGGCCAACGCTGTCGTATTCGTAGCGCAGAGTTCCCCAGCCTTGGTGTTCCTCGATAAGTCGGTCTTGCAGATCGTATTCATAAGCGAGCGGCCAATGACCGTCGTCGACGTTGACGAGGCGACCAAGTGCGTCGTAGCTGTAGTGAACCTCTTCGCCATCGGGCAGCGTTTTTACAAGCAAGCGGCCAGCGGCATCGCGCTGGTATTCAGTAATCAGTTCGCTACCGTCATTGCCGAACTCGGTTTTCTTCAGCAGTTGGCCGTTGAGGTCGTACTCGTAGGCAGTACGGCGTCCGTCGAAGCCGGTTTCCTGTTGGATCAGGCCATTGGCGTAGTAATCGAGATGGTAGTGCTCGCCGCGCTCGTTTTCGATTTCAGTGAGCAACAGGCGTGAGTTGTCGTAGCGGTAGCGCAGTTGGCTGCCGTCGGGATTGATACGGCGGCTGACGAGGTGCAGGTTGTCGGCATATTCGTAGCGGGTGATACGGCCCAATTCATCGCGTTCAGCGGTGACATTGCCATAGGCGTTATAAGTAAACGCTCGGGTCGCGCCGCCCGGCAGCGTGACTTGGGCGAGGCGATTGGCGGTGTCCCATTGGTAATGCGTAATGGCACCGGACTCTTCCTGGCGGGTGATCTGGCGGCCGAGTGCGTCGTAACGGTACTTGCGCTGACCGCCATCAGGTAGACGCTCTTCCAGCAATTGGCCGAGATTGTTCCAGCCCAGTTGATGGCGGCTGCCATCCGGATGACGAATTTCCAGCAGACGACCCTTCGAATCATAGTTGTAGTAGGTGGCATTGCCGTCCGGGTCGATCTGCGCAGTGACATCGCCCTGACGGTTGCGTTGGTACTTCCAACTGGCTTTGCCGCGACGAACGTCGCTGACGAAACCGTTTATGTATTCGTACGTAGTGGCTTCGTCTTCCGGCGGGATGACCGCGGTCATTAATCCGTTGTCGTCGTAGCGATATTCGGTGACAGCGCCCAGCGGATCCTTTTCGGCGATCAATTGGCCTTTGTCGTTGTAGGCCTTGAGATGTTCGGCGCCATCCGGGTCGATCTTGCTGATCAGTCGCGCCTGATTGTCGTGGGAGTAGACCTCTTCGCTGCCGTCGGCGTTAGTTACGGTGACGCTGCCTTTGTCGTCCCAGACGTAATGCGCTTCCATCTGCGAGAAGTTGGCCCAGTGACGGGTGCAGCGAGACAGTTTGCCTTCGTTTTCCCACTCCCAATAGAACGCCGCGCCGCCTGCCAATTTCCGCTCGAGAATGACGTGCTGGTCGTTGTAGCGATAGTGCTCGGCTTCGCCCGCGGCATTCTTGGCCTCGATCAGGCGATGCTGCGCGTCGTAGCTGTAGGTGACCAGTGTTTGCACGGTGTTCCAGACGTCTTCGAGATTGTCTGCTGGCAGAAACTGCTGATAATCGACGGCAATGATGTGTTTGCGGTCGTAGCGCAGCAACAGGGCGCGACCGGCACCGTTGTCGAGACGCTTGATGCGACCGTGGATGTCGCGTGTGACGTGCAGGCGATTGCCATAGCTGTCGCTGATGGCGGTCAGGGTTGCGCCTTTGCTGTTGAAACGGAAGTGGTAGAACGATGAACGCTTGCCAGCCTGGGCCAGAACTAGTTCCGATGGGTCGTCACCGAGGAAAATGGCAGCACGCGACAGGCTGTTGGTGATGGCCGGACGTTGCTCACTTGGAAGCGGGAAGGTTGTGGAGCGATTTTCCTGGTCAGTCCAGATGACTTCATCGCCGTTAATCTCTATGCGATGAGCGAGCGCGTGGCTCCAGCCGAAGCCCAGACCGCAGTCGATTTCCACGGCGCTGGTTCGATAGAGGCGAGTCCATTCAAATGGCAGCAGGCCGTCGAGTTGTCCGTCGATCAGCGTCAATAGCTCTTCGCCAGTGACCATTGAAACAGGGCAACCGCTGGTGCAGGTCTTGTCAGCGGGTTCTGCGCTTTTTTCGGCAGGATTTTTCGCCTGGCTGGAGACATCATCCGTCACTTTGCCGTCAGCGAGTCTGGTGTTTTTCTTCCCATCAAACCGCAACTCGGAAATCCCGTTCCTGACCTTCGCCGTCACCCCACGCGCCGCTACAGCGGTGTACTTGGCGACGTACTCCATAAAGCCGTTGATGATCTTGAATACCGACTTCACAAAGCCGATCACAGCCCTGATGACCAACTCACCGTACTTCTTCAGCCGCGCGGCAAGGTAGATAACACCAGTGCCTTCCGCCGCGACGGTCAGTACCACGCCGATCACGATGTCGATCGCAATGCCAGCAACAATCGCCGTGGTCATTTTTGCTACATCGCCCGCCATCTTCATGGGCGGTAAGCCCGCCAACCAGATCACCGCACTGCGCACCAGCAAAAACAACGCGGCTTCGTCACTGGCCAGCAACATGGCCTTTTTCATGATGTCCGGCGAGCTTTTGGCCACTTTGATCAGTTCGTCTGCGCCAGCGCCAAGATCCTTCGCAAACTTTGCTGGATCCTGAAGTATGTCGAGCACGAGGCTGATGCCGTCCCACACGCCCTTGATCGCTTCCCAGCCACCTTCAAGAATGCCGTTGCCGATTGCCATGGCTGTGCCGGAGGTCGAAAGATTCGACCATTGCGGTTTGAAGCCGGCCCATTCCTTGCGCAGGAAACCCTCCAGGTCCGCAGTTACGCCGCTGTAGGAACTGAAGAGGGCATCAATCTGCGCCGGCGTTACTTCGTTATGTACGCGAATCTTGTAAAACTTGCCGGGCACACCGCCAGTCCAAGCAGCTTTGCCTTGCGCGTCGAGTTTGACCTTGCTGACTGCACCACCTTCCACGGCAACGATTTCGACTTCGATGTCGCCTACCGGGATGTCGTAAACCGACTCGAATTTGCTCTCGATCAGCAACGGCCCCTTGAGGGGACATTGAGCCACGTTCGAGGCGAAGTTACCGTCGGTCATGCTCACTGCTTTGCTGGTGTTGCCGACCTTGATGACACGCTCCATGCCCAGCAAAGATGGCAGGTCCGAGGCACGGCTACCCTTGTCGAGAGCCTGTGCATACCAGGTTTTGGTTTGTTCCTGATACAGCTTCAGACTGTCCTTGAAGGTGTTCAGTTGGTTGTCAACAAAGGCAACGCGATCCATCAGCCTTGCTCCAGAATCAGGTGGTTTATCAGTGCTTCTTTAAGATTTTGCGGCGCATCCGGGCGGCGCACGAAGCGGGTGATTTTCAGCTTCAGATTGTTCTCGGGCCAAGCGTTGTAGAGGTCCGGGCGGTCTTCTTCCAGCCACTGCATCAGGTTGCTGACCAGCGTTGCAGGATTGTCCTTGCTCAACCCCTCCAACAACCCCTTCGGCACCTCCCACCACGGCCAGTCCCGCACTTTTGGCACCACCCGCGTGCCCACTTTCAGCGGCTGCCCATTAATCAAATACCGCTCAAACACCGGCAACACTTCCCCAGCCTTTTCCCCCAGCCCGTGCAGAATCGGATAGACATGCCGTCCATCCCAGAACCGAAAAAACACCTCGGTCCCATCCGGCATCTTCACCTGCGTCAGGCTGCGCAGATGTTCGAACACCTCGTTCGGCTCTGAGCGCGACACGGCCAACCAGCCCCAGTCGAGGGCGTCGGTTTCAGCGATCCATTGCAGGAACGCCGAGTTGGCTTTGAGTTCTGCGACGTAAGGCATCACCGGTTGCCAGGTGGCGTAGGGCGTGCCGCCCCAGACCGGGATGAGCTGGGCGGTGGGTTCGGTCAGGTACAGGTTTTTCAGCGCGTCGCTTTCACTCGCCGCGCTGATGACCAGATACAAACGCTCGCCACTTTGCAGCGGCTGTTGCGCCAGCCAGTCCTTCGGGGTGATTCGTTCAGATGGCACAGGCACCTGCCTTGCATTTTTCGCATTCTTCGCAGAACGGCGCGTTGCGTTTGAGGGTGTTGATTTGCGCCGGTGTCAGGACTTGGCCAGCCTTGTCCGCATCAGCCTGTTTCAATACGCCCGGCATCAACGGCGCCGCACCAGTGCCGCTGCCAGGGCTGCCACCGGAGTTCATGTTGATCACCGGCCCGCTCATCGTCACGCCGCCGGCATCGATCTTGATAAAGCTGCCGCCGCCGACCAGCGTCAGTTCCGCCCCGGCTTCCATCACCACTTTCATGCCGCTGCTGAGGTGGATTTCCTGGCCGGCGTCGATGAACTGGCCGGTGCCGATCTTGATGTGCTGGTTGACGCCGACGGTGAGGTGGTCGTTGGCGCGCGCTTCGACTTTGCGGTCGGCGTAGACGGTGTGGTGTTCTTCGGCTTTGAATTCCGTGTAGCTGTTCTTTTCCACGGTGTCGTGGCGTTCGTTGCCGACGCGGATTTTCTGGTCGTGCTCGATGTTTTCGTCCCAGTCGCGCTGGGCGTGCAGGTAGATCTGTTCCTGACCTTTTTTGTCTTCGATGCGCAGTTCGTTGTAGCCACCACCGCCCATGGAACTCAGGGTCTTGAAGGTGCTGCGGGTTTTGTTCGACGGCAGTGCGTAGGGGACGGTGTTTTCCTTGTGGTACAGGCAGCCGCTGATCAGCGGTTGATCGGGGTCGCCTTCGAGGAAAGTCACCAGCACTTCCATGCCGATGCGCGGAATGGCGATGCCGCCGTACTGGGCGCCGGCCCAGGCGCTGGAGACGCGCAGCCAGCAACTGGTCTTGTCGTCGGCCTGGCCTTCACGATCCCAGTGGAACTGGACTTTGACGCGGCCGTATTGGTCGCAGTGGATTTCTTCGCCTTTCGGGCCGGTGACCACGGCGCTCTGGCTACCGAGGATGCGCGGTTTCGGGTGGCGCAGGGGCGGGCGGTTCGGCACGTCCCATGGGGTGGCCTGGAAGCGGTTGCGGTAGCCCTGATGAAAGTCGTCTTTCAGCGCGGTGGTGTCGCTGGTGACGGACTCTTCAAGCACCTGCGGCTGTTTGCCTTCGTGCAGGACTTCGGTGAGCAGCCAAAGGTCGTTCCACTTGGCTTTTGGGTGTTCGGTCAGGGCGAGGAAGTGGCCGCTGACCAGTAATGGCTGATCGCTCTTGCCTTCGGCGAGCTGGAAGTCGCTGCGGTGGCGTTCGAGGGCGCGTTTGGCCAGGTGTTTGCCGCGCTCGCGGTCGATGAAGCGGCCCGGGTAGTCGTAGTCTTCGAGGTCGGGCAGGGCGTCGCCACGGTTTTCGCTTTCCAGGGTCAGGCGCGGTTTTTCGAAATCGTAGTCGCGGCGGGTGGTGCGGCTGGTGCGGGTTTCCAGGCGCAGGTCGAAGCGCTTGATCACCGGGTTGTTGGCGACCATGCCGGAGTCTTGCTGATAGGCCACGGGTGCGAGTTTCGGGAACACCGTCTGGTCATCGCCGAAGACGAGTTTGTGCGCCGTCGCCGTGTGCTGGAAGTGGTAGTGAATGCCTTCTTCTTCGCACAGGCGCTGGATGAAGTGCAGGTCCGACTCGTCGTATTGCACGCAGTAGAGGCGCTCGGGGTAGATCGAGCCGGTCTTGAATTCGTAGGCGTTGCTTTGAATGCCGTGCTCTTCCAGCACCATGCCGATGATTTTCGGCACCGTGAGGTTCTGGAAAATGCGTTGATTGATGCGGTGCGCCAGGTACGACAGTTGCGGGCGCAGCGTCACCGAATAACGGGTCAGGCGCTTGCCGGAATCGCCTTGCGCGGCGCGGTAGATCTGGCCATGAATGCCGCTGCCGTCGGGTGACAGTTGCAGAAAGGCCGGTTTGTGCAGCAGGGTTTCGAGGTCCAGCGACGGCTGCTCACTGACCAGCTCCACCTCAAACACAAAAGGCTGGCTGATGGCTTCCCGGCCTTGCAGGGTAAACACCTGAAAGTCGGCAGAAAGCCCTTCGATGGTCAGGGCAAAGTGGGTTTCATTGGCCGGCGCGAACATCCCTTGTTCCTCGTGCTGTACAGCGGCGCTCGTCGACGGCCGCGAAAAAGCGGCTCAACGTACGCGAAATTCTGGAGGGGCGTAAACAACATCGACCAGCAGAGCTGGCCGATGCATGTAACGGTCAGCCGTAATTAAACGACTGGAGCACGCCAGTCATCGGAACCCGAAGTACCGGATACTTCGTGGGTCCAGGTGATTTTGCGGTAGGTGAACTGCACTTCTTCCAGGTGGGTGAAGTGCGCGTTGCCTGGATCCTGGCAGTTGTGCATTTTGTTGTTGATGGCGACGATGATCGCGTCTTCCAGTTTGGTGGTGTAGTAGTGCTCTTGGGTGCCTTGCGCCGAAGTGCGGTACCACTGGATAACGATCTCGCTCATGCGCTCGCCGGAAGTCAGTGCGGCTTGCAGCAGTGGCGAAGCCTTGTCGTAGACCTTGGTGATCACGACTGGCTTGTGAACGCGCTGACCGGTTGGCTGACCGGATTGCGGGTCACGCGGGATGATCACGTCGTGGGTGAACGCCTGAACCATGACCTGGTCTTCGTGACCTTCCTGGTAGGTGTTGCCAACGGAGTCGGCGGTGAAGGCGCCGGCAGTGATCAGGCCTTGTTTTTCGCCGGTAACCGACATGTACGCTGGTGTTGCCATGGGGTGCTCTCCTTGCGGAATAAAGTTAAGGGCCCGGAGGCGAAATCGCCCGGTGGGTGGCTGAGGGGTATCAAGGAGCGTGCCAGGTTTGGTGAAGTGCCCGGCGGGTGGGGGCTTGAGGGTTGTTAACTTCAAATCTGGAGTGTTTTCACTCTGCCAAACGATGAAAAGTGCGCAAGAAGTTGCGCAGTACTGCGCAACTTCTTGCGCACTTGGCTGAAGCCCTTTCCCCATAAGGGCTACAGCGCAATTGACCCCCGAAATATTACGACCTACTGCGCAACTTCTTGCGCAGTTGGGCATTGGCCGGGACCGAGGTGTTTGCTTCGCGAGCAGGCTCGCTCCCACAGGGGATGTGTGGGTTGCCCGAAAGCCCGGGTTCACCGAAAAACCTGTGGGAGCGAGCTTGCTCGCGAAGGCGTCCGTGCAGGCAAATCGCTGGCGGCTGATAAAAGGCTATCGCGAGCAGGCTCACTCCTACAGGGGATTTTTGGTATGCCCCGAATTCGAATTTCATCCGCAAAACCTGTGGGAGTCGCCAGTTAGAAAGCGTCTTATAAATGAAACAGCGCGCTCGGCTATACTCCCCGCATTTCGATCAGGTACGAGGATTCACTGTGAAGAACTGGACGTTGCGCCAACGCATTTTGGCGAGCTTTGCGGTGATTATCGCCATCATGTTGCTGATGGTGGTGCTGTCCTATTCGCGGCTGTTGAAGATTGAAGCCAGCGAAAACAGCGTGCGTGACGATGCGATTCCCGGTGTCTATTACAGCTCGATGATCCGTGGCGCGTGGGTCGACAGCTACCTGCAGACTCAGGAACTGCTGGGCCTCAAGGAAGGCCAGGGCATTTCCAGCGAGGATGCGGCGGACTACAAGGCCTTCGAGGCGCGCCTGCAAGATCAGATGGCCAATTATCGCAAGACCATGGCCACGGACGAGGACCGTTCCGAGTTCGCCCTGTTCGAGAAATATCATGACACCTACATTCAGATTCAAGACGCTGTGCTGGACTTGCACCGTCGCAATCTGGAAGCCGATGCCATCAAGTTGTTCAATGAGAAACTGACACCGGCCTGGTTCGCAGGTCGCATGAAACTCAACGACATCATTGGCGAGAACAAAGTTGTCGCCGATAACGCCATGGCCAATATCGACGATGCCGTAGCGGCAGCCAAAGTCAGCATGATCGTCTCTTTGCTGGTCGCCGTCCTGGTGGCCGGTCTGTGCGGCCTGCTGTTGATGCGCGCCATCATGGCGCCGATGAACCGTATTGTGACAATCCTCGACATCATGCGCACCGGCGACCTCAGCTCGCGCTTGAACCTCGACCGCAAGGACGAATTCGGTGCGGTGGAAACTGGCTTCAACGACATGATGACCGAGCTGACGTCGCTGGTATCCCAGGCCCAGCGCTCGTCGGTGCAGGTGACCACCTCGGTCACCGAGATCGCCGCGACCTCGAAGCAACAGCAAGCCACCGCCACCGAAACCGCGGCCACCACCACCGAGATCGGCGCAACGTCCCGGGAAATCGCCGCCACCTCGCGGGATCTGGTGCGCACCATGACCGAAGTGTCCACCGCCGCTGATCAGGCTTCTGTACTCGCCGGCTCCGGCCAGCAGGGCCTGGCGCGCATGGAAGACACCATGCATTCGGTGATGGGCGCGGCGGATCTGGTCAACGCCAAACTGGCAATCCTCAACGAGAAGGCCGGCAACATCAATCAGGTGGTGGTGACGATCGTCAAAGTCGCCGACCAGACCAATTTGCTGTCGCTCAATGCTGCGATCGAAGCCGAGAAGGCCGGCGAGTACGGTCGCGGTTTTGCCGTGGTTGCCACCGAAGTGCGGCGTCTGGCCGATCAGACCGCCGTCGCCACTTACGACATCGAACAGATGGTGCGCGAGATCCAGTCGGCGGTATCGGCCGGGGTGATGGGCATGGACAAGTTCTCCGAAGAAGTGCGTCGGGGCATGTCCGAGGTGCAGCAGGTCGGCGAGCAGTTGTCGCAGATCATCCATCAGGTGCAGGCGCTGGCGCCGCGGGTGTTGATGGTCAACGAAGGCATGCAGGCACAGGCCACCGGCGCCGAGCAGATCAACCATGCGCTGGTGCAGTTGGGCGATGCCAGCAGCCAGACTGTCGAATCGTTGCGTCAGGCCAGTTTCGCCATCGATGAACTGAGCCAGGTGGCCGTCGGGCTGCGCAGCGGCGTCTCGCGATTCAAAGTCTGATGAGCGACATCATCGCCAAACGCGGCGTTGCGCCAGTGGCGAAGCAGGCGTTGTTCCTGCTGTTTCGCATCGGCAGCGAACGCTATGCCCTGCGCGCCACCGAAGTGGCGGAAGTATTGCCGCGCCTGCCATTGAAACCGATCGCCCGGGCGCCGCAGTGGGTGGCGGGCGTGTTCGCCTATCGCGGCGCAGTGGTGCCGGTGATCGACCTCAGCGCGCTGACCTTTGGCCAACCTGCCGAGGCGCGTACCAGCACCCGGCTGGTGCTGGTGCATTATCGCCCGAACGCCACGCAATCGGCGCAATGGCTGGGGCTGATCCTGGAACAGGCCACCGATACCCTGCGCTGTCATCCCGAGGATTTTCAGCCCTACGGCCTCGACAACCGCGATGCGCCTTACCTCGGTCCGGTGCGCGAGGACGCGCACGGACTGGTGCAGTGGGTGCGGGTCAGTGACTTGCTTGATGAATCGGTGCGCGCCTTGCTCTTCCCCGATCCGCCGCTGGACCCGGCGCAGCTTGAGGCGCAGTCATGAGCAGCGATCAGCGCTTTTTCGATTTCCTCAAGGAACGCATCGGCCTCGATGTCGCTTCGGTGGGCGCGGCGATCATCGAGCGGGCAGTGCGCCAACGCACGACGCTGTCGCAAGCGGCGCACGCCGATGAGTATTGGTATTTGCTGCAAGGCTCGCGGGATGAGCAACAGGCGCTGATCGAAGCAGTGATCGTCCCTGAGACCTGGTTTTTCCGTTACCCGGAGTCCTTCGCCACCTTGGGAAAACTGGCTCGCCAACGTCTCGCCGAATTGAACAGCATGCGCGCGTTGCGCATTCTCAGCCTGCCGTGCTCGACCGGCGAAGAACCTTATTCAATCGCCATGGCCTTGCTCGATGCCGGGCTCAAGCCGCATCAGTTCAAGGTCGACGGCATGGACATCAGCCCGTTGTCGGTGGACAAGGCGCGCCGCGCTGTTTACGGCAAAAACTCGTTTCGCGGGCAGGATTTGCAGTTTCGCGAGCGGCATTTCATGCCGGAGCAGGACGGCCACCGGGTCAACGAATACGTTCGCGAACAAGTGCGCTGGCAGGTCGGCAATGTCCTCGATCCGACGCTGTTGGCGAACGAGCCAGCCTTCGATTTCGTGTTCTGCCGCAACCTGCTGATCTATTTCGACCAGCCGACGCAGAAGCAAGTGTTCGAAGTGCTTAAGCGCCTGACCCATGTCGACGGCGTGCTGTTTATCGGCCCGGCCGAGGGCAGCCTGCTCGGGCGCCTGGGCATGCGTTCGATCGGCATTCCACAGTCGTTCGCCTTCAGCCGTCACAGCGAGCCGCACCCCGAACCGCTGCCGACGCCCAAACCGGTTGCCGTGCCGCGCAGCCAACCACTGCGCAGTACGCCGCCAGCGCCAGTGCGCAACCGGCCATTCACCGCAGTGACCGCTTTGCCTGTGACGAAAAAAACCGCCAACCCGGACGCCGCAACGTTGCTGGCCCAGATCGCCGCACTGGCCAACGAAGGCAAAAGCGCTGAGGCGCGTGCCGCGTGCGAGCAGTATCTGCGCAGCCATGAGCCGGTGGCCCAGGTGTTTTACTGGCTTGGGCTGCTCAGCGATGTCTCCGGTCTAAGCCTCGAAGCCCAGGGGTTCTATCGCAAGGCTTTGTACCTCGAACCGCAACACCCCGAAGCGCTGATGCACTTGGCCGCGTTGATGCAGGCCCAGGGCGACACGGCGGGTGCCCGACGATTGCAGGAGCGCGCCGCCCGCAGCGGGCGCACCGCCGACAGTGAGCGTAAACGATGAACGCGTCCGACACCTTGAACGTTACCCACGAAGACGCCCGGGCCATCGACGATTGCTGGAACCGCATCGGCATCCATGGCGACAAGTCCTGCCCGTTGCTGGAAGAGCACATCCATTGCCGCAACTGCTCGGTGTATTCCGCGGCCGCCACGCGCTTGCTCGACCGATATTCGTTGCAGCAGGACCAGCGCGATGCGGTGGCCACCCAAGTCGAAACCAACGTCAAAACCCGCTCGCTGCTGATGTTCCGCCTCGGCGAGGAATGGCTCGGACTGGCCACGCGCAGCCTTGTCGAAGTCGCGCCGCTACAGGCGATTCATTCGCTGCCGCATCAGCGCTCGCGCGCTTTGCTTGGCGTGGCCAATGTGCGTGGCGCGCTGGTTGCCTGCCTGTCGCTGGTGGAATTGCTTGACCTCGACGGCAGCGTTGCGCCGGCCAGCGGTGGGCGTGTGATGCCGCGCATGCTGATTATCGCCGCCCATGGCGGGCCGGTGGTGGTGCCGGTGGATGAGGTCGACGGTATTCATGCCATCGACGAACGCATCCTCGATGCCGCGTCGCAATCCGGCGCGCAGGCCAGTGCCAAATACACCCGTGGCGTTCTGCAATATCGTGGTCACAGCCTGCGCTGGCTGGATGAAGAACAGCTGTTGTCCGCCGTGACCCGGAGCCTGACATGACCCCCGAGCAAATGCGCGACGCCTCTCTGCTCGAACTGTTCAGCCTCGAAGCCGAGGCCCAGACCCAGGTGCTCAGCGCCGGGCTGTTGGCGCTGGAGCGCAACCCGACCCAGGCCGATCAACTGGAATCGTGCATGCGCGCGGCGCACTCGCTCAAGGGCGCGGCGCGGATCGTCGGGATCGACAGCGGTGTCAGCGTTGCGCATGTCATGGAAGATTGTCTGGTCAGTGCGCAGGAAGGTCGTTTATTGCTGCGTCCCGAGCATATCGACGCGTTGTTGCAGGGCACCGATTTGCTCATGCGCATCGCCACGCCGGCCAGTGCGCCGCAGCCATCAGACATCGAAGCCTATGTGGCGCTGATGGGGCACTTGCTCGATCCGTCTGCGACAGCCGTTGTCGTTGCCGCGCAGCCGATGGCTGAGTTGCCAGTCGAGCCAGCGCCAATAGCGTCAGCGCCCATGGTTGACGAGCCCACAGAGCCGGCACCGCGCAAAAACAAGCGCACCACCGAAGGCGGCGAGCGCGTGTTGCGCGTTACCGCTGAACGCCTGAATAGCCTGCTCGATTTGTCGAGCAAATCGCTGGTGGAAACCCAGCGCCTCAAACCGCATCTGGCGACCATGCAGCGTCTCAAACGCATGCAGAACAACGGCCTGCGCGCCCTGGAAAACCTCAACGTTCATTTGAAGGAACATGCGCTGAGCCTGGAAGCGCTCGAGTCGCTGGAGGATGCGCGGCGCCTGCTCGCCGAGTCGCAGCAATTGCTCAGCGAGAAGAACGCCGAACTCGACGAGTTCGCCTGGCAGGCCAGCCAGCGCGCGCAAGTGCTCTACGACACCGCGCTGGCCTGCCGCATGCGCCCGTTCGCCGACGTGTTGAGCGGGCAGGCGCGCATGGTGCGCGACTTGGGTCGCAGCCTCGGCAAGCAGGTACGCCTGGAGATCGAAGGCGAGAAAACCCAAGTTGACCGCGACGTGCTGGAAAAGCTCGAAGCGCCGCTGACCCATTTGCTGCGCAACGCCGTCGATCACGGCATCGAAACCCCGGAGCAGCGTGTACTCAAGGGCAAACCGGAGGAGGGGGTGATCCGCCTGCGCGCCTCCCATCAGGCCGGTCTGCTGATGCTGGAATTGAGCGATGACGGCCAGGGCGTCGATCTGGAAAAAGTCCGCCGCAGCATCGTCGAACGGCAGTTGTCCCCCGCTGAAACTGCTGCGCAATTGAGTGAAGAGGAGCTGCTGACGTTCCTGTTTCTGCCGGGATTCAGCCTGCGCGACAAAGTCACCGAAGTCTCCGGGCGTGGCGTCGGCCTTGATGCCGTTCAGCACATGGTCCGCCAGTTGCGCGGGGCGGTGGCGCTGGAGCAGACGGCGGGCGAGGGCAGTCGTTTCCATCTGGAAGTACCTCTGACGCTGTCGGTGGTGCGCAGTCTGGTGGTAGAAGTCGGCGAAGAGGCCTATGCCTTTCCGCTGGCGCACATTGAACGCATGTGCGATCTGCTGCCCGAAGACATCGTGCAAGTGGAAGGGCGCCAGCATTTCTGGCACGAAGGCCGGCATGTCGGGCTGGTTGCCGCCAGCCAGTTGCTTAATCGCCCGGCCAGTCAGAACGCCGGCGATACCCTGAAAGTCGTGGTCATCCGCGAGCGCGAGGCGATTTACGGCGTGGCGGTTGAGCGCTTTGTCGGTGAGCGCACGCTGGTGGTGTTGCCGCTGGACGAGCGTCTGGGCAAGGTTCAGGACATCTCCGCCGGTGCCCTCCTTGATGACGGTTCGGTGGTGCTGATCGTCGATGTCGAGGACATGCTCCGTTCGGTGGACAAGTTGCTCAATACCGGCCGCCTGGAACGCATCGCCCGCCACGGCAACCATGCCGCGGAGGCTGCACGCAAGCGGGTGCTGGTGGTCGACGACTCGCTGACCGTGCGCGAACTGCAACGCAAGCTGCTGCTCAATCGCGGCTACGACGTCGCGGTCGCGGTGGACGGCATGGACGGCTGGAACGCGCTGCGTTCGGAAGACTTTGATCTGCTGATCACTGACATCGACATGCCGCGCATGGACGGCATCGAACTGGTCACGCTGTTGCGCCGCGACAACCGTCTGCAATCGCTGCCGGTGATGGTCGTGTCGTACAAGGATCGTGAAGAAGACCGGCGCCGTGGACTGGACGCCGGCGCCGACTATTATCTAGCCAAAGCCAGTTTTCATGACGACGCCCTGCTCGATGCAGTGGTCGAGCTCATCGGGGGAGCGCGGGCATGAGGATCGCAATCGTCAACGACATGCCAATGGCGGTGGAGGCCCTGCGTCGAGCGCTGGCCTTCGAGCCTTCGCATCAGGTGGTCTGGGTCGCCGGCAACGGCGCCGAGGCGGTGCAACGCTGCGCCGAATACACGCCGGACCTGATTCTGATGGACCTGATCATGCCGATCATGGATGGCGTTGAAGCCACGCGCCGGATCATGGCCGACACGCCGTGCGCAATCGTCATCGTCACGGTCGACCGCCAGCAGAACGTGCACCGGGTGTTCGAAGCCATGGGCCACGGCGCCCTGGACGTGGTCGACACCCCGGCTCTGGGCGCCGGCAACGCTCAGGAAGCCGCGGCGCCGCTACTGCGCAAAATCCTCAATATCGGCTGGCTGATCGGCGAGAAACCGCCGCGATCGCGCCCGGCACCGACCGCTCAACGCAGTTCGGCTTCGCGCCAGCGGCTGGTCGCCATCGGTTCGTCCGCCGGTGGACCGGCTGCGCTCGAAGTGCTGCTCAAGGGCCTGCCAAACAATTTCTCGGCGGCGATTGTGCTGGTGCAGCATGTCGATCAGGTGTTCGCCGCCGGCATGGCCGAATGGCTGGCCAGTGCCAGTGGCCTGGATGTGCGCCTGGCCCGCGAAGGCGAGCCGCCGCAAAGCGGTGCGGTGCTGCTGGCCGGGACCAATCACCATATTCGTTTATTGAAAAACGGCACGCTGGCCTACACCGCCGAGCCGGTCAACGAGATTTATCGCCCTTCCATCGACGTGTTTTTCGAGAGTGTCGCCAGTTACTGGAATGGCGACGCGGTCGGCGTTTTGTTGACCGGAATGGGGCGCGATGGCGCCCAAGGGCTTAAGCTTATGCGTCAGCAGGGCTATTTGACCATTGCGCAGGACCAGCACAGCAGTGCGGTGTACGGCATGCCGAAGGCTGCCGCGGCGATTGATGCCGCGGTGGAGATCCGCCCTCTGGAAAAGATAGCGCCACGATTGCTCGAGATTTTCCCTCAATGAACAGGCTTATCCGCAATCCTGGCCCCCGCAGTACTCAGGTGACCGCCCATGAATGATTTACAGATCGACGACATTAAAACCGACGAAAACGCCGCCATGGTGTTGTTGGTAGACGATCAGGCGATGATCGGCGAAGCCGTGCGCCGTGGGCTGTCGAACCAGGAAAACATCGACTTCCACTTTTGCTCCGACCCACAACAGGCCATCGCTCAGGCGGTGCGCATCAAACCGACGGTGATCCTGCAGGATCTGGTGATGCCCGGCCTCGACGGCCTGAGCCTGGTGCGTGAGTATCGCAACCACCCGGCGACCAAGGACATCCCGATCATTGTCCTGTCGACCAAGGAAGACCCGCTGATCAAGAGTGCGGCGTTCTCCGCCGGGGCCAACGACTATCTGGTGAAGCTGCCAGACACCATCGAACTGGTCGCGCGCATCCGTTACCACTCGCGCTCCTACATGACCTTGTTGCAACGCGATGCGGCGTACCGCGCGCTGCGCGTCAGTCAGCAGCAACTGCTCGACACCAACCTGGTGCTGCAACGGTTGATGAATTCCGATGGCCTGACCGGGCTGTCCAACCGCCGGCATTTCGACGAATACCTGGAGCTGGAGTGGCGCCGTTCGTTGCGCGATCAGAGCCAGTTGTCATTGCTGATGATCGACGTCGATTACTTCAAGTCGTACAACGACAGTTTTGGCCACGTCGAGGGTGACGAGGCGCTGCGCAAGGTCGCCACGGCCATTCGTGATGCCAGTGCGCGGCCGTCTGATCTGCCGGCGCGTTACGGCGGTGAGGAATTTGTGCTGGTGTTGCCGAACACCTCGCCGGGCGGTGCGCGGCTGTTGGCAGAGAAGCTGCGCCAGACCGTGGCGGCATTGAATATTCCACACAACACCCCGGCCGAAGGTTCGAACCTGACCATCAGCATCGGCCTGGCGACCATGGTGCCGCAGGCGGGCAGTGATTGCCGGTTGCTGATTTCGGCGGCGGATCGCGGGTTGTATCTGGCGAAGAACAACGGGCGTAATCAGGTCGGGATTGAATAGCGACGCGATACCCTTGTGGGAGCGGGCTTGCTCGCGAATACGGTGTGTCATTCAGCATTGATGTCGCCTGACACGCCGCTTTCGCGAGCAAGCCCGCTCCCACAGGGAATCTCCATCAGGCCATGGCAAGTGAATCGCCCCCACACCCGCCAGACGGGCTGCCGCGACAGCCTGTTTACGTTATACTCGCCGGCTTTCAAAAGTTCGCCAACGAGTGCTGCCCGTCATGGAAATCAACCCGATCCTGAACACCATCAAGGACCTGTCCGAGCGCTCCGAAACTATTCGGGGGTATCTTTGACTACGATCAAAAGCATGAGCGTCTGACCGAGGTCAATCGCGAGCTTGAAGATCCGAGTGTCTGGAACAAACCTGAATACGCCCAGGAGCTGGGCCGCGAGCGTGCCGCGCTGGCGCAGATCGTCGATACCCTCGACGAACTGAACGGCGGTCTGGCCGATTGCCGCGACTTGCTGGACATGGCCGTCGAAGAAAACGACGAAGGCGCAGTGGGCGATGTCGTCGCCGAACTGGCCCGTCTCGAGGAAAATCTAGCCAAGCTCGAATTCCGCCGCATGTTCAGCCATGAAATGGACCCGAACAACGCCTACCTGGACATCCAGGCCGGCTCCGGCGGCACCGAAGCGCAGGACTGGGCCAACATCCTGCTGCGCATGTACCTGCGCTGGGCCGACAAACGCGGTTTCGACGCGACCATCATGGAACTGTCGGCCGGTGAAGTCGCCGGGATCAAAGGCGCGACCGTGCACATCAAGGGCGAATACGCCTTTGGCTGGCTGCGTACCGAGATCGGCGTGCACCGTCTGGTGCGCAAGAGCCCGTTCGACTCCGGCAACCGTCGCCATACCTCGTTCTCTGCGGTGTTCGTCTCGCCAGAGATCGACGACAAGGTGGAAATCGAAATCAACCCGGCAGACCTGCGGATCGACACCTATCGTTCCTCCGGTGCCGGTGGTCAGCACGTCAACACCACCGACTCGGCCGTACGTATCACCCACGTACCGACCAACACCGTGGTCAGCTGCCAGAACGAGCGTTCCCAGCACGCCAACAAGGACACCGCGATGAAAATGCTGCGGGCCAAGTTGTACGAGCAGGAAATGCAGAAGCGCAACGCTGCGTCGCAGGCGCTTGAAGACACCAAGTCCGACATCGGCTGGGGTCATCAGATCCGCTCCTACGTGCTCGACGCGTCGCGGATCAAGGATCTGCGCACCAACATTGAACGCAGCGACTGCGACAAGGTACTCGACGGCGATATCGACGAATACCTGGAAGCCAGCCTGAAATCGGGCCTGTAACAGACGCCAACACAGGATCGACCGATTCGACTCGATCACTGTAGGAGCTCAGGGGGACGCCTGGTCCCTGCTGAGCGATTCCCGGGCCGCAAGGTCCGGGGGCAATGAACCTGATGGAATACTTAAAGACATGAGCGACCTACAACTCGACCCGCAAGCCCTGCAACAGGAAGAAAACTCCCTGATCGCCCTGCGCAAGGAAAAGCTTGCTGCCGAGCGCGCCAAGGGCAATGCCTTCCCGAACGACTTCCGCCGCGACCACTACTGCGATGCACTGCAGAAACAGTACGCGGACAAGACCAAGGAAGAGCTGGCCGAGGCTGCAATCCCGGTCAAGGTTGCCGGTCGCATCATGCTCAACCGTGGCTCGTTCATGGTGATCCAGGACATGACCGGTCGCATTCAGGTCTACGTCAACCGTAAAACCCTGCCGGAAGAAACCCTGGCCGCGGTGAAAACCTGGGACATGGGCGACATCATTGCCGCCGAAGGCACCCTGGCGCGTTCCGGCAAGGGCGACCTGTACGTTGAAATGACCAACGTGCGCCTGCTGACCAAGTCGCTGCGCCCGCTGCCGGACAAGCACCACGGCCTGACCGACACCGAACAGCGCTACCGTCAGCGCTACGTTGACCTGATCGTCAACGAAGACGTGCGCCAGACGTTCCGCGTGCGTTCGCAAGTGATCGCGCACATCCGCAGCTTCCTGATGAAGCGCGACTTCCTTGAAGTCGAAACGCCGATGTTGCAGACCATTCCCGGCGGCGCCGCGGCCAAGCCGTTCGAAACCCACCACAATGCGCTGGATATGGAAATGTTCCTGCGCATCGCCCCGGAGCTGTACCTCAAGCGCCTGGTGGTCGGCGGTTTCGAGAAAGTCTTCGAGATCAACCGCAACTTCCGTAACGAAGGCGTTTCGACCCGTCACAACCCTGAATTCACCATGTTGGAGTTCTATCAGGCGTACGCCGATTACGAAGACAACATGGACCTGACCGAAGAACTGTTCCGCGAGCTGGCGCAGTTGGTACTGGGCAGCACCGACGTGCCGTACGGCGACAAGGTGTTCCACTTCGGCGAGCCGTTCGTGCGCCTGTCGGTGTTCGATTCGATCCTCAAGTACAACCCTGAGCTGACCGCCGATGATCTGAACGACATCGACAAGGCTCGCGCCATCGCCAAGAAGGCCGGCGCCAAGGTGCTGGGCTTCGAAGGTCTGGGCAAACTTCAGGTGATGATTTTCGAAGAACTGGTCGAGCACAAGCTGGAGCAGCCACACTTCATCACTCAGTACCCGTTCGAAGTGTCGCCGCTGGCGCGTCGCAACGACGACAACCCGAACGTCACCGACCGTTTCGAGCTGTTCATTGGCGGCCGTGAAATCGCCAACGCCTACTCCGAGTTGAACGACGCCGAAGACCAGGCCGAGCGCTTCATGGCGCAGGTCGCCGACAAGGACGCTGGCGACGACGAAGCCATGCACTACGACGCCGACTTCGTGCGGGCGCTGGAATACGGCATGCCGCCAACCGCCGGCGAGGGTATCGGCATCGACCGTCTGGTGATGCTGCTGACGAACTCGCCGTCGATCCGCGATGTGATCCTGTTCCCGCACATGCGACCGCAAGCGTAAACGTTTCAGTTAAAAAGCCGCCTAAAACAGGCGGCTTTTTATTGCCTGTCTGGTACAAATGTATCAATTGGTTAATTTGCAAATAGCAGAGGAAGTGCTGTCGTGATGGGTGCAATAGCTCAAGAAGGTGCAGCGGGTATCGCCACTGCGGTCGCTGAAAGTGTTCAGTACCAAGGCCGCAAGGCCAGCCGACAGGGCAGTGAGCAGCGTCGCCAGGACATTCTCGATGCGGCGATGCGCATTGTCGTGCGCGACGGCGTGCGTGCCGTGCGTCATCGCGCGGTGGCGGCCGAGGCCGGTGTGCCACTGTCGGCGACGACGTATTACTTCAAGGACATCGATGACCTGCTCACCGACACCTTCGCGCAATACGTTGAACGCAGTGCGGCCTACATGGCCAAGTTGTGGATCAACAATGAAGGCCTGCTGCGTGAGATGGTGGTCAGCGGCGACGGCAGCCCCGAGTCGCGCTCGCAACTGGCCGACGATATCGCGCGGCTGATGGCCGACTACGTTCACCGGCAACTGGTCAACCGCCGCGAGCACCTGATGGCCGAGCAGGCCTTCCGCCAGGAAGCGCTGCTCAACCCGCGTCTGGCGCTGCTGGTGCGCTCCCATCAGCAGATTCTGTTGCAGGGCACCTGCCAGTTGTTTCAGGTCCTGGGCTCGCGTGAACCGCAACAGGATGCCAAAGTGTTGACGGCGATTATCGGACGGATGGAATATCAGGGCCTGCTCAACGACGCCGAGCCTTTGGCCGAAGAGGACATGCTCGGGATTCTGACGCGGTATATGCACCTGGTCCTGGCGTCGGTGTAATCCGCTGTTGCTTCACCCTGTGGGAGCGAGCCTGCTCGCGAATGCGGTCTGACATTCAACATCTTTGTTGCCTGACACACCGCTTTCGCGAGCAGGCTCGCTCCCACAGGGTAATGTGGCGATGTTCAGGGCGGCGAATGTTCATAAGGAGTCTGGAATGAAACCCTGGCGTGGCGTGCTGATGGCCCTGTCGTTGCTGCTGCTCAGCGGCTGCCTGGTGACGTTCAAGGAACCACTGCCGGCCCATGAATCGGCGCCCAACGGCCTGCTCGGTACATGGTCGAGCATCAACGCCTGGGGCGAGCCGATGAACCTTGAGCTGACCCGCGTCGGCAAGGATCGTTATCAGGCCGTCACGTATTTCAAGGCCAAACCGCGCGAGCGTGAAGCCTATCCGTTCACCGTGTCGCGCCACGGCAGCCGCTGGTATCTGTCGGCCAAAGTCCCGGCACAATACGGCGGCCACTTCACCATCGCCGGTTTCGAGCTGACTGACACGCACGAACTGGTGGTCTACAACCTCGACCTCGATCAGATCAATCAAGCCATCAAACAGCAAGCCCTGAGTGGTCAAGCCTTCCAGACCGATGACGGCGACGGCGTGCAGGTCGACAGCAATCTCGACAAGGTCTTCGCTTACCTCGACGATCCGGCCAATTCCGATGTCTTCGTCGAAGCCGTGCGCTATCAACGCCAGGCGCGCGGTCATTAATTCAGTACGTCACGTTTTCTACAGGAGTTTCGGGTGGACGATTACCAGCAGACGATACGCATGTTGTCCGACCGCATTGTGCTGGCGCAGACGCCGATCCGCGTGCTCGACGCGGTGAAATGGGACGAGAACGTGCGCAAGGGCTTTCTCAAGGCCAAGGGTAAGGAACTGCCCGCCGTTGATCGCGACTATTACCTCAACCGGCCGCTGTCGTTCGACTCAAGCCAGGTCAAACTGGAATTCCAGAACATCGAGCGCGACATCACCCGTCAGCTCGGTCAGTTCAACCCGGTCGGGCAGATCATGCGGCGCATGTGCAAGGAGTACCGCATGGTCGTGCGCATGCTCGAAGCGCGCGGCACCGAGGATTTCGGCCTGATCTCGCAAGAGTTGTACGGTGCTGCCTCCGATGCCTTTCATGCGGGGGATCCGACGCTGGCCGATCTCGGCCTGATGATGTCCGACTACCTCAACAACATCGATGGCCGCGGCGACTTGAAGGACGAACCGAAGGTCCTCACCGCCAAGGAGGCTGTGCACCTGCTGCAAACCCGGCTGAACAAAGTGTTCGGCGAGGCCGAGGAAACCATCCGCGTGTTCGAGTCCGACGGTATCGTGGCCGATGCGGCGGCAGGCGCTGACTACATCAAGATCCGCACCGACGCGATGTTCAACGAGCGCGACGTACGCGCGCTGGAAGTCCACGAAGGGCTGGTCCACGTCGGCACCACGCTCAATGGGCTTAATCAGCCGATCTGCACCTTCCTGTCCAAAGGCCCGCCCTCGTCGACTGTGACTCAGGAAGGCCTGGCGATCCTGATGGAAATCATCACCTTCGCTTCCTACCCGAGCCGCCTGCGCAAACTGACCAACCGCACCCGTGCGATTCATATGGTCGAGGAGGGCGCAGACTTTTTGCAGGTGTTCGAGTTCTTCCGCGAACAGGGCTTCGAGATGGCCGAAAGCTACGGCAACGCCAGTCGTGTTTTCCGTGGCTCGACACCGACCGGTCTGCCATTCACCAAAGACTTGTCCTACCTCAAGGGCTTTATCATGGTTTACAACTACATTCAGTTGGCCGTGCGTAAAGGCAAGCTTGAGCAGATTCCGCTGTTGTTCTGCGGCAAGACCACCCTGGAAGACATGCGTACCCTGCGGCAACTGGTGGACGAAGGACTGGTGGTGCCGCCCAAATATCTGCCGGATCAGTTCCGCGATTTGAACGCGCTGTCGGCGTGGATGTGCTTCTCCAACTTCCTCAACCATTTGAGCCTGGACCGGATCGAAGCTGATTACTCCAATATCCTTTAACCCAAACACAATCCTCTGTGGGAGCTGGCTTGCCAGCGATTGCATTCTGTCAGTCAATATTGATGTTGGCTGACCCACCGCCATCGCTGGCAAGCCAGCTCCCACAGGGTTATTTGTTTTTCTCTGAATCGATTGTTTGCCCATTTCTTGCGAGGTTTCACCGGATGAGAATCCTCGGCATCCTTTGCCTGCTCCTGACCCTCGGCGGTTGCAGTTCGCTGCTGTTCTACCCTGAACCCGGCCAGGTCTTTACCCCCGATAAAGCCAAACTCGAATACCGCACGGTCACCCTGACCACCGCCGACGGCCTCAAGCTCAACGCCTGGTGGCTGCCGGCCAAACCCGGTGTCGAGGTCAAAGGCACTGTCCTGCACCTGCACGGCAACGGCGGCAATCTGCCGATGCACCTGGGCGGTAGCTGGTGGCTCCCGAAGAACGGCTATCAGGTTCTATTGGTCGATTATCGCGGCTACGGCTTGTCCGAGGGCAAGCCGAGTTTGCCGGCGATTTATCAGGACATCGACGCGGCATTCGCCTGGCTCGACAACGCGCCCGAAGTCAAAGGCAAACCGCTGGTGCTGCTCGGGCAAAGCCTCGGCGGTGCGATGGCGGTGCATTGGCTGGTGCAGCACCCCGAGCGACAAAAGCAGCTCAAGGCCCTGGTGCTCGACGGCGTGCCCGCCAGTTACCGCAGCGTCGGCCAGTTCGCCCTCAGCACCTCATGGCTGACCTGGCCATTGCAAGTGCCGCTGTCCTGGCTGGTGCCCGATGGCGACAGCGCGCTCAACTCGATGGCGCAGCTGACGGGCGTGCCCAAGCTGATCTTCCACAGCATCGACGATCCGCTGGTGCCGATGGCCAACGGCATTCGCCTGTATCAGGCAGCGCCGCCGCCGCGCGTGTTGCAGCTGACCCGTGGCGGTCACGTACAGACCTTCGGCGACCCGGTATGGCGGCAGGTCATGCTGCGCTATCTCGACGACCCCGAACACTTCAACGGTCTGCGCCGCCTCGGCGAAATCCCCAATTACCCGTCACCCCCGAATTCTGAAAATGAGAGTCCGCAATGACTGAAGAACGTAACGCCATCCCGCTGATCATCACCGGTATTTGCAGCATCCTCGGCACTGTCGGGGCGCTGTGGTACTACGGCTACCTGCACTTCGCCAAACCCGAGGATGCGCTGCTGCTCAACGAATTCACCATGCTCAAAACCGTTCCCGGCGAGGACTACAAAGTCTCCCTGACGCCCGCGCCACAGGTGGCGCAGTGCATTGATGGCGTGCTGGTGCTATATGATACCGAGCAGAAAGGCCTGACCGGCGTGTTAGTCAATGCGCAGAAGAAAGCGGTGCGCTGCATGGGTGAGGAAACTCCGCAAAAACTCGAGCAATAACCCGATCCAATGTAGGAGTGAGCCTGCTCGCGATAGCGCCCGATCAGCCAACATTGATTTGGCAGACACACCGCTATCGCGAGCAGGCTCACTCCTACAGGATTTGTCTTCATGCACAAAAAAGCCCCGCCTGATGAAGTCAGGCGGGGCGTTTGCGTTACGCGGTGAAGCTTAGTTCGAGCTCATCGAAGAACGCGGTGCAACCGGTTGGTTGTCGTTGGAAATGGTCACTTCCACGCGACGGTTCATCGCACGGCCCGAGACACTGCCGTTATCAGCAACCGGGTATTCCTTGCCATAACCCTGAGCGACGATGCGTGCTGGATCGACGCCCATCTTGATCAGCGCCATTTGCACGGAAGTCGCGCGGCGCTCGGACAGCGACTGGTTGTAGCTCGCGGTACCGGTGCTGTCGGTGTAACCCTCGACGATCACTTTGCGATCCGGGTTTTCCTGGAGGAACTGCGCCAGTTTGTTGATATTCACCAGGCCGCTGGATTTCAGTTCAGCCTTGTTGGTGGCGAACAGCACGTCACCGAAAGTCACCAGCGTGCCGCGATCGGTCTGCTTGGCGTTGAGGCTGTCCTGCAGCTGTTTGATCTGCTGGTCACGGGCATCCAGGCGTGCCTGGGCACGTTGGGCTGCGGCGTTTTTCAGGTTGTTCTCAGCGGTGCGCAGAGCGATGGTCTGCTTGGCCACTTCCACGCGCTGGTTGGTCAGATAAGCCAGTTGATCAACCTTGGCCGCGTCTTCTTTGTCCAGATAAGCCTTGTCGGCCTTGTCCAGGTAATCGCTGGCATCTTTGGTTTCCAGCGCCGCGACTTTGCTCGCCTGTGGGTTGGCTTGCAGGCCGGCGTAGTTGGTGCGTGCCTGTTCCAGGTTCGGGTTCGGCGGGGTGGAGCAGGCAGCCAGAGCAACACTTGCGGCGAGGAGAGCGGGAATCATCAGTTGCTTACGCATAATTTGTCGTCCTTTCTATCGGTAAGAGTTTCAGCTTTGCGGTCCGGATGCGCGCTTACTGCACAGTGCGCTGGCTTTCCTGACGCAGTTCCTGAACACCTTTCTGGGAATCCTTCACAGCCTGTTCGGCCTTGGCGGCCTGTGCCTTGCGTTCAGCGACACGAGCGTCCCACTCAGCCTGTTCGGCCAGGCGACGGGCCTCGTCATACTTCTTGTCGTGCATGGCGATTTCAGCTTGTTTCAGTTTGTCCTGCGCCTGCTTCATTTCCACGGCGGCGAATTCGGTACCGCCAGCGCTGACCGCGCTGTTGACCGCCGACTGGGTCACCGCGTATTGCTCGGTGGGTGGGTTACCGGCGCAACCGGCAAGGATGAAGCTGGTGCCGATGGCCAGAGCGGCCAGTTTCAGACCGTGCAGGTGGGAAAACGAGGTTTGGGTTTTCATGGTCTTCAACTCCATTAGGCATCTCCTGAAAATACAACTGAATCCATCCTGGCAGAGGAGCCGAAAGCATCGCTTGTTGACGCGAATTGAAACGCTCGTTCCAGGCGTGGTTACCTGTTCCGACCGAAGGCATTTTTGAAAAGTTCAGAAAAGATGGCCTATCGCCAAAAATTTAATTGACCGTTTGGACAAGGCTCTGGGACGGGAACTTCGGCGGTTTGAAGCGGTACGCGTGTGGTGTAATGGAAGCGGATAGGAAGGGGTGTACACGGTCAATTGTAGGCCTTCGCCTGCTCGCGATCGCGATCGCGGTGCGTCAGTCACACATGTGGTGGCTGAAAAGACGCTATCGCGGGCGGGCGAAGGCCTACAGTTTGATCTGCGTTGTGTCAGTGCTTTTGCTTGGTTTCGGAGGCGGACAAATCATGCAAATGCCGTCTCGACAGCGCCAGGAATCGCGGCGTCGGCCCGACATCCTCATACAGCGGATCGCCTTCCTCATCGGTCGCAACCACCGTCGAGCCCTTCACGTACGGCAGGCTCGCCTCAAACTCTTCAAGCGCCGCGCCGATCAGTTCGCCGAGCAGTTCCTCGGGATGGCGTTTGGGGTACATCTCGGCAATCGCCGCCAGACGCGCAGCGGCCTCGACGTCCAGGTGAATTGTGTAGCCGGTGTCGGTCAGGCGACCTTTGGCGTTTTCTTCCCAATGCTGGGCAAGTTCACGGATTTTCATGATGGCCTCATTGCGCACCCGCTCATGGCAGGTCTGGGTGAGTGTCCGCCGTCGCGGCGGCCAGCCGTTGTGCGGCTTACTGTTGAGACTAGCTTTCGCCCGCAAGGTTTAAAGTCCCTTCGTCGCCTGCTTGTAAGAAGCGCCGCAGCGCGGCACTCTCTGAGTCATTCACTCGTTTCTAGGCCGCCCGGATTACCGCTGGAGAACTGCTGATGACCGATATTGATGCACGCTTGCGCGAAGATGTTCACCTGCTCGGAGAGCTGTTGGGCAACACCATTCGAGACCAGTACGGCGAGGCGTTCCTCGACAAGATCGAAGAGATCCGCAAGGGCGCCAAGGCTGACCGCCGCGGCTCGATGGACGCCGAACTGAGCGCCAGCCTCAATCAGTTGAGCGAAGACCAACTGCTCCCGGTGGCGCGGGCCTTCAACCAGTTCCTCAATCTGGCGAACATCGCCGAGCAGTATCAGTTGATCCACCGGCGCGAAGAGACGCAGGCCGCGCCGTTTGAATCCCGCGTGCTGCCTGAATTGCTCGCGCGCTTGCGCAGCGAAGGCCACAGCGCCGAATCCCTGGCGCGACAACTGGCGCGCCTGGACATTGAACTGGTGCTGACCGCGCACCCCACCGAAGTGGCGCGGCGCACGCTGATCCAGAAGTACGACGCCATCGCCGCGCAACTGGCTGCGCAGGATCACCGCGACCTGACCAGCGCCGAGCGTGAGCAGATCCAGAGTACGCTTCAACGGCTGATCGCCGAAGCCTGGCACACCGAAGAAATCCGCCGCACCCGGCCGACGCCGGTGGACGAGGCCAAGTGGGGTTTTGCGGTGATTGAGCATTCGCTGTGGCAAGCGATTCCCCACCACATGCGCAAGGCCGACCAGGCGCTGTTCGCTGCGACCGGCCTGCGCCTGCCGCTGGAAGCCGCGCCGATTCGTTTCGCCTCGTGGATGGGCGGCGACCGCGACGGCAATCCCAACGTTACGGCGGCAGTGACCCGCGAAGTGTTGTTGCTGGCACGCTGGATGGCGGCTGACTTGTACCTGCGCGATGTCGACCACCTCGCGGCCGACCTGTCGATGCAGCGGGCCAGCGACGCGCTGAGGGCCAGGGCCGGCGACAGTGCCGAACCGTATCGCGCAGTGCTCAAGCAATTGCGTGAGCGCCTGCGTGCTACGCGCAATTGGGCCCATGCCGCGTTGACCGCGCCGACGCCGGCGCCTGCCGATGTCTTGCACAACAATCGTGATCTGCTCGAACCGCTGGAGTTGTGTTTCAACTCCCTGCACGAATGCGGCATGGGCGTGATCGCTGACGGCCCGTTGCTCGACTGCCTGCGTCGGGCGGTGACGTTTGGCCTGTTTCTGGTGCGTCTGGACGTGCGCCAGGACTCGTCGCGACACAGTTCGGCGATGACCGAAATCACCGATTATCTGGGCCTTGGTCGTTATGAGGACTGGAACGAAGACCAGCGCATCGATTTCCTCACCGGCGAATTGAACAACCGTCGGCCATTGCTGCCGGCGCATTTCAAACCTTCGGCCGATACCGCTGAGGTGCTCAACACCTGCAAGGAAATTGCCGCAGCACCGGCGGCTTCGCTGGGTTCTTACGTGATCTCCATGGCCGGCGCGGCTTCCGATGTGCTCGCGGTGCAGTTGCTGCTCAAAGAGTCTGGCGTGTTGCGGCCGATGCGCGTGGTGCCGCTGTTCGAAACCCTGGCCGATCTTGATAACGCCGGACCGGTGATGGAACGCCTGCTGCACCTGCCGGGCTACCGCGCACGGCTGCAGGGCCCGCAGGAAGTCATGATTGGCTATTCCGACTCGGCCAAGGACGCCGGCACCACCGCTGCGGCGTGGGCGCAATATCGTGCCCAGGAACGGCTGGTGGAGATTTGCCGCGAACAGCAAGTCGAGCTGCTGTTGTTCCATGGTCGTGGCGGCACCGTGGGCCGTGGTGGTGGCCCGGCACACGCGGCGATTCTGTCGCAGCCGCCGGGTTCGGTGGCAGGACGTTTCCGCACCACCGAACAGGGCGAAATGATTCGTTTCAAATTCGGCCTGCCGGACATCGCCGAGCAAAACCTCAACCTGTATCTGGCGGCGGTGCTCGAAGCAACGCTGCTGCCACCCCCACCGCCGACGCCCGAGTGGCGGCACCTGATGGATGAATTGGCGGCGGACGGTGTCAGCGCTTACCGCCAGGTGGTGCGGGAAAACCCGCAATTCGTCGAGTACTTTCGCCAATCCACGCCGGAGCAGGAACTGGGCCGTTTGCCCCTTGGCAGTCGTCCGGCCAAACGCCGTGCCGGTGGCATCGAAAGCCTGCGGGCGATCCCGTGGATCTTCGGCTGGACCCAAACGCGCTTGATGTTGCCGGCGTGGCTTGGCTGGGAGACAGCCCTGAGCAAGGCCCTGGCGCGCGGCGAAGGCGAGCTGCTCGGACAAATGCGCGAACAATGGCCGTTCTTCCGCACGCGCATCGACATGCTGGAAATGGTCCTGGCCAAGGCGGACGCGGACATTGCGCGCTCGTATGACGAGCGTCTGGTCGAGCCGGATCTGCTGCCGTTGGGCGCGCAGTTACGCGACCTATTGTCGCAGGCGTGCTCGGTGGTACTCGGCCTGACCGGGCAGTCGCAGCTGCTCGCACACAGCCCCGAGACCCTCGAATTCATCCGCTTGCGCAACACCTATCTCGACCCGCTGCATCTATTGCAGGCGGAACTGCTGGCCCGTTCGCGGCAGCAGGATGTCGAGCAGGGCAGCCCGGTGGAACAGGCGCTGCTGGTGTCTGTGGCGGGGATCGCCGCCGGATTGCGCAACACCGGCTGAGGTTTTTGAGCAGACCTGCGACGCCCGAGGCCCACCTCGGGCGTCGCTTTGTGCAGCGCGTGAAAGTATCGCCAGGCGACAGTTAATGCTCGGGTTGCGACTTGGCTCACCGTGGCGCAGCGTCGCGGCGCGCGTCGGTTTCTCCGACTTTTGGCGTCTTGTGTGGGCGCAGCCTGCTGTGTATCTTGATCAGCCTTTGGCCGTTTGTGCGGTCACGACCCGTATTTTTAAGATTGGCCCCAAGAGGCGAATCCCGTTGTTTTCTATATAAAAAATTGAGGAGCACATCGATGCGCGTCATTCTGCTGGGAGCTCCCGGGGCCGGTAAAGGTACTCAGGCAAAGTTCATCACCGAGAAATTCGGCATTCCGCAAATCTCCACCGGCGACATGCTCCGTGCTGCGGTCAAGGCCGGCACTCCACTGGGCGTGCAAGCCAAGAGCATCATGGATGCCGGCGGCCTGGTGTCGGATGACCTGATCATCGCGCTGGTCAAGGACCGCATCGCTCAACCTGATTGCGCCAACGGTTTCCTGTTCGACGGCTTCCCGCGCACCATTCCGCAGGCTGAAGCGCTGGTCACTGCCGGCGTCGAGCTGGACGCCGTCGTTGAAATCGCTGTTGAAGACGAAGAGATCGTTCAGCGCATTGCCGGTCGTCGTGTCCACGAAGCCAGCGGCCGCGTCTACCACATCGTCTATAACCCGCCGAAGCTGGCTGGCAAAGACGACATCACCGGCGAAGAACTGGTCCAGCGCAAGGACGACACCGAAGAAACCGTGCGTCATCGCCTGTCGGTCTACCATTCGCAGACCAAGCCGCTGGTGGAGTTCTATCAGAACCTCTCCGCGCAGAATGGCGGCAAGCCGAAGTACAGCCACATTCCGGGTGTGGGTTCGGTCGAAGCGATCACCGCCAAGGTACTTGAAGCGCTGAGCTGAAAAGTCTGAACCGCCGCATCATCCACGGCCCGCTTGCGGGCCGTAGTTGTTTATACTGACGCACTTTTTCCCACCCCTGTTTTGGAAACATCGATGAGCACCTTGCTGGCCTTGGACACCGCGACTGAAGCTTGCTCCGTTGCCTTGCTGCACGACGGCAAGGTCACGAGCCATTACGAGGTGATCCCGCGCCTGCACGCGCAGAAGCTGCTGCCGATGATTCAGCAATTGCTGGCCGACGCCGGCACCACGTTGCAGGCGGTCGATGCGATTGCCTTCGGTCGTGGCCCGGGGGCGTTTACCGGTGTGCGCATCGCCATTGGTGTGGTGCAGGGCCTGGCCTTTGCGCTGGATCGTCCGGTGCTGCCGGTGTCCAACCTTGCGGTGCTGGCGCAGCGGGCCTTTCGTGAACACGGCGTGAGCCAGGTCGCGGCCGCCATCGATGCACGAATGGATGAAGTCTATTGGGGCTGCTACCGCGAGACGGCGGGGGAGATGCGTCTGGTCGGCGCCGAAGCGGTGCTGCCGCCGGAAGTCGCTGCGCTGCCAGCCGACGCCAGTGGCGAGTGGTTCGGTGCCGGCACTGGCTGGGGTTATGGAGAGCGCATTGCACTCAACCTGACCGGCTCCGATGCCGGCATGCTGCCCCACGCCGAAGACCTGCTGACCCTCGCGCGCTTCGCCTGGGAACGCGGTGAGTCGATTGTGGCGGACGACGCGCAACCGGTTTACCTGCGCGATAAAGTCGCCACCCCCAAGGCCCGCTGATCTCCGGTCTTTGCTGTTCCCTGTGGCGAGGGAGCTTGCTCCCGCTCGGCTGCGTAGCAGTCGCAAAACCTGCAATCGCGATTTAACTGATGGATAAAGGGGGCTGCTTCGCAGCCCAGCGGGAGCAAGCTCCCTCGCCACAAAAGCGCCCGCCGGATATTCAGTGCCTTATCCCGAATCCAGCCAATCGTCAGTTTCTGCCCCCTCGCTTAAAACCTTTTGCGCTTTCTGTGTTCTAGTTATCACTCGGCAGTTTGCTAAGTCGGTCAGGTGCCGCTAAATTGCCATCATTGATACCGAGCATGAAATTATGCGTATAGACGGCGTTTCCTCTCAGTCCTACCCCATCAAGCGCAAGCCTCGCAAAGGCAATGCGGCGCTGGATGAGTCCGTCGAGATTATCGACGGCGAGCTGGAATTACCGACCGAAGAGCAGTTGGCTGCCCGTGCCGCCCAATCTGCTGCGCAACGCCTGAGCAATCTGCCTGCCCGTCAGCAAGACATGATCTACCACCGCGCGATGAAGAAAAGCGTAGCCATGGCCCTGGCCAGCTACCTGAGCACTGCCGGTTTTGTCGATTGGGATGCGGACGTGCTGGGCCTCGATCTGTACATCTGATGGATCTGCCTTACTACCTCGGTTGCCCGTCCTGGAGCGAAAACGCCTGGCGCGAGTATCTGTATCCGGTAGACGCCAAAACCTCCGACTTTCTCGCCCTTTATTGCCAGGTATTCAACGCCGTCGAAGGCAACACGACCTTCTACGCCAGCCCGTCGCCCGCCACTGTGCAGCGTTGGGCCGAGATCATGCCGACGCACTTTCGTTTCACCGCCAAATTCCCCGGCGACATCAGCCACAGCGGCGATTTGCGCGAACAATTGACTGCTGCCGAAACCTTCCTGCAATTGCTCAAACCGTTAGGCCAACGCGTATCGCCGTTGTGGCTGCAATTATCCAAGAGTTTTACACCGCAGCGTCTGCCCGAGCTGGCCTCCTTCATCGATGCGCTGGACTGTCCGCTGGCAGTTGAAGTACGCCACGACCAATTCTTCGCCAAAGGCGAGAGTGAGCGTCTGCTCAATCGCCTGCTGCTCGATCGCGGCGTGGAGCGCATCTGCCTCGACCCGCGCGCCTTGTTCAGTTGCCTGTCGACCGAGTCTTCGGTGATTCACGCACAGTCGAAAAAGCCCCGCGTGCCGACGCGGCCGGCCGCGTTCACTCAATGTCCGCAGGTGCGTTTCATCGGCCATCCACAGCTGGAAGCCAACGACACGTTTCTCGCACCGTGGGTGGCAAAGATCGCCGAGTGGATCGAAGAAGGCCGCACGCCCTATATCTTTCTGCACACGGCCGACAACCTGCTGGCAGCGAAACTGGCGCAACGTTTTCATGCGCAACTGATGCAACGTTTGCCTGGCTTGCCCGCGCTGCCTGAGCTATACAGAGAACCCGCCGCCGAGCAGCTTGGCCTGCTCTGAGGCGGTTTTTCTGCCCGGGAGCCCGTCGATGAATGTTCAAGCCAGTCAAGATCAACTCCGCAAAGCCCAGGCCTTCAAGGCTCTGCATGATCGTCCAGAGATCTTCGTCACCCCCAACCCGTGGGATGCCGGCTCGGCGAAAATGCTCGCCAGCCTCGGCTATCCGGCACTGGCAACCACCAGCGCCGGTTATGCGTTTTCCCAAGGCAAGGCCGATGGTGCCTTGAGTCTCGATGAGACTCTGGCCAACGTCCGTGCCATCGTCGCCGCGACGGATTTGCCGGTGGCGGTGGATCTGGAGAACGGCTTTGCCGACGATCCGGCCGAGTGTGCGCAGAGCTTGTTGCGCGCCGCCGAGGCGGGCGCTGTGGGCGGTTCGATCGAAGATGCCACGGGCCGCCCGGACGCGCCGATCTATTGCTTCGAACACGCTGTGGCGCGGATTGAAGCTGCCGTCGCTGCGGTGCGCACACTAGCGTTTCCCTTCATGCTCACCGCCCGGGCGGAAAACTACCTGCACGGCAATCCCGACCTCGACGACACCATCCGCCGCTTGCAGGCGTTCGCCGAAGCCGGCGCCGATGTCTTGTACGCGCCGGGTTTGCGCAATGCCGAAGAAGTGCTGTCGGTGGTGCGTGCGGTGGCGCCGAAACCGGTCAACGTGTTGATGTCTGGCGGATTGAAACTGACCGTGCAGCAACTCGCAGACATGGGTGTACGGCGGATCAGCACCGGTTCGGCGCTGGCGCTGGCAGCGTTCGGTGAATTTTTCCGCGCCGCTGAAGAAGTCCGCCAGTCCGGCACATTCGGCTTTACCTCGCAATCAATGCCGTACGCCAAGGCCAACCAGTTCTTCAAGGATTGAGCATGGGGCGGTGGCTGTTCTGGCTGGTCGTCGTGGGGATTGGCGGCGCTGCGGTGAGTGTCTGGCGCGGCTGGCTCGACGTGCCGCCCGAATGGAATCCATGGGCACCGCTGGACGTAAAGGCTGCGCCCAACGGGTTGACCGGTTACAAACTCATGCGCTTGCGCGGCGATCCCGAGCTATGCGCGAAGGCATTGAGCAGTTCCGCACTGCGCGTCAGCCGGCAAGCCGACAGCCCCGGCGCCAGGTGCCCGCTGATCGGCGCGTTGCGTGTGCAGGGCGGCGAAGTGGCACTGAGCAGCAGTTTCATCGCCAGCTGCCCGCTGGCCGTGGCCTACGCGATGTTTGAACAGCACACCTTGCAACCCGCGGCGCAGTCCATTTACGGTCAGAAGGTCACACGCCTCGATCACCTCGGCAGCTTTGCCTGCCGCAATGTCTACAACCGCGAGAGCGGTGCACTCAGCCGCCATGCCAGCGCCGATGCGCTGGATATCGCCGGTTTTCGTCTGGCCGACGGGCGCGCCGTCAGCGTACTCAAGGACTGGCCGAAGCAAAATCAGGATGCACAGTTTTTGCGCCAGGTGCGTGATGGCGCCTGCGAGGCGTTCAGTGTGGTGTTGAGTCCGGATTACAACGCCGCCCATCGCAATCACTTTCATGTCGATGTCGGGCGCTGGAGTGTGTGTCGCTGAGGATCAGGCGGCGAGGCGCAGGTTCTGCAGAACGATCGGGCGTGCCCAGCCGTTATCGAAGTCCAGCGCCTTCTGTTGCTCGACGATTTCTTCCGGCGGGAACGGCGGATAAGGCTTTTGCAGCAGGTCGAGGTCGAACTCGGCAATCGGCAGGTACAGTGGGCGTTTCTGCGGAGCAGGGCCCGGCTCTGGCAGTGGCTGGCCATTGTTGACGACGATCGGGCGAACCCAGCTGCTGTCGAAATCCTGTTGCTCTTGCTGAGCCTTGAGTTCTTCCGGCGGGAACGGTGGGAACGGCTTGTCCAGCAGTTCCATTTCAAATTCGGCGATCGGCAGGAACAGCGGTTCTGGCGGGCGAACCTGGGTTTCGACCACATCGCACTCGCGCTGGCTGATGATGTGCGCGTGCAGCTCGCTGCCGACGGTCGGTTCTACGGGGCTGTTCAGGTCAACCGGAGGAAACGTGCCGCAGGCCGGCACCACATCACTCGTCTGTTCGGCCAGGGCCTGGGCAAAGAAATCCTGCCACAGGTGGCTGACGCCGCTCAGTGCTTGAGTGTTATGACGGCTGAAATCGCCATGGGGCGAAATGTAGCCAATCGATGTGGGAAGAATGCCTGACATTTTTTTCGGTTGACGCTCAGCTCTGGCAAAATGCGCGTTGAATGGTTTATCGGCGGTTTTTGTCGATCCTTAACTTTTTTGAGCGTTTTTTCATGATTGAGTCACCCGCGGCCTGCCGCATCCATGTCCAGGCGCTCGGCCCGGCGTTTGAAGCGCAAGCCGAGCAGTGGGCCGAGCGTCTTGGCCTACCACTCGACGAGGCTGACGGCAAGTTCGCCTTGCAGGTCGGCGAGCAGGGTTTGCAGTTGCAACAGCTCGGCCCGGATGCGCCGGGACCGGTGCGGGTCGACTTTGTCGAAGGCGGCGCGGCGCATCGTCGGTTGTATGGCGGCGGCAGCGGGCAGATGATCGCCAAGGCGGTCGGTATCGCTCAAGGCGTGCGCCCGCGGGTGCTGGATGCCACGGCGGGGTTGGGCAAGGATGCGTTTGTGCTGGCCAGTCTGGGCTGCGAAATCAGCCTGATCGAACGCCAGCCGTTGATCGGTGCGTTGCTTGAGGACGGTCTGGCGCGCGCGGCGGAAGATTTCGAGGTGGCGCCGATTGTCGCGCGAATGAAATTGCTCAAGGGCAACTCCATCGAGGTCATGCAGAACTGGGAGGGAGAGCCGCCGCAGGTGATCTACCTCGATCCGATGTTTCCGCATCGCGAGAAAACCGCGCTGGTGAAGAAGGAGATGCGCCTGTTCCGGCCGCTGGTCGGCGATGATCCGGACGCGCCTGCGCTGTTGCAGGCGGCGCTGGCATTGGCCACGCACCGGGTGGTGGTCAAGCGTCCGCGCAAGGCACCGTGCATTGACGGGCCGAAACCGAGCCATGCGCTGGATGGCAAGTCGAGCCGGTATGACATTTATCCGAAGAAAGCCCTTAAGCCTTAAGGGCAGCTGCAAGGTTCGAGCTGCAAGCTGCAAGCTACAAGCTACAAGCTACAAGCTACAAGCTACAAGCTACAAGCCAGAGCGAAGTCACTGCTTCTGCTCCTGCTTTTTCTTGCAGCTTGTAGCTAGAAGCTCGCAGCTGCCTCTCTCCCATAGGCCCGCATAAACAACCCCACCACCTCGCGCACATGCCGCTCGGCCGCTTCCCCGGTCAGCGGCTCGCCACAGCCATACAACAAGCGAAAATTGCCCGCGCCCTTGATCAGGCAAAAGAAATGCTCGGCGGCATTGCGTGGCTGATCGATGCTCAACGCGCCGCTGGCGTGGATTTTCGTCAGCAACCCTTCCATTCCGCTCACCACCCGCTCGGGGCCTGCTTCGAAGAAGATTTGCGACAGCTTTGGATCCTGGCTGCCAAGGGCCATGATCAGCCGGTGCAGATTCACCGATTCATCGCTATTGATCAGTTGGTGAAAGCCGCGGGCGATATTCAGCAATACGTCTTCAACCGCGATGCCGTCCGGCAATTCAAAGAACAGCGGCGGCAGCTGCTCCTCGCATTTCGCGACCACGGCAGCGGAGAACAGCGTCTCCTTGTCGTTGAAGTGGCTGTAAACCGTCAGTTTCGACACGCCAGCCTCGCTGGCCACGGCGTCCATGCTGGTGTTGGCGTAGCCATGACTCAGAAAGAGCGTTTTCGCCGCCTCGAGGATGGCCTGGCGCTTGGCCAGGTCCTTGGGACGGCCCGGGCCGTTTGGAGCGGAAAGATTGTTCGACATTTTTCGTTTTTAATACTGGACTGGTGAGTTTGCTATTAATACCATACCCGCCAGTATAAATATTCCAAGCCTCATTCGCGAAAGGTCCGTCACCATGTTCCGCCATGCGTTGTCCTTTGCATTGCCAGCCAGTCTGGCATTCCTGTTATCGGCCTGCGGTCAGGAAGAGGTGACGAAAGTCACCGTGCGACCGGCCATGGTGGTACAGCCCGAGCCTTCGGCGCAGGCGATGGAAAGTTATCCGGGCGAGGTGCGCGCCCGCTATGAGCCTGATCTGGCGTTCCGTATTGGCGGCAAAGTCAGCCGACGACTGGTCGATGAAGGCCAGCGCGTGAAGGCCGATCAACCGCTGGCCGAACTCGATCCGCAGGACGTGCGCCTGCAGCTGGAGGCCACCCGCGCGCAGGTCGCCGCCGCCGAAGCCAATCTGAATCTGGTGCGCGCCGAACGGGATCGCTACAAAACCCTGATGGAACGGCAGATGGTCAGCCGCTCGGCCTACGACAACGCCGAAAATCTATACCGCTCCGGCGAAGCCCGCCTTAAACAAATCAAAGCCGAATTCAACGTCTCGACCAATCAGGCCAGTTACGCCGTGCTGCGTGCGCCGCAGGATGGCGTAGTGGCCAAGCGTTCGGTTGAGGTCGGGCAAGTGGTCGCCGCCGGGCAAACAGTGTTTACCCTCGCCACCGATGGCGAGCGCGAAGTGTTGATCAGCCTGCCGGAGCAGAGTTTCGGCCGCTTCAAGGTCGGTCAGCCGGTGTCCGTGGAGTTGTGGGCGCAGCAGAATCAGCGTTTTGCCGGACAGATCCGCGAACTGTCGCCATCGGCCGATCCGCGTTCGCGCACCTTCGCCGCGCGAATCTCGTTCACCAGCGGCAAAGTCCCGGCTGAGCTGGGCCAGAGCGCCCGCGTCTTCGTGCAATCGGCCGACAGTGTTTCGCTGTCAGTACCGCTTTCAGCGCTGACCGCTGAAAACGGCGCGACCTATGTCTGGGTGGTCAACGGCAACAACACGTTAAAGAAAACCCCGGTGCGGGTCGGCCCCTTCGGCGAGAAAAACGTGGCGGTGCTCGAAGGCCTGAATGCCAGCGACTGGGTGGTGGCCGCTGGCGTTCATGTGCTGCTCGATGGTCAGCAGGTGCGGCCGGTGGATCGCTCCAACCGTGTGGTCAATCTGGCGAACAAGGAGTAAGCCCCGATGCGCTTCAACCTCTCCGAATGGGCGTTGCGTAATCGCCAGATCGTACTGTTCCTGATGCTTTTGCTCGCTGTCGTCGGTGCGTTGTCCTACACCAAACTTGGCCAGAGCGAAGACCCACCATTCACCTTCAAGGCCATGGTCATCCAGACCCGCTGGCCCGGCGCGACGGCACAGGAAGTCTCGCGCCAGGTCACCGAACGCATCGAAAAGAAGCTGATGGAAACCGGTGAGTACGAACGCATCATGTCGTTCTCCCGCCCCGGTGAATCCCAGGTGACCTTCATTGCCCGTGATTCGATGCATTCCAAGGACATTCCAGACCTCTGGTATCAGTTGCGCAAAAAGGTCGGCGACATCCGCCAGACCCTGCCACCGGGAATTCAGGGACCGTTCTTCAACGATGAGTTCGGTACCACCTTCGGCAATATTTACGCGCTGACCGGTGACGGCTTCGATTACGCCGTGCTCAAGGATTACGCCGACCGCATCCAGATCCAGCTGCAACGGGTCAAGGATGTCGGCAAGGTCGAACTGCTCGGGCTGCAGGACGAGAAAATCTGGGTCGAGCTGTCCAACGTCAAACTCGCCACCCTCGGCTTGCCGCTGGCGGCGGTGCAGCAGGCTCTCGAGGAACAGAACGCGGTGTCCACGGCGGGATTCTTCGAGACCGGCAGCGAGCGCTTGCAGCTACGCGTCTCGGGGAATTTTCAGACGGTCGATGAGATAAAAAACTTTCCGATCCGCGTCGCCGATCGTACGTTCCGCATCTCTGATATCGCTGACGTGCGTCGCGGTTTCAGCGATCCACCGGCGCCGCGCATGCGTTTTATGGGCGACGATGCGATTGGTCTCGCCGTGGCGATGAAGGATGGCGGCGACATTCTGGTGCTTGGCAAAGCGCTGGAGGGTGAGTTCTCGCGGATCCAGAAAAATCTTCCGGCCGGCATGCAATTGCGCAAGGTCTCCGATCAGCCGGCTGCAGTGAAAACCGGGGTCGGTGAGTTCGTCCAGGTGTTGGTCGAGGCGCTGGCGATCGTATTGCTGGTGAGCTTCTTCTCCCTCGGCGTGCGCACCGGCATGGTCGTCGCGTTGACCATTCCGTTGGTACTGGCGATGACCTTTGCCTGCATGTACTACCTGGGGATCGGCTTGCACAAGATTTCCCTCGGTGCATTGGTGCTGGCGCTGGGCTTGCTGGTGGATGACGCGATCATTGCTGTGGAAATGATGGCGATCAAAATGGAGCAGGGCTTCGATCGCATTCGCGCGGCGAGTTATGCCTGGACCAGTACCGCGTTTCCGATGCTCACCGGGACGCTGATCACCGCCGCCGGCTTCCTGCCGATTGCCACCGCACAATCGGGCACCGGCGAATACACCCGTTCGATTTTCCAGGTAGTGACCATTGCCTTGCTGGCCTCATGGGTGGCAGCGGTGGTGTTCGTGCCGTATCTGGGGGAAAAGCTCCTGCCGGATCTGGCGAAAATTCACGCGGCGAAACACGGCACTGGCAATGGCCAGCCCGATCCGTATGCCACACCGTTCTATCAACGTGTGCGGCGTCTGGTGGAGTGGTGCGTGGCGCACCGCAAAACGGTGATTGTGCTTACCGTGGGCCTGTTTATCGCTTCGGTGATGTTGTTCCGCTTCGTGCCGCAGCAGTTTTTCCCGGCCTCCAACCGGCTGGAGCTGATGGTCGATCTGAAACTCGCCGAAGGTGTTTCGCTGGCCAACACCACCGCTGAGGTCAAACGCCTCGAAGCGCTGCTCAAGGAACACGCCGGCATCGACAACTACGTGGCATATGTCGGCACCGGCTCGCCGCGTTTCTATCTGCCACTGGATCAACAACTGCCGGCGGCAAGTTTTGCTCAGTTTGTGGTGTTGGCGAAAACCATCGAAGAGCGTGAAGCGCTGCGCAGTTGGTTGATCGAAACCCTCAACGAACAATTCCCGGCCCTGCGTTCGCGGGTTACGCGTCTGGAAAACGGCCCGCCGGTTGGCTATCCGGTGCAGTTCCGCGTCACCGGCGAACACATCGAGGAGGTCCGCGCGCTGGCCCGCAAGGTGGCAGCGAAGGTTCGCGAGAACCCGCATGTGGTCAACGTTCATCTGGACTGGGAAGAGCCGAGCAAGGTTGTCTATCTGAACATCGATCAGGATCGCGCCCGCGCCCTCGGGGTGAGCACGGCCAATCTGGCGAAATTCCTGCAGAGTTCGCTGGTCGGCTCGACGGTCAGCCAGTACCGCGAAGACAACGAATTGATCGAAATTCTGCTGCGCGGCACCGTGCATGAGCGCACTGAATTGTCGTTGCTGCCGAGCCTCGCGGTGCCGACCGATAACGGCCGCAGTGTCGCGCTGTCGCAGATTGCCACGCTGGAATACGGTTTCGAGGAGGGCATCATCTGGCACCGCAATCGGCTGCCGAACGTGACGGTGCGAGCGGACATTTATGGCAAGGAACAACCGGCGACTCTGGTGAAGCAGATCATGCCGACGCTGGATTCGATTCGCGCCGAACTGCCCGATGGTTATCTGCTGGACGTCGGCGGCACCGTGGAGGATTCCGAGCGCGGGCAAAAATCGGTGAACGCCGGGGTGCCGATGTTTATTGTGGTGGTGCTGACTTTGCTGATGGTGCAACTGCGCAGTTTCTCGCGCACGGCGATGGTGTTTCTGACGGCGCCGTTGGGGTTGATCGGGGTGACGCTGTTTCTGATGGTGTTCCGTCAGCCGTTCGGGTTTGTGGCGATGCTGGGGACGATTGCGCTGTCGGGGATGATCATGCGTAATTCGGTGATTCTGGTCGATCAGATCGAGCAGGATATTGCGTCCGGGCTTAAGCCCTGGCAGGCGATTATCGAGGCGACCGTGCGGCGGTTCAGGCCGATTGTGTTGACGGCGCTGGCGGCGGTGCTGGCGATGATTCCGTTGTCGCGCAGTGTGTTTTTCGGGCCGATGGCGGTGGCGATCATGGGTGGGTTGATTGTGGCTACGGCGCTGACTTTGTTGTTTTTGCCGGCGTTGTATGCGGCCTGGTTCAGGGTTCGCAAAGACGCCGTTTGAGTTGTGGTTTGCGTGGCGGCCTTCGGGCCGACCATGTTCTTGGGGTTTTGGGTGAATATCCGTTTTTTTTGGGGTGTTGCGGCTGGCGGTTTCGCCCTTACGGCGAGGCACTTTTTCCAGACGCCGAAAAAGTACCCAAAAAGGCTTGCTCCTGCGTTCGGCCCTCGCAGGCTCGGGTTCCTTCGCTGCGGGATCGATCCGGGCGCAGCGTCTCCGGTTTGCTTCGCTGCACCTCCTCTCGCTGTGTTTGGCTGCGCCAAACGGTCGCTGCGCTCCCACGCCCGGATCAATCCCTGCGCTCAGCCTACCGAAGTCGCCCATGGATCAAGATCAAGAGCGGTACTCGAGCTAACGCTCATTGTTGAGTGGGGCGGCTTTGCCGCGTGGGGCTGGACTGGTTGCTCTGGCTCTGGCTCTGGCTCGGCTTTTGTGGGAGCTGGCTTGCCAGCGAAGGCGGCCTGACAGCCGACCTATTTCTATCTGAATACACCCATTCCCTTTGTGGGAGCGAGCCTGCTCGCGAAGGCGGCCTGGCAGCCGACCTATTTCTATTTGAATACACCCATTCCCTTTGTGGGAGCGAGCCTGCTCGCGAAGGCGGCCTGCCAGCCTACCCATTTCCATCCGCAAGCCCTCGCTCCCTTCCTACATCTTTTTCAGAAACCTCCGATCTTGAGACGCTGCCTGTCAGATGCTGTACTCCGGGTTCTGTTTTCCCGAATCCCTGAGTCTGCCCCGATGAAACCACCGACATTAACTGGCAGAACCGATCCTGTCTTCGACCTGTTGGCCCGCCCGCCACATAAACAGCGTCTGCCCGATTACCTGGCATTGCTGAAGCCGCTCGATGGTCAGGGGCGCTATCTGCCCTTCGAGGCGTTGCGCTATCGCTGGGCTGCAGGGTTGGACGCGAACCTCTGTTGGGCGTTGGTGAAAAAGGCTCGGGCGGCGCAGTACGTCAATTTGTTGCCGTTGGGCGAGCCGGTGCAGTGGGGCAAATATGTGTCGACGCCGTTGGCTCAGAAAACCATATCTGTGGTGGATCGTCACACCAGTACCGCCGCGCTGGAGTACATGACCAGTCAGATCGGCGAGCGCGCGCATTTCTCTTATCTGCTCAATGACCTGATCGAAGACGAAGCCATCGCCAGTAGCCAACTGGAGGGCGCGGCGACCACGACGCGTGTTGCCAAGGACATGCTCAAGCATCAGCGCCAGCCGCGTACGCCGGATGAGCGCATGGTGATGGGTAATTATCGAATGATGAATTTCGCCTGGGAAAAGCGCTATGAACCACTGAGCGTTGAGCTGATTGCAGAGATCCATCGAGTGGGTGTGGAGGGGATCGATGACGAGCAGTATTTACCCGGAATGTTCAGAACCAATGATGAGGTGGTTGTTCAGGATGGTGCGGGCAACACTGTGCACCGACCGCCTCCTGTTGCTGGATTGGTTTTGCGGTTGGCGAGGCTGTCCGGCTGGATCAACCAGCCCGATGGCTTGGTTCTGGACAAAAGCTATCTGCATCCACTGATCAAGGCCATCACGCTGCATTTCGCATTGGGTTTTGAACACCCCTTTCGCGACGGTAACGGTCGGGTCGCCCGGGCGCTTTTCTACTGGTTCATGTTCAAACACGAGTTTGCTGCGTTTCGCTACATTGCGATCAGTCTGTTGCTGCGCAATACGCCGGTGAAATACGGACGCTCCTATCTGCACACCGAGGCAGATGAACTGGATCTGACTTATTTCATCGAGTTTCAGTGTTCAGTTATTTTGCGAGCCGTGGTCGGATTTACCGAGGTTTACCGAAAAAGGCTGAATGACTTGAGGGCGAATCACTTCGCCCCCGTGTGATGACCGTTTAAAGCGTACCAAACACCTTCTTCGCCAAACTCGTCGCCGCAGCGGCCGGGTTCTGACGAATCGTTTCTTCCTGTTTGCCGATCATCTCGAACAGACCATTGAGCGTCTGTTCGGTGACGTAACTCTCAACGTTGGCGCTCTTCGCATCGACCACGCCGAAGGCCGCAGCCTGGCCGGCGAACGAGTTGTACTTTTGCGCGACGCCAACCTTGTCGGTAGCTTGTTTGACGATGGGCAGGAATTTGGCGCGGATCTGTTCGCGGCTGGATTTGTTCAGGTATTGGGTCGCCGAGTCGTTGCCGCCGCTGAGGATGCCTTTGGCGTCGGCCACGCTCATTTTCTTCACGGCGTCGACGAGGATCGGTTGCGCCTGGGTCACGGCGGATTCGGCGGCTTTGTTCATCGCCGTTTCCAGCTCTTCGACCTGGGCGCCCATGCCGAAGGCTTTCATCTTGCTTGCGGCTTTGCCGAGTTTGCCCGGCAGTTCGATTTTCACGTCGGGGTTGTTGCTGAAGCCGCCCGGGGTGCCGAGTTGTTTGACGGCGATCTGCGCGCCTTGGGTCAGGGCGTCTTTGAGGCCGCCGGTGGCGTCTTGTTGCGACAGGTCGTTGAGCGACAGGGCCAGGGCGTTGGCGGAGATCAGCAGGCCGGCGCAGGCGGCGGCGAAGCGAAGGGTAGGGCGGCGCATGGCGGCTTCCTTGTGGCGAGGTGGATTAACGAACGGCGTCGACGCGGACTTTCAACGGCTGCGGGTCGTTGCCGTCGAGTTGCACGGCGTGGTTTTCGGTGGTGATGAACATCAGCTCGCCGTTGACTTCAATGCGTGCGCTGACCGAGTAACGATGGCCGGGTTGGACCTGCGCCGGATCGTAGCTCAAGTGGAACGGCAACGGCACCTGGCCTTTGACCGGGCCTTTCTGTTCGGCCAGGACAACGGCTGGCGCATCGGCCAGCGACACGTCTTGCAGGCTGACGCTCAGGGTGGCGCTCGGTGGCAGGGCGATGCGCTGCAGGTAAAAGACCTCGCCGTCGAGGCTCGCCTTGCCGGCGGGGGCGGTTGATTGACAGGCGCTGAGCAGCGTGGCGGCGGCAAGGGTCAGTAGTTTTTTCATGGATGAATCTCCTTTCAATTGTAGGAGTGAGCTTGCTCGCGATAGCGGTGTGTCAGTCACCATTGCTGTCATCTGACACACCGCTATCGCGAGCAGGCTCACTCCTACAGGTATTTGCGTCAGGCTTCCGGCAGTGCGGTGACCTGATCCGCGGCATCTTCACTGCGGTGCAGCGCGACCTGGCGGATCGACAGGCGAATTTCTGCCGGCAATACGCGCTTGGCTGCGCCTTCGGCCAGTTCGCCGAGCAGTTCGTGGTAGCTGAGTTTGCCGGCGTCGTCGCGGCGCAGCACGTCGAGGTCGAGCATCGTCTGGATGAAGTGGCGGAACAGGCTCTTGTCGAAGAACTCCGGCGCATTCAGGCCATGCAGGATCGACAGGCGCTGGGCCATGACTGTGCAGAGGTCTTCCAGCTCTTCGGCGCTGATGCTGTTCTGTCCGCTGTTGAGCAACAACGACACGGTCATGTAGAAGCGCTGCAAGGTCTGGGCGATGCTTTTGGACAGCAGCGTCAGCAGGACGAAATGTCGCGAACTCGGTGCCGGACGCAGGTACAGGTCCTTCTCGAACCGCAGCAGACCCTGCTCGACGAACGCTTCCAGCCACTGATCGATCACCGCATCAAGTTCGTCCAGATTCCAGCGGATGAACAGTTCCGATTGCAGGTACGGATACAGCGCGCGGGTGTAGCGCAGGATCTGCTCGCGGCTCATGCGCGAGGTACTCTGGAAGAAACTCGCCAGCAGCGACGGCAGCGCAAAAATGTGCAGCACGTTGTTGCGGTAGTAGGTCATCAGGACGGCGTTCTGCTCGTCCAGATAAAGGATCTTGCCCAGTGCGTCGTTCTGTTCGGCGAGCAGGTCCATGTCCTTCACATGTTCGATCAGCGCGCGGCCATCGCCCTCGGGCAATGTCGTGTGCGGCGAATACGGTACCTTGCGCAGCAGCGCCAGATACAGATCCAGCACCCGTGCCATGGCGCGATCATCCAGCGCCAGACGCGTGGTCGACAGCAGGGCCAGTGCCACCAGGTTCACCGGGTTGATCGCCGCCGCTTCGTTGAGGTGCCGGGCGACTTTTTCGCCGAGGCGGTTGGTGGTTTCGTTGAGCCACGCCGGTTTGAACTGCGGGCCGAGTTCCTGCTGGCGCCAGTCCGGTTGTTCAGCGTCGAGGAACTCCGCCAGTTTGATCGGCTCGCCGAAATTCACCGCGACCTGGCCGAAGCGTTGCTTGAGTGCGCCGATCACTTTGAAAATATCGAAGATCGATTCTTTCTTCTTGCTCGCGCCGCGTAATTCTCCGAGGTAGGTGCGGCCTTCGAGCACGCGCTCGTAACCGATGTACACCGGCACAAACACGATGGGCATGCGCGACGAGCGCAGGAAGCTGCGCAACGTGATGGCGAGCATGCCAGTCTTCGGTTGCAGCATGCGCCCGGTGCGCGAGCGGCCGCCTTCGACGAAATACTCGACCGGGAAGCCTTTGGTGAACAGCGTGTGCAGGTATTCGTTGAACACCGAGGTGTACAACGGATTGCCCTTGAACGTGCGGCGCATGAAAAACGCGCCGCCACGGCGCAGCAGGCTGCCGATCACCGGCATATTGAGGTTGATCCCGGCGGCGATGTGCGGCGGGGTCAGGCCGTTGCGAAACAGCAGGTACGAAAGCAACAGATAGTCGATGTGGCTGCGGTGGCACGGCACGTAGATCACTTCGTGACCCTGAGCAACGTTCTGCACGCCTTCGATGTGGTTGACCTTGATGCCGTCGTAGATTTTGTTCCAGAACCAGCTCAGCACCACTTCGAGGAAGCGGATCGCCGTGTAGGTGTAGTCCGAAGCGATCTCGTTGCCGTAGCGCAGGGCCTGGGCCTTGGCTTTTTCCGGGGAGATGTTTTCACGCTCGGCTTCGTCGAGGATCGCCTGCTTGACCAGCGGCTGATTGAGCAAACCCTTCACCAGGTTACGGCGGTGGGAAATGTCCGGGCCGATGACTGCTGCTTTCAGGTTGCGGAAGTGCACGCGCAGGATGCGCTGGGCCATGCGCACGGTGCGCTCGTGGCCCTTGTTGTGATCGATCAGTTCGCGCAGGTGGATCGGCGCGGAAAACTGCACGCGGGTCTTGCGGCCGAGGACGATGATGCTCAGCAACCGACGCAGGCGACCGGTGACGGCCCAGCTATCGGCAAACAACAGTTTCCACGGGCTGTTTTCGCTGTCCGGCGACTGGCCCCAGAACACGCTGACCGGAATGATCTGCGCGTCTTCGGCAGCGTTCTGGGTCAATGCGCTGACCAGTCGGGTCAAGGTCGGTGGCGCACCGCGCTTGTCCTGGCGGCCGAGCCAGTCCGGGTCCGGCGTCAAATAGAAAAACGCTGCCGGCTCGATCAGCGAACCCACCGACACCGCCAGCACCGGACGCGGCAGACCGGCCTTGGTGCACTCGGTGTCGACCACGGCCAGATCGGTCAGCGAAGGGTTTTGCAGGACGTAGAACACCGGACGACTGCGGTCGAGGTTGAGGGTGAACGACGACTGGTTGATGGTCTCGGAGCGAACCCAGAGATACAACAAGCGGCGCAGGGTGCCAAACACAAGACGGCGGAACGGGGAACGGGTCATACGGCTTCTGCGTGAGTGAATAAAACCGAGCAGGCGCTCGGGCGGTCGATAGTGTGCCGGATTCACGGAAAATCGGCAAAAAAGCGCCGAAGTAATCTCCTGTTGAGAGTTTCTGCGCCTGTCATATACTCGGCGGTCTGTTGCCGGTGCCCTCTTGTGGACTTCGGACGCAGGCTGACGTTCCTCGAAGGCTTTCCTGCGAAAAGCCCGTTCAATAATAAAAAGGGAGTATGAACAGATGGCAACACGCGAAACCGGCAACGTGAAGTGGTTCAACGACGCCAAGGGCTACGGCTTTATCCAGCGCGAAGACGGAGCGGATGTGTTCGTGCACTACCGCGCGATTCGCGGCGAAGGGCACCGCTCGCTGACCGAAGGCCAACAGGTCGAGTACGCCGTGATTACTGGCGAGAAGGGGTTGCAGGCTGAGGATGTTGTAGGCCTGTAACAGCAGCTTCAAGTTTCAAGCTGCAAGCCACAAGCTATAAGCAGTTCCGCTTGAGGCTTGCAGCTTGTAACTTTTAGCTGCTTTTAGGCCGTTTTCCAGGTGATCTCTTCTTCACCATCGGCGCTGATGCGAATCCAGCGATCGGCGGTTTCTTCGCCTTCTTCCTCAACCCACGTACCCGGTGCGCAACGCACTTCGACGTTCAGCGCGGCAAAGGCTGCGCGGGCGCAGGCGATGTCGTCGTCCCATGGGGTCTGGTCGCTTTCCAGGTACAGGCTGTTCCACTTGCCCACCGCTTTCGGCAGCCAGGTCACCGGCACGTTGCCGGCCTTGCATTTATACGTCTGGCCTTTCTGTACCCAGTCGCTGCATGGGCCGAGTGCTTCGCCGAGCCAGGCGGCAATGGCCTTGTGGTCGACGTCGGCGTCTTTCAGGTAAATCTCGATGTCCGGTTGGCGCATGGATGTCCTCACTGCGGGTCTGAAAAATCCATTCGCGGATTTAGCCGGCCCCGGGCCTGTGCCCGAGACCAAAAGTTATTGAAGAACGAAATAATCGTAGCGCATCGACACGGTGGTCACGAACGGCTCGGCCTGTTCGATCACCGCTGCGCGGCGTTCGGCACTGGCGCGCCAGCCGTGGGGCGTCATCGCCAACAGGTTGGCGCGATCCTCAGGCTTGTCCAGCGTCAGCTTGAACGCCAGGGTTTCACTGTGCGCCAACGCCATGCCCTCAGGCACCAGGGCCAGGTGCTTGTCATCGGTGTATTCGCGCACTTCGTCGTACAGGCGTTCGCGCAGTTCCATCAGATGGCCGCGGGTCGGGCCGACTTTCATCAGGCCGCCGCCGACGCTGAGCAAGCGCTTGGCCTCTTCCCAGTCCAGCGGACTGAAAACACTCGCCAGAAACTGGCAACTGCCCGAGGCCAATGGCACACGCGCCATGCTGGCAATCAACCAGGTGATCGCCGGATTGCGTTTGCAGGCGCGTTTGACGGCTTCGCGCGAGATATCCAGCGCATAGCCATCGGCGTTGGGCAGAGCCTCGGCGATTTGCGCGGTGTAGTAACCCTCGCCACAACCGATGTCGACCCAGCGCTCCGGCGCGTAACCGGCCGCCAGTTCAGCCAGACGCCTGGCGACCGGCGCGTAATGTCCGGCGTTGAGGAAATCACGCCGCGCCTCGACCATTGCCTGATTGTCGCCGGGGTCGCGGCTGTTCTTGTGCTGCACCGGCAGCAGGTTCAGATAACCCTGGCGCGCGCGGTCGAAACGATGCCCGGCCGGGCAGACTACGCCGTTGTCTACCGCGTTGAGCGGTTCACTACAGATCGGGCACGCAAGCATCAGGCAAGCAACTTGATCAGGGTCTGGTAGTAGATCTCGGTCAGCACGTCGAGATCCGCCGCCAGTACGCGTTCGTTGACCTGGTGAATGGTCGCGTTGACCGGCCCCAGCTCAACCACTTGCGTGCCCATGGTCGCGATGAAGCGGCCATCGGATGTACCGCCGCTGGTCGACGCCTTGGTTTCGCGACCGGTGATGTCCTTGATGCTCGTTGACACGGCATCCAGCAACGCGCCCGGCTCGGTGAGGAACGGCAGACCAGACAGCGCCCAGTCGATGTGCCAGTCCAGACCGTGTTTGTCGAGAATGTCGGCAACGCGTTTCTGCAGGCCTTCGACAGTGGATTCGGTGGAAAAACGGAAGTTGAACACCGCCACCAGATCGCCCGGAATCACGTTGGTCGCGCCGGTGCCGGAATTGAGGTTGGAAATCTGGAAACTGGTCGGCGGGAAGAAATCGTTGCCGTGGTCCCAATGCTCGGCGGCCAGTTCTGCCAGTGCCGGAGCGGCGAGGTGGATCGGGTTCTTCGCCAGATGCGGGTAGGCCACGTGACCTTGCACGCCTTTGACCGTGAGCTTGGCGCCGAGGGAGCCGCGACGGCCGTTTTTCACCACATCGCCGACTAGCGTGGTGCTCGATGGCTCGCCAACGATGCACCAGTCCAGACGCTCATTGCGCGCAACGAGGCGCTCGACCACGGCTTTGGTGCCGTGATGCGCCGGGCCTTCTTCGTCGCTGGTGATCAGGAAGGCGACCTTGCCCTTGTGGTTCGGGTAATCCGCAACGAAGCGTTCGGCGGCGACGGTCATCGATGCCAGGCTGCCTTTCATGTCCGCTGCGCCACGACCGCAGAGCATGCCGTGCTCGTCGATCACGGCGTTGAATGGATCGATCTGCCACGCGGTGACCGGACCCGTCGGCACTACATCAGTGTGGCCGGCGAAGCACAGCACCGGGCCGTCATCCTGGCCATGAGTGGCCCAAAAGTTATCCACATCTTCAATGCGCATCGGCTCCAGAGTGAAACCGGCATCGCCCAGGCGCTGCATCATCTGCTTCTGGCAGTCAGCATCGACCGGGGTCACGGAAGGACGGCGGATCAGGTCGATGGCCAGTTGAAGGGTCGGCGATAGGTCGGCGTGGGCCGTCATGGAAAACTCCGAAGATCATGAATGTGGGCGCGGACTACTGTAGGAGTGAGCCTGCTCGCGATTGCGGTGAGTCCGTCAACATACACATCGACTGTTACACCGCTATCGCGAGCAGGCTCACTCCTACAGGGGAATGGGTTCGGTCAGTCGAACCGGGACGCCGCCAAGCCCCGCAAAATGGCGGTTATCTTAAAGCAAAACGGCGACCATTGGCCGCCGTTTAGTGCATCGGTACGGATTTAGACGACCGGCGCCGGTTCCGCCACTGCCGCAGGTTTCGGCAGCGACGACAGAAACGCCATGATCAGCGCCGCCACGTACGGCAGCGACTGCACCAGCAACATGGCGACCCAGAAGCGCATGTCGTTGCTCGGCATGCCGTTGACCAGATAGATCCCCAGCGCCGCGCCCCACAACAGCAGCATGATGAACATCTCCTCCCGCGCTTCGGAAATCGCCACCCAGAAGCCATGGTTGTCGGCGTTTTTCGGCGTGCGGAAGAACGGAATGCTGCTGGTGAAGAAACCGTACAGCACCGCTTTGGCGATGGTGTGCGACAACGCCAGGCCGGCCAGTGCCGCGCAGAACGCATCCTTCAGATTCACACCGACGGCGCGGCGATAAAGAAAGATGATCTTGCCGACCTTGAACACGAACAGCGCCAGCGGCGGGATCGCGAAAATCAGCAACGGCGGATCGACCCGTTGCGGCACGATGATCATCGCCGCCGACCACAGCAACGCGCCGACGGTGAAGAAGATGTTCATGCCATCGGCGACCCACGGCAGCCAGCCGGCGAGGAAGTGATAGCGCTGACCGCGCGTCAGTTCGGTGTCCTTGCCGCGCAGCAGGCTGCGGGTGTGGCGCTTGATGATCTGGATCGCGCCGTACGCCCAGCGGAAGCGCTGTTTCTTGAAGTCGATGAAGGTGTCGGGCATCAGGCCCTTGCCGTAGCTGTCATGGTAATACGCCGCCGACAGGCCTTTTTCGAACACACGCAGACCCAGTTCGGCGTCTTCACAGATGCACCAGTCAGCCCAGCCCAACTCTTCCAGCACGGAACGGCGGGTCATGGTCATGGTGCCGTGCTGGATGATCGCGTCCCGGTCGTTGCGGGTGACCATGCCAATGTGGAAGAAGCCTTTGTACTCGGCGTAGCAGAGCTTCTTGAAGGTGCTTTCGTTCTGGTCGCGATAATCCTGCGGCGACTGCACCACGGCGATTTTCGGATCGGCGAAGTGCGGCACCATGTGCTTGAGCCAGTTCGGGTGCACGCAATAATCGGAGTCGATCACTGCAATGACTTCGGCATCCTTGGCGGTATGCGGGATCAGGTAATTCAGCGCGCCGCCCTTGAAACCGGCCAGTGGCGATACGTGGAAGAACTTGAAGCGCGGGCCGAGGGTGGCGCAGTAATCGCGCACCGGTTCCCAGACGGCCGGGTCCTTGGTGTTGTTGTCGATGATCAGGACTTCGAAGTCCGGGTAATCGAGATTGGCCAAGGCGTCGAGGGTCTGTTTGACCATCTCCGGCGGCTCGTTGTAGCAGGGCACGTGGATCGAGACTTTTGGCCGGTAATCGGAATCACCCAGCACTGGCAGGAATTCGCGCCGGCGTTTATGAATCCACACCGCTTCGGCCAGCTCGTGGGCTTCGGTCAGCAAAACGATGAACACACCCAGCGCGCCGAGCGCGAGCAGGAAGCCGACCGTCAGGCTGAACCACGTGCTGTATTGCTGGCTGTAGTCGTAGCCGATCCACACCAACACCGAACCACACAGAAACGCGATAAAGGTCAGGAACGTACGACCACGCTGGCGCAGGGCCGAACCGTCGATCATCAACAGGGTCAGCGACAGCAGCGCGAGCACCACGGAACCGATGGCCAGCACGCGCCATTGCGGAATCGCGACGACCGGGCCTTCGAAATTGAATTTCTGCTGACGCGCGGCGTTGAACACGCCCCAATAAGCGCCAACCGAGCCTTCGTCACTGGCCTTCCACGGCTGGTCGAAGGCTTCGATCACGAAATAGTTGAAGCCCTGGCGGTTGAGCTTGTTGACCAGCGTGCGCAGGTAGATCGCCTGATCGGCTGGCGACGCATCGGCGCCACCGCGCATACGCCCGTTGCTCGGCCAGCCGACTTCAGACAACAGCAACGGTTTTTTCGGGAAGAGCTTTTTCAGATCGCGAGCGCGATCCAGAACGAACTGGCCGGCCTTGTCCACCGGAATAAATTCCCAGTAGGGCAGAACGTGGGCGGCGATCAGGTCGACGTGTCTGGCCAGTTGCGGGTATTTCTCCCAGATGTGCCACTGCTCGGACGTGGTCACCGGAACCTTGACGGCGGCACGCACGCGATCCAGCAGGACGATCAAGGCTTCAGGGGTAATCTCTTCGCGGAACAATGCCTCGTTACCGACCACCACCCGCACCACGCTGCGCGAGGTGTTGGCCAGTTCGATGGCTTTGCTGATTTCCCGCTCGTTGCGCTCCTGGTCGGGGCTGATCCAGATTCCGAGGGTGACGCGCAGGCCGAACTCTTCAGCCAGTTTCGGGATGTTCTGCAGCGAACCGTCGACCGAGTAGATGCGGATGTTGTCGGTCAGCTTGCTCATGATCTCCAGATCACGGCGCATCTCGTCATCAGACGGGTACTGATCCTTTTGCGGGTATTGTCCCTGCTGGAACGGCGAATAGGAGAAGCCGGAGATTTGCTGTGGCCAGTTCGGCGCCGAGACCGGGCGGTTGACCAACGCCCAGAAACCGGTGAACAGGGCAGCGATGGCCAGCACCACTACCAGGTTGAGTCCAAATTTACGCGATGACATAGCTGTTTCGGGTTCCAAAGGCTGTGGAACGAAGATTCGGTCGGATAGACGCCCGACGGGCGCGCATCCTACACCGGCGGTTAACCAGCCGTACAACTGACGGGAAAATTCCTGACATTGGGCAGCCGTCTCTGACTTAAGTTCTTACACTTGTCGCTTGCAGCTTAAAACTTGCCGCTGCGTAGCCCTATAATGCGCGCCGGTTTTTGGGGTAATGGTCATGAGTACAGAAGATCCGCGGTTTGCAGGCATCGCCCGTTTATACGGCATCGAAGGCATGGAGCGCTTGCGCGCGGCCCATGTGGCGATCGTCGGCGTTGGCGGCGTCGGTTCCTGGGCGGCGGAAGCCATTGCCCGCTGTGGCGTTGGCGAGATTTCGCTGTTTGACCTGGACGACGTTTGCGTCAGCAACGCCAACCGCCAATTGCACGCGCTCGACAGCACCGTCGGCAAGCCCAAGGTCGAGGTGATGGCCGAGCGTTTGCGCGGAATCAACCCCGATTGTACGGTGCACGCCGTCGCCGACTTCGTTACCCGCGAGACCATGGCCGAATACATCACGCCTGACATCGACTGCGTGATCGACTGCATCGACGCGGTCAACGCCAAAGCGGCACTGATTGCCTGGTGCAAACGCCGCAAAATCCAGATCATCACCACTGGCGGCGCAGGCGGACAGATTGATCCGACGCTGATTCAAGTCTGCGATCTCAACCGCACCTTCAACGATCCGCTGGCCTCGAAAGTGCGCTCGACCTTGCGCCGCGATTACGGCTTCTCCCGCACCATGACCCGCCATTACAGCGTGCCGTGTGTGTTCTCCACTGAACAACTGCGCTACCCGAAACCGGATGGCAGCATTTGTTTGCAGAAGAGTTTTGTCGGTGACGGCGTCAAGCTCGACTGCGCCGGCGGTTTTGGTGCGGTGATGATGGTGACGGCGACGTTCGGCATGGTCGCGGCGACCAAGGCGGTGGACAAGATTGTGGCGGGTGTGCGGCGGCCTTCGGACCGGGTTAAACCTCAGGCTTGATGTCGGGGCTGAGGGCCCGATCGCGAGCAGGCTCACTCCTACAGGGGAACGCGTTTCAAATTGTAGGAGTGAGCCTGCTCGCGATGGCTGCGAAGCAGCCGCTGTTATTTGGCTAACTCATTCATCCGCTTGAGCACGGCATTCAAGCCATTACTGCGCGATGGCGACAACTGCCGCGACAGCCCTAACTGATTAAACCAGTCCGGCAAATCGACCTGCCGCAACTCAGCCGCCGACAGCCCGTTGACCCGCAACAGCAGTAACGCCACCAGGCCACGAATCATCCGCGCATCGCTGCTCGCTGCAAATTGCCAGTGGCCGTCGCGCAACTCGCCCACCAGCCACACCTGGCTTTCACAACCATGCACGCGATTGGCCTCGCACTTATCCGTCTCGCTCAACGCTGGCAAGCGATCGCCAAACTGCATCAGCAAGCGCGCCCGCTGCTCCCAGCCCGCGGCGCTCTGGAAGGTTTGCAGGGCGTCGGCGGCTTCAGCCGGCAACGTCATCGCAGCATCTCCAGCGCCTGGTCGAGGGCTTCAAAGAAGCGCTCCAGGTCCTCGGAATCGTTGTACAGCGCCAGCGACACGCGAATTGCGCCGGCCAGTTCGAAGCTTTTCATCAATGGCATGGCGCAATGGTGCCCGGCGCGCACGGCGATGCCTTGCTCGGTCAACAGGTGCGCCAGATCGGCGTTATGCACGCCTTCGACAACAAAACTGGCCAGCGCCAATTGCGGCTTGCCCAGCAGACGAATGCCGTTGCGTGCGGCGAGGCCGCGCAGCAGATAGTCGTGCAGTGCCGCTTCATGGGCGGACACCGCGTCCTGGTCCAGGCCGGCCAGGTAATCGAGGGTCGCACCGAGGCCGATCACGCTGGCAATCGGTGGTGTGCCGGCCTCGAAACCCAGTGGCGCAGGGCGAAAGCGGGCGCTGTGAAACGTCGCGTCTACAACCATCTCGCCACCGTATTGCCAGGGCCGCAGTTGCTCCAGCGCATCGTTGCGCCCGAACAGCACGCCGAGGCCTTCGGGGCCATACAGCTTGTGGCTGGAGAACACATAAAAGTCGCAACCGAGCGCCTGCACGTCATGGCGCCCGTGGACGATACCCTGCGCACCATCGACCACCGTCAGGACGTTGTGCGCCTTGGCCATGGCCAGCAGGGCCGGCAACGGTTGCCAGGCGCCGAGCACGTTGGACAATTGGCTGACCGCCAGCAGACGGGTGCGCGGGCCGATCACGGCGAGCGCGACCGCGAGGTCAATCAGCCCGTCGCTGTCCAGAGGCAACACAATCAGCTTGAGATCGCGTCGTTGGGCCAGTTGCTGCCACGGCAGCAGGTTGGCGTGATGCTCCAGCGCGCTGATGACGATCTCGTCGCCCGGCTGGAAAAGATGCTCCAGGCCATAAGCCAAGAGGTTCAGCGCACTGGTGGCGCCATGGGTGAAGATGATCTGGCCGCTGTCGCCTGCGTTCAGCCACTGCGCAACCTTCAGCCGACTGTCTTCGAACGCCTGCGTGGCATGGGCGCCGGGCAAGTGTTGCGCACGGTGCACATTGGCCGCGCCGTTGGCGTAGTAATGCGTCAGGGCGTCGAGCAAAGCCTGGGGTTTCTGCGTGGTGGCGGCATTGTCCAGATAGGTCTGGTCTTGCCGTTGCAGGGCGGCGATGGCTGGAAAATCGGCACGCCAAGGGGAGGGAATCATCATCTGTTCAGCCCTGTGAAATTGGGCGGGGTGTACCGGACCTTGTGGGAGCGGGCTTGCTCGCGAAAGCGTAGTGTCATTCTGCACAGTTGTTACTGACAGGACGCCTTCGCGGGCAAGCCCGCTCCCACAGGGGATCGATCGTATGGCTGCTTAGTTGTGAGCGTGCAGCGCTTCGTTCAGTTCGATCGCCGATTTGTGGGTCTTGCACTCCACCGCACCGGTTTGCGAATTGCGACGGAACAGCAGGTCGGTCTGGCCGGCCAGCTCACGCGCTTTAACAACCTGAACCAGATTGTTGTGCTCATCGAGCAGCGCCACCTTGGTGCCGGCCGTCACGTACAGGCCCGACTCGACCGTGGTGCGGTCGCCCAACGGAATACCGATACCGGCGTTGGCGCCGATCAGGCAGCCTTCGCCAACCTTGATCACGATGTTGCCGCCGCCCGACAGGGTGCCCATGGTCGAGCAACCGCCGCCCAGGTCCGAACCTTTGCCGACAAACACGCCAGCGGAGACACGGCCTTCGATCATGCCCGGGCCTTCGGTGCCGGCGTTGAAGTTGATGAAACCTTCGTGCATGACGGTGGTGCCTTCGCCCACGTAAGCGCCCAGACGCAGGCGCGCGGCGTCAGCGATACGCACACCGGCCGGAACCACGTAATCGGTCATTTTCGGGAACTTGTCCACCGAGAACACTTCCAGCAGCTCTCCGCGCAGACGCGCTTCGAGTTGCATTTCGGCCAGTTCGCTCAGGTCGATCGCGCCCTGGCTGGTCCAGGCCACGTTCGGCAGCAGCGGGAAGATGCCGGCCAGGCTGACGCCATGCGGCTTGACCAGGCGATGCGACAACAGATGCAGCTTGAGGTAGGCCTCAGGCGTGGAGGTCAGTTGCGCGTCTTCGGCCAGCAGGGTGGCGACCAGCGGCTTGTGGCTTTCGGCCAGACGGGTCAGCAGCTTGCCTTGCACGGCGTCGATGCCTTTGACCGCTTCAGCCAGTTGCGCGGCCTGTGCGGTGGTGAAGGTGATGGCCTGGTTGCCTTCGGTGTAACCGAGGATCGGCGCAACGGCAGCGACCAGTTCGGCCGAAGGGTTGAGCAGTGGCTGTGCGTAGAACACTTCGAGCCAGGCGCCTTGACGGTTCTGAGTGCCGACACCAAAGGCGATGCTGAACAGGGAATTGGACATGTGAATACCTCTACAAAGAGTGACGGGCTGCTTACTTCAGAGCGGCCGCGTAGATGTCTGGCTTGAAGCCAATCAGGGTTCGGTCACCGAGATCGAGCACCGGGCGCTTGATCATCGAGGGTTGCGCGAGCATCAGTTCGATGGCTTTCGACTGGTCGAGATCGGCTTTGCGTTCGTCGTCGAGTTTGCGAAAGGTCGTGCCTGCACGGTTCAACACCGTTTGCCAGCCGTGCTCGTCACACCATTGCGTCAGGTGCGCACGGTCGATACCGGCCGTTTTGTAATCGTGAAAGTCGTAGCTGACAGCGTGTTCATCGAGCCAGGTGCGCGCCTTCTTCATGGTGTCGCACGCCTTGATGCCGAAAAGGTGCAACGTTTTACTTGAAACGGCCAAGGAATCGCCCCCTTTACAGGTGCTGGAGAAAAATGGTGACGGATTATGCCATGACCAAACGGTTTCGTCGGCCACGGTTGTCGTAACGCTGTAAAACCTGTGGGAGCGAGCCTGCTCGCGAAGGGGGTGTGTCAGTCGACATTGATGGTGAATCTTCCACCGCTTTCGCGAGCAGGCTCGCTCCCACAAGGGAGTTGCGTTCCAGCCGTGCGACATAGGTGCAACGGTCATCCACAGCCTAAGGCGCTAATATGGCAGTTCAACGCTGTCGATCGCCTGAGATACTGCTTTATGCAAACTGCTTACACCGTCCTGATCCTGCTGATGCTGGTCAGCGTCTCGCGACTGGTTGGCCGGGTCATCCCGCTGCCGCTGCCTTTGGTGCAAATCGCCGCCGGCGCATTGTTGGCCTGGCCGACGCTGGGCCTGCACGTGGCCCTCGATCCGGAGCTGTTCCTGTTTCTGTTCCTGCCGCCGTTGCTGTTTTCCGACGGCTGGCGCATGCCCAAACGCGCGCTCTGGCAATTGCGCGGGCCGATTCTGACCCTGGCCGTGGGCCTTGTATTGTTCACCGTGGTCGGTGCCGGCTATTTCATTCACTGGCTGTTGCCGACGATTCCGCTGCCAGTAGCCTTTGCCTTGGCGGCCGTATTGTCGCCCACCGACGCCGTAGCGGTTTCAGCGATTGCGCAGAACCGCTTGCCGACGCCGCTGATGCACATGCTGCAGGGCGAGGCGCTGATGAACGACGCCTCCGGTCTGGTGACTTTCAAGTTCGCCCTGGCAGCGGCGGTGACGGGGGTGTTCTCGCTGACCAACGCCAGCCTGACCTTCGTCGCGGTGGCGCTGGGTGGTCTGGCGGTCGGCGTGGCGCTGAGCTGGCTGGTTGGACGCCTGCGCGTGTGGATGATCGCCCGTGGCTGGGATGATCCGGCTACTCACGTAGTGTTCATGTTGCTGTTGCCCTTCGCTGCTTATGTATTGGCCGAGCGCTTGGGCGCATCGGGCATTCTTTCGGCGGTCGCAGCGGGGATGATGCAGAGCTGGCTCGACCTGCTGCCACGCCAGACCAGCACCCGGTTGCTCAATCGCAGTGTCTGGTCGCTGCTGGAATTTGCTTTCAATGGCCTGATCTTTCTGCTGCTCGGCCTGCAATTGCCGGACATCATCAAAGCGGTGGTCAGTCACGAGCCGACGCTGTGGCCGACGCTGTTCTACCGTTGCCTCGATGTGCTGGCGATTTTCCTCGCGCTGGTGTTGCTGCGGTTTGTCTGGGTGCAGAGCATCTGGCGCTTGTCGGTACTGCTGCGGCGCTTGCGCGGCAAAGGCGAGCTGACGCAAGTGCCGACGGCGCGTTCCTGCTGGTTGCTGACGGTCGGTGGTGTGCGCGGGGCGGTAACGCTGGCAGGCGTGATGTCGGTGCCAATGTTGATGGGCGCGCAGGCGTTTCCCGAGCGAGACCTGCTGATCTTTATCGCGGCCGGGGTGATTCTGCTGTCGCTGGTGTCGGCGTGTATCGCCTTGCCCTTGTTACTGCGCGGGATCGAAAAAAGCCCGGACGATAAACGCCGCCAGGAAGTGCGCGATGCCTGGCGCAAAACCGCCGAAGCCGCGATCCACTCGCTGGAAACCGAAGAAATGGTGCCTCAGGATGCGGCGCAGGCGGCATTGTCCGCTGAACTCAAGGCGCGAATCATGTCCGAGTATCGCCATCAGCTCGATGTCTTCAATGACTCCGCCGAAGCCCAGGCTTTGGCGTTCCAGATGGATCTGCTGGAACGTCGGCTGCGTCTGAAGGCGCTGCGGGCGCAACGCCTTGAGTTGTATCGCCTGAGCCGCCAGCACCAGATCGGCGACGATGTGCTCAGGGAAGTATTGGGCGAACTCGATCTGAGTGAGGCCAATCTGGGGCAGGTCAAATAGACGGCGTTACTTGGGATAGAGCAGTTGCATCAGGCGTTTGTCCTTCTTGCTGATCTTGCGGTTGACCGGTATTTCCCAATCGCCCAGGGTCAATGTGTTCGCCACCGGGTGATGCATGATCGAGTGCTTGTCATAGGCGGTGTAGATCGCATCAAGCGTATCGAAGGAGGCAAAGAGGTTGCGGTCGACCTGTTCGCGGGTCAGCGGATTCATCTGCCGATTCTGATAAAACTCATACACCTTGGGCTTATCCCATGGAATGTTCGCCTGGGGATGCTGGTGTTCATGCAGGGCGCCCAGTGCGTGACCGAATTCGTGGGTGACGATCACCTCGAAGTCGACATGGTCGGGGCTGACCCCCAGATTCATGGTTGGATGGTCAGGGTGAATCAGCAGCGCATCGGTGCCGAGCATGGCGCTGTTGTCATTGTTTTTTGTGGCGATGCGAATATCGCCCTGGCGCTCTTCGACGAATTCAAACTTGAGGTTGATGTACGGCAACCAACGGCTGGCCGCGGCGATGATCTTGCTTTTGTGCTCAGGCGCAGGCGCATCCATGAAGGCAATCTTCAGCGTGCGGCCGTTGGCCCACAATTTCGAGTAGTTGAGCACGGCGCGCTTGCGCCGCGTACCGCTAGTGCGGTCGCTGTCGGCATTCGCCGGATTTTCGCTGATGGCGGCCGCGTAGGCTGCCTGATCGTCTGGCCACTGTAGGAGTTGGCAATCCAGGAGTTCTTGCATTTCACTTCTTCCATGAAGTCTGGAGCGGTGGTTTTTGAGACGCGGCGAACCGCGCAGCCCAAGACTAACGTCTGGCCGGCGCAGGGACGGGAAATAAGATCGGGCGAACTGTTACGCGATATTTGCAGCGCCTGTACCGGATTGCCCGGCACAGGCGGTCAGGCCTCAGCGGCGACGCTGGATGAAATCGCGAATACGCTCAGCCGCTTCGACACACTCGGCCAGCGGTGCAACCAGTGCCATGCGCACGCGGCCGGCCCCCGGATTGACGCCATCGACATCGCGCGAAAGGTACGAACCCGGCACCACCGTCACATGCTCCTGCTCGAACAGATCGCGACAGAACTGCGCGTCATCGCCGTTCACGTTCGGCCACAGGTAGAAGCTGCCGTCCGGGCGCTGCACATCCAGCACCGGGCCAAGAATCGCCAGCACCGCATCGAATTTCTCGCGATACAGCGCGCGGTTGGCGCGCACGTGGACTTCGTCGTTCCAGGCGGCAACGCTGGCCAGTTGGGTTTGCACCGGCATTGCGCAGCCGTGATAGGTGCGATACAGCAGAAAACCCTTGAGGATCTCGGCGTCGCCGGCGACGAAACCGGAACGCAGGCCCGGCAGGTTGGAACGCTTGGACAGACTGTGGAATACCACGCAACGCTTGAAGTCCTGACGACCCAGTTCCACACAAGCGCTGAGCAGGCCCGGCGGCGGCGTCTGCTCGTCGAAGTACAGCTCGCTGTAGCATTCGTCCGCGGCAATCACAAAATCGTACTGGTCGGCCAGGGCGATCAGCTTTTTCAACACATCGACCGGAATCAATGCGCCGGTCGGGTTGCCCGGCGAGCACAGGAACAGGATCTGGCAGCGCTGCCAGATGTCCGGCGACACCGCATCGAAATCCGGGTTGAAGCCGTTTTCATCCAGGCACGGCAGGTAGTGCGGCTTGGCCCCGGCGAGGAACGCGGCGCCTTCGTAAATCTGATAGAACGGGTTCGGGCTGACCACCAGGGCGTCGTCGCCACGGTTGACCACGGTCTGGGTAAACGCAAACAGCGCTTCGCGGGTGCCGTTGACCGGCAGCACGTTGCGCGCCGGATCGATCCAGCCGCTTGGCACGCCAAAGCGCCGCTCGCACCAGCCAGCGATGGCTTCACGCAGCGCCGGGATGCCGAGGGTGGTCGGGTACACCGCCATCTGCTCCAGATTATTGGCCAGCGCTTCGGCGACAAAGCTCGGCGAGCGATGCTTCGGCTCGCCGATCGACAGGGCGATCGGGCGCTTGTCCGGGTTCGGGGTCACGGTGCCGAGCAGTGCGCGGAGCTTTTCGAACGGGTAGGGCTGGAGCTGGTTCAGAGCGTTGTTCATGGGGGCCTCGGTCAAGGTGGGGCAAAACGCCGATACTGGGCCGTTCACCAGACCTGTAGGAGTGAGCCTGCTCGCGATGAGGGCTGCTGCACATTCAATATCTGTGCAAGCTGATGCATCGCCATCGCGAGCAGGCTCACTCCTACAAGGAATTTGATTAACAGGCTGGAATCGGAGTGATCCTTCCCACCGGGGTAATGGGTTAATTCAAATACTGATACGCGAAAGCTTGATATCGGGTTCCTGATTGACGCTCAGTTGTTCAACGATCGCATCCTGCAAGCGGCTGCACAGCAAGGGATCGGACAGCGGCTGGTTGTGCGCATCGGTGATAAAGAACACGTCTTCGACCCGTTCGCCCAGGGTCGCGATCTTGGCGTTCTGCAACGACAGGTCGAACTCGAGGAAAATCCCGCCGATACGCGCCAGCAGTCCCGGCCGATCGGGCGCGGTCAATTCCAGCACCGTCACCGGGCGTTGCGCATCGTTGTGGATGGTCACCTGTGGCGCGAAGGCAAAATGCTTGAGCTGGCGCGGCACCCGGCGCTGGATGATCGTCGGGTAGTCGTCCGGGTTGCGCAGGGCTTCGGTCAGCCCTTCGCGGATCTGTTTGACCCGCACCGGATTGTCGCCGATCGACTCGCCGTCGTTGTCGAGCACGATGTAGGTGTCGAGGGTGAACTGGCTGCTCGAGGTAATGACCCGGGCGTCGTGAATGTTCAGGTTGAGCTGGTCCATCGCGGCCACGGTCACAGCGAAGAAATCGTGTTGGTCCGGTGCATAAATAAAGATTTGCGTGCCACCCTCGAACTCGCGTTGGGTGGTTTCCTTGATCAGCACCAGCGGCCCGCCATTGACCGGTTGCTGCAGGATCGCATCGCTGTGCCAGGCCACGTCGCCAGCGGTGTGCCGCAGGAAATAGTCATCGCCCAGTTGCGCCCACAGTTGCTCGACATCGTCCGGGTCGGTGCCGCCGCGCACCAGAATGTCCAGTGCGGCGCTTTGGGTCTGGCGAATCTGCTCTTCGCGATCCACCGGGTTCTCCAGGCCGCGGCGCAAGGCGCGCTTGGTTTCGGTATACAGCTGGCGCAGCAGGCTGGCGCGCCAGGAGTTCCACAGCGTCGGGTTGGTCGCGTTGATGTCGGCTACGGTCAGCACATAGAGATAGTCGAGGCGGGTTTCATCGCCGACGGCCTGGGCGAAGTCGTGAATCACCTGCGGATCGGACAGATCCTTGCGTTGGGCGGTGGTCGACATCACCAGATGGTTCTGCACCAGCCAGACGATCAGGCGGCTGTCCCACACCGGCAGTTGGTGGCGCTGACAGAATGCTTCGGCATCGACCGCGCCGATTTCGGAGTGGTCGCCATGCCGGCCCTTGCCAATGTCATGGTAGAGGCCAGCCATGTAAATGAGTTCGGGCTTGGGCAGCTTGGCCATGAGCTTGGCGGCCAGCGGAAATTTTTCCGAGACCTGGGTGTACTGCAGTTTGCGCAGGTGCTTGATCAGATTCAGCGTGTGCGCATCAACCGTATAAATGTGGAACAGGTCGTGCTGCATCTGCCCGACGATAAAACCGAACTCCGGCAGATAACGCCCGAGAATGCCGTAACGGTTCATTCGCCGCAGGTTGCGGTGGATACCGATCTTGCACTTGAACAGCTCGATGAACAGGCTGGTGTTGCGAATATCGTTGCGGAAGTTGTCGTCGATCAGGTGACGATGCTCGCGTAGCAGACGGATGGTGTCAGCGCGCACACCTTTGATTTCCGGCTGCTGGGCCATCAGCACGAAGATTTCCAGCATGGCGAACGGCGTGCGGCGGAACACGTTGTCGTTGCGTGCCTCGATGTAGCCGTCGTGCAACTGGAAGCGCGCGTTAATCGGCTGCGACGGCGCCTCGTCTTCCGGGGCGAGAATGACTTCCTCGAAGTGCTGAATGATCAGGTCGCTCAACTGGGCGATGCTCATCACCGTGCGGAAGTACTGCTGCATGAAGTTTTCGACTGCCTGTTTGGCGTCGTCCCCTTCAAAACCGAGCAGGCCGGCAATGGTGCGCTGATGATCGAACAACAAGCGATCTTCGGAGCGGCCGGCAAGCATGTGCAGGGCATAGCGCACTTTCCACAGAAATTCCTGGGAAGAGGCAAGCAGGGCGTTCTCGCTTTCGACCAGAAAACCTTCGCCGGCGAGGGCGCGCAGGTTCAGGGTGCCGTACTGACGGCGGGCGACCCAGAGAATCGTCTGGATATCGCGCAGGCCACCGGGCGAACCTTTGACGTTGGGTTCCAGGTTGTACTCGGTGTCGTTGTACTTGTGGTGACGGGCCTTCTGTTCGGCATGCTTGGCGAGAAAAAACTCCTTGGCCGGCCACATGTGTGCGGTGCTGGTGACCTCGAGCATGCGCTGGCGCAGGCGCTCCGGGCCGCAGATGGTGCGGCTTTCCATGAGGTTGGTGACCACGGTCAGGTCGGCACGGGCCTCAACAGCACATTCATCGACCGAGCGCACGCTTTGACCGACCTCCAGGCCGATGTCCCACAACAGCGTCAGAAAACGCTCGATGGAATCGCGAAATACTTCGTGATCGGCGCTGTCCAGCAGGATCAGCAAGTCGATATCGGAATAGGGGTGCAGTTCGCCCCGGCCGTAGCCGCCGACCGCGACCAGCGCGATGTCGGCGTCTTCGCTCCAGTTGAACTGGTCCCAGGCCTTTTGCAGGATGTTGTCGACGAACCAGGCGCGGTCTTCGATCAGCCGACGGATGTCGCGGCCGCTGCGAAAACGCGCGTCAAGCACCTCGCGGGCCTGGCGGATCGCCTTCTTGAACGCCGCGATAGGACTCGCTTTGAGCGCCAGTTCAGCCTGGAACTGGCCACGGTCGAAGAGTTCGGGATCCACCTGCGGCATCGATTGGCTTTCCTTCTATAAAGCTGGGAGCGTTTGGTGTCTCAGGCCGAGACGCGCGCGATGGTGTCATCGCTGCGCAGGGTGAAGATCTCGTAGCCCGTGTCGGTGACCAGCAGGGTGTGTTCCCACTGCGCCGAGAGCTTGCGGTCCTTGGTGATCGCGGTCCAGCCGTCGCCCAGTACCTTGGTGTCGGCCTTGCCTTGGTTGATCATCGGCTCGATGGTGAAGGTCATGCCGGCTTTCAGTTCCATGCCGGTGCCCGCGCGACCGTAATGCAGGATCTGCGGTTCTTCGTGGAAAACCTTGCCGATGCCATGACCGCAGAATTCGCGAACTACCGAGAAGCCGTTCTTTTCCGCGTGCTTCTGGATCACTTCGCCGATGTCGCCGAGGCGGCAGCCGGGTTTGACGATCTCGATCGCCTTGTACATGCATTCCTGAGTGACTTGCGACAGGCGCTCGGCCCACACCGGCACCTCGCCGACATGGAACATGCGGCTGGTGTCGCCGTGGTAGCCGTCCTTGATCACAGTGACGTCAATGTTCAGGGTATCGCCGTTTTTCAGTGGCTTGTCGTTCGGGATGCCATGGCAGACCACATGGTTGATCGAGGTGCAGATCGACTTCGGGTAACCCTTGTAGTTGAGCGGGGCAGGGATGGCCTGCTGCACATTGACGATATAGTCGTGGCAGATCTGATTCAACTGATCGGTGGTCACGCCCGGTTTGACATGTTCGGCAATCATTTCCAGCACATCGGCGGCCAGTTTGCCGGCGACACGCATGCCAGCGATGTCCTCGGGGGTTTTGAGGTTGACGGTCATACAGGCTCTCTCTGCGCTCGGCGGCGCTTGCTGATACAAATAGGGTGGCACGTGTGCATTTGGCGACCCTGAAAAACGCGATTCTAACAGACGGAAGGTGCAAATCCGCGCCTGCGTGCATCGCTTCTGTCTATACAATGGTGGGCATCAGGCCGATTCCAAGGGGGCTGCGTCTGTGTCCCGGTACCGTTAGATATTCCGGGTTCCGTTTTTGCGCACCCTGTGGTATAAAATGCGCCGCTTTCCGGGGATGCCCCGAAAAGCTTAAATCCACACACGTGTCGACACGATGACCTGGGTGCCTTGGGCTTTATGCCTCTGGTTGGTCATTGGGATACGTGGAGGCCAAACCCGACTTATCAAGGAACTATCATGTCCCAAGTCAATATGCGCGATATGCTGAAGGCCGGTGTGCACTTCGGTCACCAAACCCGTTACTGGAATCCGAAAATGGGTAAGTACATTTTCGGCGCGCGTAACAAGATTCACATCATCAACCTTGAAAAAACCCTGCCAATGTTCAACGAAGCTCTGACTTTCGTAGAGCGTCTGGCCCAGGGCAAAAACAAGATTCTGTTCGTCGGCACCAAGCGTTCCGCTGGCAAGATCGTTGCTGAAGAAGCAGCACGTTGCGGTTCGCCGTACGTCGATCACCGCTGGTTGGGCGGCATGCTGACCAACTTCAAGACCATTCGTGCTTCCATCAAGCGTCTGCGTGACCTTGAAGTTCAAGCCGAAGACGGTACTTTCGCCAAGCTGACCAAGAAAGAAGCGCTGATGCGCACTCGCGATCTTGAGAAGCTGGATCGTTCGCTGGGCGGTATCAAGGACATGGGCGGTCTGCCAGACGCACTGTTCGTGATCGACGTTGACCACGAGCGCATCGCGATCACCGAAGCCAACAAGCTGGGCATTCCGGTCATCGGCGTTGTCGATACCAACAGCAGCCCGGAAGGCGTTGACTACATCATCCCAGGCAACGATGACGCCATTCGCGCCATCCAGCTGTACATGGGTTCGATGGCTGACGCAGTTATCCGCGGTCGCAACAACAATGCTGGCGGTACTGTTGAATTCGCAGCTGAAGAAACTCAGGCTGCAGCTGAGTAATTGACGCCCTGGCGTTGACTCAGTAAGCAAAAAGGGGGCTTGGCCCCCTTTTTGCCACCTCGAAAACCATTTGTCGGCGCCCACGTCTCTGTTTGTAACGTGCGGCAGCTAACAAGGGTGGTTCGGGAAGAATTGAACGCCCGTTCGGTCGGGTGGAATGGTTGAAAACCTATCCAAGAGGAATTTGAAAATGGCAGCAATTACTGCAGCGTTGGTCAAAGAACTGCGCGAGCGTACCGGCGAAGGCATGATGGATTGCAAGAAAGCCCTGGAAAAGGCTGACGGCGACATCGAAAAAGCCATTGATGACATGCGTGCTTCGGGCGCGATCAAGGCTGCGAAAAAAGCGGGCAACGTTGCCGCTGAAGGCGCAATCGCAATCAAGGACGACGGTAAAGCTGCCGTTATCCTGGAAGTGAACTCGCAGACCGACTTCCTCGCTCTGCAAGACGACTTCAAGAACTTCGTTGCTGACAGCGTTGAAAAAGCCTTCGCTGACAAGCTGACCGACGCTGCTCCGCTGATCGCCGCTCAAGAATCTGCTCGCGAAGCACTGGTTGGCAAAGTAGGCGAAAACGTCAACATTCGTCGTCTGACCCGCATTGAAGGTGACGTTGTAGGTTCGTACCTGCACGGCAACAAGATCGGTGTTGTTGTCGCTCTGAAAGGCGGCGACGTCGAGCTGGCCAAAGACATCGCGATGCACGTAGCGGCAAGCAACCCTGAGTTCCTGCTGCCTTCGCAAGTTTCGGCTGAAGCGATCGAGCGTGAAAAAGCTGTGTTCCTGCAGCTGAACGAAGAGAAAATCAAAGGCAAGCCAGAAAACATTGTTGAGAATATGGTCAAGGGCCGTATCAGCAAGTTCCTGGCAGAAGCGAGCCTGGTTGAGCAGGCGTTCGTCAAGAACCCTGAAATCAAGGTCGGCGAGCTGGCCAAGAAAGGCGGCGCAGAAATCGTCTCCTTCACTTACTACAAAGTAGGTGACGGCATCGAGAAGCCGGTCGACAACTTCGCTGAAGAAGTTGCTGCCCAGCTGGCTGCCGCCAAGCAATAAGACGGTTTTTCAACTGTCGCCCGAGAGAGGCTGCCCGCTTACGCGCGCAGCCTCTTTTCAGATGGGGTACCAATTTTTATTTGGTTTCCACCCGGAACTGACTTACAAAGCCATGTTCCGATGGCGCTGCAGCAGCGCCAAGCTAGAGTGAACGCCAGCTGTAAACAGCTCGCACAGAATTTTTAATACGCCGCAGGAGAGATTCGCAATGGCTCAGCAGGGCAGTGGTTATCAGGCTCGCTATAAACGCATTCTACTCAAGCTTAGCGGCGAGGCCCTGATGGGCTCGGAAGAGTTCGGGATCGATCCAAAAGTGCTGGATCGGATGGCACTGGAAGTCGGCCAACTGGTCGGCATCGGTGTGCAGGTCGGTCTGGTGATCGGCGGTGGCAACCTGTTCCGCGGCGAAGCCTTGAGCAAAGCCGGCATGGATCGGGTTACAGGCGACCACATGGGCATGCTGGCCACTGTGATGAACGCCCTGGCCATGCGCGACGCGCTGGAGCGTGCCAATATCTCGGCCATCGTCATGTCGGCCATTTCCATGGTGGGTGTGACCGATCACTATGATCGCCGCAAAGCCATGCGCCACCTGAACTCCAAGGATGTGGTGATCTTCGCCGCCGGTACCGGCAATCCGTTTTTCACCACCGATTCGGCAGCGTGCCTGCGCGCAATCGAAATCGATGCCGATGTCGTGCTCAAGGCGACCAAGGTCGACGGCGTCTACACCGCTGACCCGTTCAAAGACCCGCATGCCGAGAAGTTCGATCATCTGACTTATGATGAAGTGCTGGATCGCAAGCTGGGTGTAATGGACCTGACCGCTATTTGCCTGTGCCGCGATCACAAGATGCCGCTGCGCGTATTCAACATGAACAAACCCGGCGCCCTGCTGAACATCGTACACGGCGGCGCTGAAGGGACTTTGATCGAGGAAGGCCAACAATGATCAACGAAATCAAGAAAGACGCCCAAGCGCGTATGCAGAAATCCCTGGAATCTCTGAGCCATGCATTCGGCCAGATTCGCACCGGCAAGGCTCACCCGAGCATCCTCGGCAGCGTGATGGTGCCTTACTACGGCACTGACACCCCGTTGAGCAGCGTTGCCAACGTCACCGTGAAGGACTCGCGCACCCTGCAAGTCGTCGCTTTCGAGCGCAACATGCTGGCGGCCGTCGACAAGGCGATCCAGAGCGCCGGTCTGAACCTCAACCCGACCAACCTCGGCGAGTTGCTGCTGATCCCGATGCCGGCCCTGACCGAGGAGACTCGTAAAGGTTTCACCAAGCAGGCCCGCAGCGCTGCCGAAGACGCGCGTGTTGCCGTGCGCAATATTCGTCGCGATGCCTTGGGCGAGCTGAAGAAACTGGTCAAGGACAAGGAAATCAGCGAAGACGAAGAGCGTCGTGCCGTCGCTGATATCGATAAGCTGACCAAAGACTCCGAGGCCCAGATCACCAAGGCCACGGAAGAGAAGGAAAAAGACCTGATGGCCGTATAAGGGTCGAGCGTTAAATGGACAAGACCAAGCAGTCTGCGCCGTCCGCGGTGCCGCGCCATGTCGCGATCATCATGGATGGCAACAATCGCTGGGCGAAAAAACGCTTTATGCCGGGTGTCGCCGGGCATAAAGCGGGCGTGGATGCTGTGCGGGCGGTGATCGAGGTGTGTGCCGAGGCCAAGGTTGAAGTGTTGACCCTGTTCGCCTTTTCCAGTGAAAACTGGCAGCGCCCGGCCGATGAAGTCAGTGCCTTGATGGATCTGTTCTTCAAGGCCTTGCGTCGTGAGGCCAAGCGCCTCAACGACAACAACATCAGTTTGCGCATCATTGGCGATCGCTCGCGCTTTCATCCTGAGCTTCAGGCGGCAATGCGCGAGGCCGAAGCCATGACGGCCGGTGCCAATCGTTTTATCCTGCAGATCGCGGCCAATTATGGCGGTCAGTGGGATATCGCGCAGGCGGCTCAGCGTCTGGCGCGTGAGGTTCAGGCCGGGCACCTGCGTCCGGAGGACATCACGCCGGATCTGCTGCAAACCTGTCTGGCCACCGGTGACTTGCCATTGCCTGACCTGTGCATCCGCACCGGTGGCGAGCACCGCATCAGCAATTTCCTGCTGTGGCAGCTTGCCTATGCCGAGCTGTACTTCTCCGACCTGTTCTGGCCGGACTTCAAACACGAGGCCATGCGCAATGCGCTGGCTGATTTCGCTTCGCGTCAGCGTCGGTTCGGTAAAACGAGCGAGCAGATCGAAGCTGGAGCCCGGGTTTAATGCTTAAACAACGAATCATCACTGCGCTGATCCTGCTGCCGATCGCCTTGTGCGGGTTTTTCCTGCTCAAGGGCTCCGGTTTCGCCCTGTTCATTGGTCTGGTGGTGAGTCTTGGCGCCTGGGAGTGGGCGCGTCTTGCGGGCTTCACCGCGCAATCGTTCCGTGTCGGCTTTGCAGCCGTCGTCGCCCTGATGCTGTTCGTCATGTACGTACTGCCCGGTCTCGCGCCGTGGGTGCTGGGGGCGTCGGTGCTGTGGTGGGCTGTCGCGACGTACCTGGTGCTGACCTATCCGCACTCCAGCAAGCGCTGGTCCAGTGCCGCCACCAAACTGATGATCGGCCTGCTGATTCTGCTGCCTGCGTGGCAAGGACTGGTGCAGATCAAGCAGTACCCGCTGGGCAACTGGCTGATCATGGCGGTGATGGTGTTGGTCTGGGGGGCGGACATCGGTGCGTATTTCTCCGGTCGCAAATTCGGCAAGCGCAAACTGGCGCCGCAGGTCAGCCCGGGTAAAAGCTGGGAAGGCGTTTACGGTGGTCTGGCGCTGAGTCTGGTGATCACCGCCATCGTCGGGCTGGTGCGCGACTGGACCGTCGCCGAACTGCTTAAAGGCTTGATTGGCGCCGCGCTGATCGTCTTCATTTCCGTTGTCGGCGACCTCACTGAAAGCATGTTCAAGCGCCAGTCCGGCATCAAGGACAGCAGTAACCTGCTGCCCGGTCACGGCGGCGTGCTGGATCGCATCGACAGCCTGACCGCGGCCATTCCGCTGTTTGCCGTCCTGCTGTGGATGGCTGCACCGTGAGTCGACCACAACAGATTACGGTGCTCGGGGCCACCGGCTCGATCGGTCTGAGCACCCTTGATGTCATTGCCCGTCATCCTGAGCGTTATCAGGTATTCGCGCTGAGTGGTTTTACTCGCCTCAATGAATTGCTCGCCTTGTGCGTGCGTCATGTGCCGCAATTTGCCGTGGTACCGAACATCGAGGCTGCACGCCGATTGCAGGATGATCTGCGTGCCGCCGGCCTTTCGACCCGTGTGCTGGTCGGAGAAGAGGGGTTGTGCGAGGTTGCCTCTGCTACTGAAGTCGACGCGGTGATGGCGGCGATTGTCGGCGCTGCGGGCCTGCGCCCGACGCTGGCGGCGGTCGAGGCGGGCAAGAAGATCCTGCTCGCCAACAAGGAAGCACTGGTGATGTCCGGCGCTCTGTTCATGCAGGCAGTGCGCAAGAGCGGTTCGGTGCTGCTGCCAATCGACAGTGAGCACAATGCGATTTTTCAGTGCATGCCGCAGGATTTTGCGCGTGGCTTGAGCTCGGTAGGTGTGCGAAGGATTTTACTTACAGCTTCTGGCGGCCCCTTCCGGCAGACGCCGATGGCTGAGCTGGTGCATGTTTCACCTGAGCAGGCCTGTGCGCATCCGAACTGGTCAATGGGGCGCAAGATCTCCGTGGATTCGGCGAGCATGATGAACAAGGGGCTCGAGCTGATCGAGGCCTGCTGGCTGTTCGATGCCAAGCCTTCGCAGGTTGAAGTGGTGATCCATCCGCAGAGTGTCATTCATTCGCTGGTCGACTATGTGGATGGCTCGGTGTTGGCGCAATTGGGTAATCCCGACATGCGTACGCCGATTGCCAATGCCCTGGCGTGGCCGCAGCGTATCGACTCCGGCGTAGCACCGCTGGATCTGTTTGCCATTGCGCGACTGGATTTCGAAGCGCCGGATGAGCAGCGTTTTCCTTGTCTGCGTCTGGCGCGTCAGGCCGCCGAAGCCGGTGACAGTGCGCCACCGATGCTTAATGCGGCCAACGAGGTGGCGGTGGCGGCGTTTCTCGACGGACGGGTTCGCTACCCGGAAATCGCGAGTATCATCGAGGAGGTCCTGAATCTCGAACCGGTGGTCGCGCTGTATGATCTCGATGCCGTGTTCACGGCGGACGCCAAGGCGCGAGTGCTGGCGGAACAATGGTTGAGTCGGCACGGCCGATAGGATCAGCAACACAATGGCTGCACGCGACACTGAACAGGATTGCGGAGAAAGTAGATGAGCGCGCTCTATATGATTGCCGGCACCCTGATCGCCTTGGGAGTGTTGGTCACTTTTCACGAATTCGGCCACTTCTGGGTCGCGCGTCGCTGTGGCGTCAAGGTTCTGCGTTTTTCCGTGGGTTTTGGCATGCCGCTGCTGCGCTGGCACGACAAGCAAGGTACCGAGTTCGTCGTGGCGGCGATCCCGCTGGGCGGCTACGTCAAAATGCTCGACGAGCGCGAAGGCGAAGTACCGGTCGATCAGCTCGATCAGTCGTTCAATCGCAAGTCCGTGCGCCAGCGCATTGCCATTGTCGCCGCCGGTCCGATCGCCAACTTCCTTTTGGCGCTGGTGTTCTTCTGGGTGCTGGCGATGCTTGGCAGCGAGCAGGTGCGCCCGGTCATCGGGGCTGTCGAGTCCGGCAGCATCGCCGCGAAGGCGGGTTTGACCTCGGGTCAGGAAATCGTTGCCATCGATGGTGAGCCGACATCCGGCTGGGCGGCGGTGAATTTGCAGCTGGTCCGTCGCCTCGGTGAAAGCGGTTCGGTGCAAGTGGTCGTGCGCGAGCAGGGTTCAACCGCTGACTCGCCCCGTGAACTGGCCCTGGATAACTGGCTCAAAGGTGCCGACGAGCCGGATCCGATTCGTTCGCTCGGCATTCGCCCATGGCGTCCGGCGTTGCCACCAGTGCTTGCTGAGCTCGATCCGAAAGGCCCGGCGCAGGCGGCCGGGCTGAAGACCGGTGATCGTTTGCTGGCCCTCGACGGTCAGGCGCTGAACGACTGGCAGCAAGTGGTCGATACTGTTCGTACGCGCCCTGATACCAAAATCATGCTGCGCATCGAGCGCGAGGGTGCTCAAATCGACGTCCCGGTGACGCTGGCGGCGCGCGGTGAAAGCAAATCGCCGAGTGGTTATCTGGGCGCTGGCGTCAAAGCCATCGACTGGCCGCCGGAAATGATCCGCGAGGTCAGTTATGGCCCGTTGGCCGCGATTGGCGAGGGCGCCCGTCGCACTTGGACCATGAGCATTCTGACGCTGGATTCACTGAAGAAAATGCTCTTCGGCGAGCTCTCGGTAAAAAACTTGAGTGGACCGATAACCATTGCTAAAGTGGCGGGCGCTTCTGCCCAGTCGGGCGTCGCTGATTTCCTGAATTTCCTTGCTTATCTGAGTATTAGCCTGGGGGTTCTGAATTTGCTGCCCATCCCGGTACTGGATGGGGGGCATTTGTTGTTTTATCTGATCGAGTGGGTGCGTGGTCGCCCCTTGTCGGATCGGGTGCAAGGTTGGGGGATACAGATCGGTATCAGTTTGGTGGTCGGGGTGATGTTGCTTGCTCTGGTCAACGATCTGGGTCGTCTGTAACGCTTCGCTGAATTGCGAATCTGCCGCATTTTGCGGCAGTTTGTTTATTGCCAGTTGGAATAAGAAAGGACTTCATGAAACGTCTGCTGCTAACTGCGGTTCTCACCGTATTGATGATCGCCGAAGTTCACGCCGAGTCCTTCACTATCTCTGATATTCGCGTCAATGGCCTCCAGCGGGTCTCCGCGGGTAGCGTCTTTGGTGCCTTGCCGTTGAACGTCGGCGAGCAGGCGGATGATCGTCGCCTGGTGGAATCCACTCGTGCGTTGTTCAAAACCGGTTTCTTTCAAGATATCCAGCTGGGCCGCGAAGGCAACGTTCTGGTCATCACCGTGGTCGAGCGTCCATCGGTCGCCAGTATCGAGATCGAAGGCAACAAGGCGATCTCGACCGAAGACCTGATGAAGGGCCTCAAGCAATCCGGTCTGGCCGAAGGCGAAATCTTCCAGCGTGCCACCCTCGAAGGCGTGCGTAACGAGCTGCAACGTCAGTACGTCGCGCAAGGTCGCTACTCGGCGACCGTCGACACCGAAGTGGTGTCGCAGCCGCGTAACCGCGTCGGTCTGAAAGTGAAGATCAACGAAGGTACCGTTGCCGCCATCCAGCACATCAACGTGGTGGGCAACACGGTGTTCCCCGAGGAAGACCTGACCGACCTGTTCGAACTGAAAACCACCAACTGGCTGTCGTTCTTCAAGAACGATGACAAGTACGCCCGTGAAAAACTGTCCGGTGACCTGGAGCGTCTGCGTTCCTACTACCTGGACCGTGGCTATATCAACATGGACATCGCTTCGACCCAGGTATCGATTACCCCGGACAAGAAGCACGTCTACATCACTGTCAACGTGACGGAAGGCGAGAAGTACACCGTTCGTGACGTCAAGCTCAGCGGTGACCTGAAAGTCCCGGAAGACCAGATCAAGTCCCTGCTGCTGGTGCAGAAGGGCCAGGTGTTCTCGCGCAAGCTGATGACCACCACCTCCGAACTGATCACCCGTCGCCTGGGTAACGAGGGTTACACCTTCGCCAACGTCAACGGCGTGCCTCAACCGCACGACGACGACCACACCGTGGACATCCTGTTCGCTGTTGATCCGGGCAAGCGTGCCTACGTCAACCGCATCAACTTCCGTGGCAACACCAAGTCCGAGGACGAAGTGCTGCGTCGTGAAATGCGTCAGATGGAAGGTGGCTGGGCCTCGACCTACCTGATCGACCAGTCCAAGACCCGTCTGGAACGTCTGGGCTTCTTCAAGGAAGTCAACGTTGAAACTCCGGCCGTGCCAGGTGTCGACGACCAGGTTGACGTGAACTACGCCGTTGAAGAACAGGCGTCCGGCTCGATCACCGCCAGCGTCGGTTTCGCCCAGAGTGCCGGTCTGATTCTGGGTGGTTCGATCACCCAGAACAACTTCCTCGGCACCGGTAACCGCGTCAGCGTCGGCCTGACCCGCAGCGAATACCAGAGCCGTTACAACTTCGGTTACGTTGACCCCTACTGGACTGCCGATGGCGTGAGCCTGGGTTACAACGCGTTCTATCGCACCACTGACTACGATGAACTCGACGCCGATATTTCGAGCTATGCGGTCGACAGTCTGGGTGCTGGCGTCAACGTCGGTTACCCGATCAGCGAGACTTCGCGTCTGACCTTCGGTCTGTCGGCCCAGCAGGACAAGATCAACACCGGTCGCTACACCGTTGACGAGATTTTCGATTTCGTTGAGAAGGAAGGCGATAACTACCTGAACTTCAAGGCGTCGGCCGGCTGGTCCGAGTCGACGTTGAACAAAGGTGTACTGCCGACCCGTGGCCGTTCCCAGAGCCTGACACTGGAATCCACTATTCCGGGCAGCGATCTGTCGTTCTTCAAGCTTGATTACCGCGGCCAGCTGTTCCAGCCGATCACTGAGAATTACACCCTGCGTCTGCACACCGAGCTGGGTTATGGCGACGGCTACGGTTCGACCGACGGCTTGCCGTTCTATGAAAACTACTATGCCGGTGGTTTCAACTCGGTACGTGGCTTCAAGGACAGTACGCTTGGCCCGCGCAGTACGCCGAGCCGGGGCACCAACCCGGGGACCATCGCGGACCCGGACCAGGATCCGCTGCCGTTCGGTGGTAACGTCCTGATCCAGGGCGGTGTTGAAGTTCTGTTCCCGCTGCCATTCGTCAAGGATCAGCGCTCCCTGCGTACTTCGGTATTCTGGGATGTCGGTAACGTGTTTGACTCGCAGTGCAAGGACACTACGAACGCGAACGGTTCCTCGTCCAACACCAAGTGCAATGACATCAGCCTGAGTAACATGGCCAGTTCCGTCGGTGTCGGCGTGACCTGGGTCACCGCGCTGGGTCCTCTGAGCTTCGCACTGGCGATGCCGATCAAGAAACCGGATGAAGCTGAAACTCAAGTGTTCCAATTCTCCCTCGGCCAGACGTTCTAAGCGTCTGACCCAAGATAACGACAATGGATTTTGTAGGAGTGCATCGTGCGTAAGTTGACTCAATTGGTTCTCCTGGCCTCCGTACTGGTGGCAGGCCCGGCGTTTGCCGACATGAAAATTGCCGTGCTGAACTATCAGATGGCCTTGCTGGAATCCGACGCGGCCAAGAAGTACGCCGTGGATGCCGAGAAGAAATTCGGCCCGCAACTGACCAAGCTGAAAACCCTGGAAAGCAGCGCGAAAGGCATTCAGGACCGTCTGATGGCCGGTGGCGACAAGATGCAGCAGGGCGAGCGTGAGCGTCTGGAGCTGGAATTCAAGCAAAAGGCCCGTGACTTCCAGTTCCAGTCCAAGGAACTTAATGAAGCCAAAGCCGTTGCCGACCGCGAAATGCTCAAGCAGCTGAAGCCGAAGCTGGACAGCGCTGTGGAAGAAGTCATCAAGAAAGGTGGTTTTGACCTGGTGTTCGAGCGTGGCGCAGTGATCGATGTCAAGCCTCAGTACGACATCACGCGCCAGGTTATCGAGCGCATGAATCAGCTGAAGTAACCCATGACCGTGACTATCAAGCTCGGCCAGTTGGCCGAGTACCTCGGCGCCACCCTGCGTGGCGACCCGGAGAAGCAAATTACTGGGCTAGCCACTTTGCAAGAGGCTGGCCCAGCTCAGTTGAGCTTTCTGGCAAATCCCCAATACCGCAAATACCTGGCCGGTTCGCAGGCGGCTGCACTGCTGCTCAAGGAAGCCGACGCTGAAGGTTTTGCCGGAAATGCGTTGGTGGTGCCGGATCCTTATCTGGCTTACGCGCGCCTCTCGCATTTGTTCGATCCGAAACCAAAAGCGGCTGCGGGGATACATTCGACAGCGGTGATAGCAGCGGACGCGGTAGTCGATCCAAGTGCCAGCATCGGCCCGTTCGTGGTGATCGAAGCCGGCGCGCGGATTGGCGCAAACGTGACGCTGGGCGCGCATTGCGTCGTCGGTGCTCGCAGTGAAATCGGCGAAGGTGGCTGGCTCGCGCCGCGCGTGACGCTGTATCACGATGTGCGCATCGGCAAACGCGTGGTCATCCAGTCCGGTGCGGTGCTCGGCGGCGAAGGTTTCGGTTTTGCCAACGAGAAAGGCGTCTGGCAGAAAATTGCCCAGATTGGTGGCGTGACCATCGGCGACGATGTCGAGATCGGCGTGAACACCGCCATCGACCGCGGCGCGCTGGCCGATACCGTGATTGGCAATGGTGTGAAGCTCGACAACCAGATCCAGATTGCGCACAACGTCCAGGTCGGTGATCACACCGCCATGGCCGCCTGTGTCGGCATTTCCGGCAGCACCAAAATCGGCAAGCACTGCATGCTCGCCGGTGGTGTCGGTCTGGTCGGCCACATTGAAATTTGCGACAACGTTTTCCTGACCGGGATGACCATGGTGACCCACTCGATTACCGAGCCGGGCGCTTACTCATCCGGTACAGCCATGCAACCGGCGGCCGAATGGCGCAAAAGCGCGGCCCGCATTCGTCAGCTCGATGACATCGCGCGACGGTTGAAACAGCTGGAAAAGCGCGTCGGGGAAGTGACCCCTGACGGTAATGCTTCATCTGATGGCTGATACCATTTCCATATCAAGTGTGCACAGCCTCTAGACTGCCTCCTTGATTTGCTAGAGGAGTGCGCGTCAGTCGCGCTCCCAATCTTTACATAGGCTTTCCCCTGAAATGATGGACATCAACGAGATTCGCGAATACCTGCCTCACCGTTACCCGTTCCTGCTGGTGGACCGGGTGGTGGATCTGGACACTGAAGGCAAGCGCATTCGCGCCTACAAGAATGTCAGCATCAATGAGCCGTTTTTCAATGGTCATTTCCCGGCGCATCCGATCATGCCGGGCGTGCTGATCATCGAAGCGATGGCTCAGGCTGCCGGGATCCTCGGTTTCAAAATGCTCGACGTCAAACCGGCCGACGGCACCCTGTACTACTTCGTCGGTTCCGACAAGCTGCGCTTCCGCCAGCCTGTCAAACCGGGCGACCAGTTGATCCTCGAAGCGACCTTTATCAGTTGCAAGCGCAAGATCTGGAAATTCGAGTGCCAGGCTTCGGTGGATGGCAAGCCGGTCTGCTCGGCCGAGATCATCTGTGCGGAACAAAAAGTATGAGTTTGATTGACCCTCGCGCAATCATCGATCCGTCTGCCGTCCTGGCTGACGGCGTCGAGGTCGGCCCGTGGTCGATCATCGGCGCAGGTGTGGAAATCGGCGAGGGTACCGTGATCGGGCCGCATGTGATCCTCAAGGGGCCGACCCGCATTGGTAAACACAATCGCATCTACCAGTTCTCTTCGGTAGGCGAAGACACCCCGGATCTGAAGTACAAGGGCGAGGAAACCCGCCTGGTGATCGGTGACCACAACGTCATCCGCGAAGGCGTGACCATTCACCGTGGCACCGTTCAGGACCGCTCGGAAACCACGCTGGGTGATCACAACCTGATCATGGCCTATGCCCACATCGGCCACGACAGTGTCATCGGCAACCACTGCATCCTGGTCAACAACACCGCGTTGGCGGGCCATGTGCATGTTGATGACTGGGCGATCCTCTCCGGTTTTACGCTGGTGCATCAGTATTGCCACATCGGCGCCCACAGCTTTTCCGGCATGGGCACTGCGATCGGCAAGGACGTTCCGGCGTTCGTCACCGTATTCGGCAACCCGGCCGAAGCCCGCAGCATGAACTTCGAAGGCATGCGCCGTCGTGGCTTCAGCGAAGATGCGATCCATGCGCTGCGTCGTGCCTATAAAACTGTTTATCGCCAAGGGTTGACGGTCGAGCAGGCGTTGGCCGAACTGGTCGAACCTTCTGCGCAATTCCCTGAAGTCGCCGTGTTCCGCGATTCGATCCAGGCGTCGACTCGCGGCATCACCCGCTGATTATGGCCAGTCTGCGTATTGCGCTGGTGGCGGGTGAGGCTTCCGGTGACATTCTCGGCGCCGGCCTCATGCGTGCGCTCAAGGCTCAACACCCGGCGATCGAATTCATCGGCGTCGGCGGTCCGCTGATGCAGGCCGAAGGCCTGACGTCGTATTTCCCGATGGAACGCTTGTCGGTCATGGGCCTGGTGGAAGTTCTCGGTCGGCTGCGCGAGCTGCTTAAGCGCCGCAAGGACCTGATCGCCACACTGATCGCCGAAAAGCCGGATGTGTTCATTGGCATCGACGCGCCGGACTTCACCCTCAATATCGAACTCAAGCTGCGTCAGGCCGGGATCAAGACCGTGCACTACGTCAGCCCGTCGGTGTGGGCCTGGCGACAAAAGCGTGTGCTGAAGATCCGCGAGGGCTGCGACCTGATGCTCACGTTGCTGCCGTTCGAAGCCCGATTCTATGAAGAAAAAGGCGTGCCGGTGCGTTTCGTCGGCCACACCCTGGCCGATACCATTCCGCTGGAAGCCGATCGCGCCGCCGCGCGTGCCGAGCTGGGCTTGCCCGACGGGCCGCTGGTGGCCCTGATGCCGGGCAGCCGTGGCGGTGAAGTCAGTCGCCTCGGCGCGCTGTTCCTCGACACTGCCGAACGCCTGCGCGCGATGCGCCCGGGGGTGCGTTTTGTGATTCCGTGCGCCAATCCTGAGCGTCGTGAGCAAATCGAAACCCTGCTGGCCGGTCGAGATCTGCCGGTGACGCTGCTCGACGGCAAATCGCATCTGGCCTTGGCCGCCTGCAACGCCGTGTTGATCGCCTCCGGCACCGCGACCCTCGAAGCGCTGTTGTACAAGCGGCCGATGGTGGTGGCGTATCGTCTGGCGCCGCTGACGTTCTGGATCCTCAAGCGCCTGGTCAAGAGTCCGTACGTCTCGTTGCCGAACCTGCTCGCCCAGCGCTTGCTGGTGCCCGAGCTGTTGCAGGATGATGCAACGGTCGAGGCTTTGGCGCAGACCCTGTCGCCATTGATCGATGGCGGTGAGGAGCAGACCCGTGGCTTCGACGAGATCCACCGCACGTTGCGGCGCGACGCTTCCAATCAGGCGGCGGACGCCGTCCTTAACCTGATCGGCGAAAAACGATGAGCAAGGCAAGCATGCAGATGGGCCTGGATTTCACCCTGGTCGCTGAAGTCGAAGAATTGGTCGCCGGTGTCGATGAAGTCGGCCGCGGCCCGTTGTGCGGTGCAGTCGTGACGGCGGCGGTAATCCTCGACCCGAACCGGCCGATCCTTGGTCTCGACGACTCGAAGAAACTCACCGAAGCCAAGCGTGAAAAGCTCTATGACGAGATTTGCGAGAAGGCCCTGAGCTGGTGCATTGCCCGTGCCGAGGTCGAAGAAATCGACGAGCTGAACATCCTCCACGCGACCATGCTGGCGATGCAGCGTGCGGTGGCCGGCCTGCACATCCAGCCGAAACTGGCGATGATCGACGGCAACCGCTGCCCGCAACTGCCGATGCGCGCTGAGGCGGTGATTCAGGGCGACGGCAAGGTGCCAGCGATCGCGGCGGCGTCGATTCTGGCCAAGGTCAGCCGCGACCGCGAAATGGCAGCGTTCGAATTAATCTATCCGGGCTACGGCATCGGCGGTCATAAAGGCTACCCGACCCCCGTTCATCTGGAAGCGTTGGCACGGCTCGGTCCGACGCCGATTCACCGCCGCTCGTTCGCCCCGGTACGCCTGGCTTACGAGGCGCTGGAAAGCCTGACGCAGGTTTAGTCGCAAGGCTGATGTTTTGTTCGAGGCCCGGTACAATCCGGGCCTTGTTGTTTCCATGTAACTGGACAGGATCACTATGCCGGCTTCATTCGTTCATCTACGCCTGCACACTGAATACTCCCTGGTCGACGGGCTGGTGCGAATCAAGCCGCTGGTCAAGGCGCTGACGGGCATGAACATGCCGGCGGTCGCGGTCACCGATCAGAACAACATGTGTTCGCTGGTCAAGTTCTATAAAAACGCCATGGGCGCAGGCATCAAGCCGATCTGCGGCGCCGACCTGTGGCTGGCGAACAAGGATCCGGATGCGCCGCTGAGCCGCATCAGCCTGTTGGTGATGAATGCCAAGGGCTATCGCAACCTGACCGAGTTGATCTCGCGAGGTTTCATTGAAGGCCAGCGCAACGGCATGGTCATCGTCGAGCGCGAGTGGGTCGCCGAGGCCAGCGAAGGCCTGATCATGCTGTCCGCCGCCAAAGAAGGCGAGATCGGCATGGCCATGATTGGCGGCAACCCGGCCGAGGCCGAGGCCTTGGCGCGCGAGTGGATGGCGGTGTTCCCGGATCGTTTCTATCTGGAAATCCAGCGCACCAACCGTCCCAACGACGAAGAGCAACTGCACGGCGCTGTGGCGCTGGCCGACAAGCTTGGCGCGCCGTTGGTGGCGACCAACGATGTGCGCTTCATCAAGCAGGAAGACTTCGCCGCCCACGAAACCCGCGTGTGCATCGGTGAGGGCCGTGCCCTCGACGATCCGCGGCGTTCGAAGAATTACAGCGATCAGCAGTACCTGAAAAGCGCCGAGGAAATGATCGAGCTGTTCAGCGACATTCCCGACGCTGTCGAAAATACCGTCGAGATCGCCAAACGCTGCAACATCGAAGTGAAACTGGGCACCCACTTTTTGCCCAACTTCCCGATTCCCGATGGCATGACCATCGACGAATATTTCCGCAAGGTCTCCTTCGACGGTCTCGAAGAACGACTGGCGGTGCTGCTGCCCAAGGACACCACCGAAGATTACGAAGCCAAGCGTCAGGTCTACGTCGACCGCTTGAATTTCGAACTGGATATCATCATCCAGATGGGCTTCCCCGGTTACTTCCTGATCGTGATGGACTTTATCCAGTGGGCCAAGAACAACGGCGTGCCGGTCGGTCCTGGTCGGGGATCGGGTGCCGGCTCGCTGGTGGCTTACGTCCAGAAGATTACCGACCTCGACCCGCTGGAATATGACCTGCTGTTCGAACGTTTCCTCAACCCGGAACGGGTCTCGATGCCCGACTTCGACGTCGACTTCTGTATGGACGGTCGTGACCGGGTGATCGACTACGTGGCCGAGAAGTACGGCCGCAATGCGGTAAGCCAGATCATCACGTTCGGTTCCATGGCCGCCAAGGCTGTGGTCCGCGACGTGGCGCGGGTGCAGGGCAAGTCGTACGGCCTGGCCGATCGTCTGTCGAAGATGATTCCGTTCGAAGTCGGCATGACCCTGGAAAAAGCCTACGAGCAGGAAGAAATCCTGCGTGACTTCATCAAGGTCGATGAAGAAGCGGCGGAAATCTGGGAAATGGCGCGCAAGCTCGAGGGCGTGGTGCGTAACGTCGGTAAACACGCCGGTGGTGTGGTCATCGCCCCGACCAAGCTGACCGACTTCTCGCCGATCTACTGCGACGAGGCCGGCGACGGTCTGGTGACCCAGTTCGACAAGGACGACGTTGAGGCGGCCGGTCTGGTGAAGTTCGACTTCCTCGGTCTGCGAACCCTGACGATCATCGACTGGGCGCTGAAAACCATCAACCGCGACCGCGCCAAGGTCAACGAGCCGCCACTGGATATCGCGTTTATCCCGCTGGACGACAAACCGACCTACACGCTGCTGCAAAAAGCCGAAACCACGGCGGTGTTCCAGCTTGAGTCGCGGGGCATGAAAGAGCTGATCAAAAAGCTCAAGCCCGACTGCCTGGAAGACTTGATCGCACTGGTGGCACTGTTCCGTCCAGGCCCGCTGCAATCGGGCATGGTGGACGACTTCATCAACCGTAAGCACGGTCGCGCCGAATTGGCCTACCCGCACTCGGACTACCAGTACGACGGCCTCAAGCCAGTCCTGGCACCGACTTACGGCATCATCCTGTATCAGGAACAGGTGATGCAGATTGCCCAGGTCATGGCCGGTTACACCCTCGGCGGTGCGGACATGCTGCGGCGAGCCATGGGTAAGAAAAAACCCGAAGAAATGGCCAAGCAGCGTGGCGGCTTCATTGAAGGTTGTGCGACCAACGGCATCGACGCCGATCTGGCCGGTAACATTTTCGACCTGGTGGAAAAATTCGCCGGTTACGGCTTCAACAAATCCCACTCCGCCGCCTACGGCCTGGTGTCGTACCAGACCGCCTGGCTGAAAGCCCACTATCCGGCGCCGTTCATGGCCGCGGTACTCTCGGCGGATATGCACAACACCGACAAGGTCGTGACCTTGATCGAAGAAGTGCGCACGATGAAGCTGCGCCTCGACGCGCCGGACGTGAACACCTCTGAGTTCAAGTTCACGGTGAACGACGACGGCCGCATCGTCTACGGCCTCGGCGCGATCAAAGGCGTCGGTGAAGGCCCGGTGGAAGCGATCACTGAGGCGCGTCAGGCCGGTCCGTTCAAGGATCTGTTCGATTTCTGCGCCCGCGTCGACCTCAAACGCATCAACAAGCGCACCCTCGACGGTTTGATCCGCAGCGGTGCCCTGGATCGTCTGGGCCCGTACTTCCATGACGAGCAAAAGGCTTATCAGGCCAACATCGACCGCAACCGCGCCGTGCTGCTGGCGGCGATGGAAGAGGCGATCAAGGCTGCCGAGCAGACCGCGCGTACCCACGACTCCGGTCACGCCGACTTGTTTGGCGGCTTGTTCGTCGAGGAAGACGCCGATGTTTACGCCAGCCATCGCAAGGCCAAGGAGCTGACCCTGAAGGAACGCCTCAAAGGTGAAAAAGACACCTTGGGCCTGTACCTGACCGGTCACCCGATTGACGAGTACGAAGGCGAGATTCGCCGTTTCGCCCGTCAGCGCATCATCGACCTGAAACCGGCCCGCGACACCCAGACCGTGGCGGGAATGATCATTGCCCTGCGGGTGATGAAGAACAAAAAGGGCGACAAGATGGGCTTCATCACCCTCGACGACCGCTCGGGGCGGATCGAGGCGTCGCTGTTTGCCGAAGCGTTCCATTCGGCGCAATCGCTGTTGCAGACCGACGCGATGGTGGTGGTCGAAGGCGAAGTCAGCAACGACGACTTCTCCGGCGGCCTGCGCCTGCGGGTCAAGCGGGTGATGAGCATGGAAGATGCGCGCACCAACTTGGCCGAGAGCTTGCGCCTGAAACTGCACACCCAGGACCTCAAAGGCGATCAGCTACGCTGGTTGGGTGAGTTGCTCAAGCGTCATCGTGGCGCCTGCCCGATCACCATGGAGTACACCAGCCCCGAAGCGAAGACCTTGCTGCAGTTCGGCGAGACCTGGCGGATCGACCCGGCGGATGCGTTGATTCAAGCACTGCGTGACCAGTTCGGGCGAGACAACGTCTTCCTCCAATACCGTTGACCGGCAAGTGCCATTATTGCGCTTGTGCACAACCTGAATTTTTAATCTCGACCTCAGCGCGCCTCTCCCTTAAGGTAGGGCGCGAATAGACAACCGGCCGGCCCAAGCTCATTTGGGACACGACCCAAGACGGACGCCTATGAACCCGAATTTTCTAGATTTCGAACAGCCGATCGCCGACCTGCAAGCCAAGATCGAAGAGTTGCGCTTGGTCGGTAATGACAATTCGCTGAATATCGGCGATGAGATCTCCCGCCTGCAGGACAAGAGCAGAACGCTGACCGAAGACATCTTCGGCAAGCTGACCAGCTGGCAGATCGCACGCCTGGCGCGCCACCCGAAACGCCCTTACACCCTCGATTACATCGAACACATCTTCACCGAGTTCGATGAACTGCACGGTGACCGTCACTTCTCCGACGACGCTGCCATTGTTGGTGGTATCGCCCGTCTGGAAGACCAGCCGGTGATGATCATTGGCCACCAGAAGGGCCGTGAAGTCCGCGAAAAGGTACGCCGCAACTTCGGCATGCCGCGTCCGGAAGGCTACCGCAAGGCTTGCCGTCTGATGGAAATGGCCGAGCGTTTCAAGATGCCGATCCTGACCTTCATCGACACCCCGGGCGCCTACCCTGGTATCGACGCTGAAGAGCGCAACCAGAGCGAAGCGATCGCCTGGAACCTGCGTGTGATGTCGCGTCTGAAAACCCCGATCATCGCCACTGTGATCGGTGAAGGTGGTTCCGGCGGTGCGCTGGCCATCGGTGTCTGCGATCAGTTGAACATGCTGCAATATTCCACCTACGCGGTGATCTCGCCGGAAGGTTGCGCGTCGATCCTGTGGAAAACCGCAGAAAAAGCACCGGATGCCGCCGAAGCGATGGGCATCACCGCTGAGCGTCTGAAAGGCCTGGGTATTGTCGACAAGGTGATCGGCGAGCCACTGGGCGGCGCGCATCGTGATCCGGCGGCTGCTGCCGCTTCGATCCGTGCCGAGCTGAGCTCGCAACTGGCGATGCTCAAGCAGTTCGATAACGAAGCGCTGCTCAAGCGCCGTTACGATCGCCTGATGAGCTACGGTCTCTAAGTCGAGCGCCGATTCGGCTGGTGATGCGAAAACCTGTGGGAGCGGGCTTGCCCGCGAAAGCGATGTAACATTCAACCTATTTGTTGGCTGTTTTACCGCATTCGCGAGCAGGCCCGCTCCCACATTCGATTGGGGCAAAGAGAAAGATATGGGTCAGTCCCCGATTGATTTGCCATCCCGGCTTCTGCTGAACCTTGAGCCCTGGCGCCACGCCGCTCACTGGCGCATCGCGTTTTCCGGTGGCCTCGATTCCACTGTCCTCCTGCACCTTCTTGCCACCCTGGCAAAAACCGAATCCCTCCCTGCGCTAAGCGCTATCCACATCCATCACGGTCTTCAAGCTGCGGCAGATGCGTGGCCGCAACATTGCCAAGCCGTTTGCGATGCTTGGGGTGTGCCGTTGCAAGTGCAGCGGGTGAGGGTGCAACCGGGGGCGAGCCTTGAGCGGGCGGCGCGGGATGCGCGGTATGCGGTGTTCAGTTCGCTGACGCAGACCAATGAGGTGCTGCTGACCGGCCAGCACCGCGACGATCAAGCGGAAACGCTACTGTTTCGGCTGTTGCGCGGTGCCGGTGTGCGCGGGCTTGGCGGGATGCCATCGCAGCGGCCAGTGGGGCAGGGCGTGTTGGTTCGTCCGTTACTGGACGTTGGTCGCGCCGAGCTGGAACGTTATGCACAGGCTCATCAGTTGCGCTGGATCGAGGACCCGTCGAATCAGGATCAGCGCTTCTCACGAAACTTTCTGCGCCAGCGGATCATGCCTGCCGTGACCGAGCGCTGGCCGCAAGCGCAGGCCAGCCTGTCGCGCACGGCTGCGCATCTGCGTGAGGCGCAAGGCTTGCTGGATGAACTGGCGCGGATCGACCTGGCACAGGCCGAAACTGCCCATGAATTCGACTGGCTGGGGGTGCCATCGCTGGCGCTGGCACCGTTGGCCGCCTTGTCCGCCGCGCGCCAGCGAAACGCCCTCAGTCACTGGCTCGAACCGCTGACTCGTCTGCCCGACACTGACCATTGGTCGGGTTGGACCCATCTGCGCGACGCGGCCCAGGATGCTGCACCGGTCTGGCGACTGGCCGATGGCGAACTGCACCGCGGCGCTGGCCGCCTCTGGTGGCTCAGCGGCGACTGGCTGCAAGTTCCAGCGATCGGCGGCGAATGGCAGGCCCCGGCGTCAGCGCTACGCTTGCCGGGTAACGGTCGCGTCATGTTCTGTGGGCAGCCTCCCCAGGGGCCGCTGCGGATTGCTTACCGGCAGGGCGGCGAAGTGCTGCGGCTGACCGACCGTGGTCATCGTGATCTCAAGCGCCTGCTCAACGAGCGCGCGGTGCCGGGTTTCTTGCGTGGCAGATTGCCGCTGCTGTTGCGTGGCGATGAATTACTCGCGGTGGCCAACCTGGCGGGCCTTGATGGCGATACGCACGACAACTGGAAATTGCATTGGCAGCCAACAGACGAAGATCAAGGTTTGAGATGAAAGGGGCATTCCGGTAGACTACGCTCCCTTCTTGATACAACTTCTGTGGATTCGCCTGAATCGCAGGAGTTGCCGATTACCAAGCAGTCTTTGCTGGGCGATTCCAAAAAATGTGTAGCGAGCAACCTTCCGGTGTTTCATCTGCCGGTCTGTCCCAACGCGGCGGTTTTTTTGAAAGGTGCACTGTGATTAATGCAGGTGATCGGGGGCTTCGGCCTTCCTTCGCTTTCCCCGGCGGCTCGTACCGCTTTAACGCAGACTTCTAGGGTTTTTCATGACGCGCTACATATTCGTCACGGGCGGTGTTGTTTCTTCATTGGGGAAAGGCATTGCCTCGGCTTCATTGGCGGCCATCCTGGAGGCGCGGGGGCTTAAGGTCACCATGCTTAAGCTGGATCCGTACATCAACGTCGACCCGGGCACCATGAGCCCGTTCCAGCACGGTGAAGTGTTCGTCACCCACGACGGCGCCGAGACTGACCTGGACCTGGGCCACTACGAGCGGTTCATCCGCACGACCATGACCCAGAACAACAACTTCACCACCGGCCGTGTCTACGAGCACGTGCTGCGCAAAGAGCGCCGTGGTGACTACCTGGGTGCAACCATCCAGGTGATTCCGCACATCACCGACGAAATCAAGCGCCGCATCATCAAGGGTGCCGGTGACGCCGACGTGGCAATGGTCGAAATCGGTGGCACCGTCGGTGACATCGAGTCGCAACCTTTCCTCGAAGCCATCCGTCAATTGCGTTTCGAGGTCGGCGCCAAGCGCGCGATGCTGATGCACCTGACGCTGGTGCCGTACATCGCCACCGCTGGCGAGACCAAGACCAAGCCGACCCAGCACTCCGTCAAGGAACTGCGTTCGATCGGCCTGCAGCCAGACGTGCTGGTGTGCCGCTCCGATCACCCGATCGACATCTCGTCGCGTCGCAAGATCGCGCAGTTCACCAACGTTGAAGAGCGTGCGGTCATCGCGCTGGAAGACGCCGACACCATCTACAAGATCCCGGGCATCCTGCACTCGCAGGGTCTGGACGATTTCGTCGTCGAGCGTTTCGGTCTGCAATGCGGCAGCGCCGATCTGTCCGAGTGGGAAGCGGTGGTTGACGCCAAGCTGAACCCGGAACACGAAGTGACCATCGCCATGGTCGGCAAGTACATGGAGCTGCTGGACGCTTACAAGTCGCTGATCGAAGCGATGAGCCACGCCGGTATCAGCAACCGCACCAAGGTCAATCTGCGCTACATCGATTCCGAAGACATCGAGAACCAGGGCACTGCGCTGCTCGAAGGTGTCGACGCGATTCTGGTGCCGGGTGGCTTCGGTCTGCGTGGCGTGGAAGGCAAGATTACTGCCGTTCAGTACGCTCGTGAAAACAAGGTGCCGTACCTGGGCATCTGCCTGGGCATGCAAGTGGCGGTCATTGAATTCGCCCGTAACGTGTTGGGCTGGAAAGACGCCAACTCCACCGAGTTCGATCGTGCCAGCGGCCATCCGGTTGTCGGTCTGATCACCGAGTGGGAAGACGCCACCGGCGCTGTTGAAGTGCGTACCGAATCGTCGGACCTGGGCGGCACCATGCGCCTGGGCGCGCAGGACTGCCTGCTCGAGCCGGGCTCCAAAGTGCACGACTGCTACGGCAAGGACGTGATCGTCGAACGTCACCGTCACCGTTACGAAGTGAACAACAACCTGCTGCCGCAGATCATCGAAGCCGGCCTGAAGATTTCCGGTCGCTCCGCTGATGCCGCGTTGGTCGAAGTGGTTGAAGCCCCGGATCATCCGTGGTTCGTCGCCTGCCAGTTCCACCCTGAGTTCACCTCGACACCACGTGACGGCCATCCGCTGTTCAGCGGTTTTGTCAAAGCCGCGTTGGCTCAACACCAGAAGAAGGCGTAACCCGATGGCACAGAAGATTATCCGCGTCGGCGACATCGAGATTGCCAATGACAAACCCATGGTGCTGTTCGGCGGCATGAACGTGCTGGAAAGCCGTGACATGGCCATGCAGGTTTGCGAAGAGTACGTGAAGGTCACCGAAAAACTCGGTATCCCCTACGTGTTCAAGGCCAGCTTCGACAAGGCCAACCGTTCTTCTGTGACCTCCTACCGCGGTCCTGGCCTGGAAGAGGGCATGCGCATCTTCCAGGACATCAAACAGGCTTTCGGCGTGCCGATCATCACCGACGTCCACGAGCCGGATCAGGCCGCGGTCGTCGCTGAGGTCTGCGACATCATCCAGTTGCCGGCCTTCCTGTCGCGCCAGACCGATCTGGTTGTCGCGATGGCCAAGACCAACGCCGTCATCAACATCAAGAAAGCCCAGTTCCTCGCGCCCCAGGAAATGAAACACATCCTGAACAAGTGCGTCGAAGCGGGTAACGATCAACTGATTCTCTGCGAGCGCGGTTCGAGCTTCGGCTACAACAACCTCGTGGTCGACATGCTCGGCTTCGGCATCATGAAGCAGTTCGAATACCCGGTGTTCTTCGACGTGACCCATTCGCTGCAAATGCCTGGCGGTCGTTCCGACTCCGCCGGCGGTCGCCGCGCACAGGTCACTGATCTGGCCAAGGCCGGCATGAGCCAGTCGCTGGCGGGTCTGTTCCTCGAAGCACATCCGGATCCGGACAACGCCAAATGCGACGGCCCTTGCGCCTTGCGTCTGGACAAACTGGAGCCATTCCTGGCCCAGCTCAAGGCTTTGGACGAACTGGTGAAGAGTTTTCCGACGGTAGAAACCGCGTAACGCTCGATTCTCCGGTAAAGTACCGCACGATTTGTCGCTCATGCCCTCGGGCGTGAGCGCTGTCGTCTGCAAGTCTGCCCGCTGTACTTCGCTTGCCGACGATAAAGATTTCCTCTAGCTGCGTCGTTTTCGTCAACTTTGGAGTGTTTACAACAATGGCAAAAATCGTCGACATCAAAGGTCGTGAAGTTCTCGACTCCCGTGGCAACCCCACCGTGGAAGCGGATGTGCTTCTCGACAACGGCATCATCGGCAGCGCCTGCGCGCCGTCCGGTGCATCCACTGGCTCGCGTGAAGCACTCGAGCTGCGTGATGGCGACAAGAGCCGTTACCTGGGCAAGGGCGTGCTCAAAGCGGTAGCCAACATCAACGGTCCGATCCGCGATCTGCTGCTGGGCACCGACCCAAGCGACCAGAAAGCCCTCGACCACGCGATGATCAAGCTCGACGGTACCGAAAACAAAGCGACCCTGGGCGCCAACGCCATCCTCGCTGTGTCCCTGGCTGCGGCCAAGGCGGCTGCTCAGGATCAGGACCTGCCGCTGTACGCACACATCGCCAACCTCAACGGCACCCCGGGTGTGTACTCGATGCCGGTGCCGATGATGAACATCATCAACGGTGGCGAGCACGCCGATAACAACGTCGACATCCAGGAATTCATGGTGCAGCCGGTGGGCGCCAAGTCGTTCTCGGAAGGTCTGCGCATGGGTACCGAGATTTTCCATCACTTGAAAGCCGTGCTGAAGGCCCGTGGCCTGAGCACTGCCGTTGGCGACGAAGGCGGTTTCGCACCGAACCTGGCGTCCAACGAAGACGCGCTGAAAGTGATCTCCGAAGCCGTGGCCAACGCCGGTTACAAGCTGGGCACTGACGTGACCCTGGCGCTGGACTGCGCCGCGAGCGAATTCTACGAAGACGGCAAGTACAACCTGTCCGGCGAAGGCCAGGTGTTCACCGCTGAAGGTTTCGCCGACTACCTCAAGGGCCTGACCGAGCGCTACCCGATCATCTCCATCGAAGATGGCCTGGACGAGTCCGACTGGGCTGGCTGGAAAATCCTCACCGACAAGATCGGCGAGAAAACGCAACTGGTCGGCGACGATTTGTTCGTGACCAACACCAAGATCCTGAAAGAAGGCATCGATAAAAAGATCGCCAACTCGATCCTGATCAAGTTCAACCAGATCGGCACCCTGACCGAAACCCTGGAAGCCATCCAGATGGCCAAGGCTGCCGGTTACACCGCAGTGATCTCGCACCGTTCCGGCGAAACCGAAGATTCGACCATTGCCGACCTGGCTGTTGGTACCTCGGCTGGCCAGATCAAGACCGGTTCGCTGTGCCGTTCCGACCGCGTTTCCAAGTACAACCAACTGCTGCGTATCGAAGAGCAGTTGAACGGCAAGGCCAAGTACAACGGTCGCGCCGAGTTCCGCGGTTAAGCGCAACCTGATCAAAGGACACCGGATTGTGTCGAAAAAGTCGTGACAGCGATGGATTTGCCACTAATCTGATGCCTTAAGCACAAGCCTGGACCTTTCCAGGCTTCGTGCTATCAGATGCTTCAAAGTTGTGGCGTGGCTGTCTTTTTTCACTGGATACCTGATATTCGATGCGCAGTCCTTACTGGTTGTTTCTCGTTTTGCTCTTGCTGCTGGCCGGTCTGCAGTACCGCCTGTGGGTGGGCAATGGCAGTCTGGCGCAGGTCGCCGAGCTGAAACAGCAGATTGCCGACCAACACGCCGAGAACGAAGGCCTGCTGGAGCGCAACCGGGTCATGGACGCCGAAGTCAGCGAACTGAAAAAGGGCATGGAGACCGTTGAAGAGCGGGCTCGTCACGAACTGGGCATGGTCAAGGACGGCGAAACCCTTTACCAGTTGGCCCAATGATCGATTCCCTGCCGGCCTTCTGGGCCGTGATTCCTGCCGCGGGCGTCGGTGCCCGAATGGCCGCGGACCGTCCCAAGCAGTATCTGCAACTGGGCGGGCGTACAATTCTCGAACACAGCCTCGGCTGTTTCCTTGATCACCCAAGCCTGAAGGGGCTGGTGGTCAGTCTTGCTGTTGACGACCCTTATTGGCCGCACCTGGCGTGCGTCAACGATCCGCGGATTCAGCGGGTTGATGGCGGGGCAGAGCGTTCCGCTTCGGTACTCCATGCCTTGCTGCATCTGCATGCGCACGGTGCCGACGACGAAGATTGGGTGCTGGTGCACGATGCGGCACGGCCGAATCTGAGTCGCGACGATCTCGACAAACTGCTCGCTGAACTGGCTGATGACCCGGTGGGCGGCCTGCTGGCCGTGCCTGCCCGCGACACGCTCAAGCGCGTCGATAAAAACGGGCGCGTAGTTGAAACCGTGGATCGCAGCGTGATCTGGCAGGCGTATACGCCGCAGATGTTTCGCCTCGGCGCGTTGCATCGGGCGTTGGCCGACAGTCTGGTGGCGGATGCCGTGATTACCGATGAAGCGTCGGCGATGGAGTGGGCCGGTCTGGCGCCGCGACTGATCGAGGGGCGGGCGGATAATCTCAAGGTGACCCGACCTGAAGACCTGGAATGGTTGCGCCAGCGTTGGGCTAATCGCCGCTGAGTGTTATGGCGCTTAACAGATTGCCTTCGCGAGCAGGCTCACTCCCACAGTTAACCGCGTTCGACGGCTAAATGCATTTCCCTTGTGGGAGCGAGCCTGCTCGCGAAAGCGCTCACACAGGCAGTCCATAACTCAAACCCTGTACTCCGGCCGCTCAGCCAACCCCACCTTCAGAAAGTCCACCAACTTGCGCACCTTCGGCGACAAATGCCGCTGCTGCGGATACAACGCCCACACCGCCGTATTCGGCGGCTGGTGCGCCTCCAGCAAGGAAATCAACGCGCCGCTGTGCAAATGTTCGAGCACGTAATAATCCGGCAACTGACACAACCCCACCCCTTGCAGCGCCGCGTCCAGTACCGCCTGTCCGCTGTTGCAACGCCAGTTGCCCTGCACCCGCTGGGAAAATTCCCGCCCGTTCTGTTCCAGTTGCCAGATGTCCGAGCTGCCAATCAGGCAATTATGCCGACTCAGTTCCGACAAACTGTGTGGGCGACCGTACCGTTCCAGGTAGGACGGCGATGCGCACAGGTACATGCGCCGTGGTGCCAGGCGAGTGGCGACCAGCCGCGAATCCTGCAGCCGGCCGAGGCGGATTGCCAAGTCCAGACCCTCGTGCACCAGGTCCAGTTGGCGATTGCTCAGTTCGATATCGATGCGCAGTTGCGGGTAAAGCCCCATGAATCGTGTCACCAGCGGCACGATAAACCGTTCGCCATAGGCCACGGCACAGGTCATGCGCAGCATGCCTTTCGGTTCGCTGGTCAGATCGCCAACCGCGCGCAACGCCTCTTCGCGGCCATCCTGCAAGCGCTGACAGTGCTGGAGAAAAGTCTGCCCGGCCTCGGTCAGCGTCACTCGCCGGGTGCTGCGATACAGCAGGCGCGTCTGTAAACGCTCCTCCAGCCGGACGATTTGGCGACTGACGTGCGAGGACGAAACCCCGAGTCGCTCTGCCGCTGCGGTGAATTGGCTGCATTCGGCGACGGCAACGAACTCGTCGATGCCTTCCCAACGGTTTTCCGACATGAAGATTGTCCCTGTACAGCAATAATATTTTGCATTTGTCCGGATTATTAATCACTGAGCGCTGAACTACACTGTTTGTCTGTTTTATATTCATTGGATTCACTGGAGAGTCAGCATGATCAAGTCACGCGCCGCCGTTGCCTTCGAGGCCAAGAAGCCGCTGGAAATCGTAGAAGTCGATGTCGCCATGCCCAAGGCCGGTGAAGTGCTGCTGCGCGTTGTCGCTTCCGGGGTTTGCCACACCGATGCCTACACCTTGTCAGGCGCCGATCCGGAAGGCATCTTCCCGTCGATTCTCGGCCACGAAGGTGGCGCCATCGTCGAAGCCATTGGCGAGGGCGTGACCTCGGTCGCTGTTGGCGATCACGTCATTCCGCTGTACACCCCGGAATGCGGCCAGTGCAAATTCTGCAAGTCTGGCAAGACCAACCTGTGTCAGGCGATTCGTGCCACTCAAGGTAAAGGCCTCATGCCTGACGGCACATCGCGTTTTTCCTACAAGGGCGAAACGATCTTCCACTACATGGGCACCTCGACGTTCGCGGAATACACCGTGCTGCCGGAAATTTCCGTGGCCAAGATCGCCAAGGACGCGCCGCTGGAGAAGGTCTGCCTGCTCGGTTGCGGCGTGACTACCGGCATTGGCGCCGTGCTCAACACCGCCAAGGTCAAGCCCGGTGACACCGTGGCGATCTTCGGCCTCGGCGGTATCGGTTTGTCTGCCGTGATCGGTGCGGTGAAAGCCAAGGCTGCACGGATCATCGCGATCGACATCAACCCGGCCAAATTCGAAATCGCCAAACAACTGGGTGCCACCGACTGCGTCAATCCGAAGGACTTCGATCGTCCGATCCAGGAAGTCATCGTCGACATGACCGATGGCGGCGTGGACTTCTCCTTCGAATGCATCGGCAACGTGCAACTGATGCGCGCCGCGCTTGAGTGCTGCCACAAAGGCTGGGGCGAGTCGGTGATCATCGGCGTTGCCGGCGCCGGCCAGGAAATCGCTACCCGGCCGTTCCAGTTGGTCACCGGTCGCGTCTGGCGCGGTTCGGCATTCGGCGGTGTGCGTGGCCGCAGCGAATTGCCGAGCTACGTCGATATGGCCCAAAGCGGCGAAATCCCGCTGGACACTTTCATCACCCACACCATGGGTCTGGAAGACATCAACAAGGCTTTCGACCTGATGCACGAAGGCAAGAGCATCCGCACTGTCATTCATTTCTAAGGAGCAGCGACAAGCTACAAGCCATAAGCTGCAAGCAGGCGCAACGCCCTCGTGCAGCTTGAAGCTCGCAGCTTGCGGCTGAAGTGCTATGAATCTGGAAAACATTTCCTGTCAGAAGAGTTTCGGCGGTTGGCACAAGCGCTATCGCCATCGCTCCGAGGTGCTTGATTGCGACATGGTGTTCGCCGTGTACCTGCCCCCGCAGGCAGAGCAGGGCGGCAAGCTGCCGGTGCTGTACTGGTTGTCGGGTTTGACCTGCACCGATGAAAATTTCATGCAAAAGGCCGGTGCGATGCGCATGGCCGCCGAGCTTGGTTTGATCATCGTCGCACCGGACACCAGCCCGCGTGGCCCGGATGTCCCGGACGATGCGGACAAGGCTTGGGATTTTGGTCTCGGCGCCGGGTTTTATCTGAATGCCACGCAGGAACCCTGGGCGCGCCACTATCGGATGCATGACTATGTCGTGCAGGAATTGCCTTCACTGGTTGAAGCGCATTTCCCCGCTTCCGACAAACGCAGCATCAGCGGACACTCCATGGGCGGTCACGGTGCTTTGGTGTGTGCATTGCGCAATCCGGGGCGTTACCAGTCGGTTTCGGCGTTTTCGCCGATTACCCATCCGATTGATTGCCCTTGGGGTCAGAAAGCCTTCTCTCATTACCTGGGCGAAGACCGTTCCAAGTGGAAAGAGTGGGACGCCTGTGCGCTGATCGCGGAGGCCTCGGAGAAGCTGCCGTTACTGGTCGATCAAGGTGATCGCGACGATTTCCTCGCGACCCAGCTCAAACCCGAAGCCCTGCAACAAGCGGCAAAACAGGCGGGCCACCCGCTGACGTTGCGCCTGCAACCGGGCTATGACCATAGCTATTTCTTCATCTCAAGCTTTATTGACGACCACTTGCAGCATCACGCGCGCGCTCTAGGCGCCTAATGTCTGACAAAGCAGGTAGAATCACGCCCTGACAAAAATCGGGGCGTTTTTTTATGCGTATTGGCCACGGCTATGATGTGCACCGTTTCGCTGAAGGCGATTTCATTACTCTCGGCGGCGTGCAGATTGCACACAGCTTCGGGCTCCTCGCTCATTCCGACGGTGACGTCCTGCTGCACGCCCTGAGCGATGCCTTGCTCGGCGCAGCGGCGCTGGGTGATATCGGCAAACACTTCCCGGACACCGACCCGCAATTCAAGGGCGCCGACAGTCGAATGCTGCTGCGTCATGTGGTCAGTCTGATCCATGCCAAGGGCTGGAAGGTCGGTAACGTCGATAACACCATTGTTGCCCAGGCGCCGAAGATGGCCCCGCATATCGAATCGATGCGCGCGCTGATCGCTGCGGATCTTCAAGTAGAGTTGGATCAAGTGAACGTGAAAGCTACCACCACCGAAAAGCTCGGCTTTGTCGGTCGCGAAGAAGGCATCGCCGTGCATTCCGTTGCCTTGTTGCTGCGCGCATGAATGAACTGCAATTGCTCGGCCCACGCGCCTACGGTGAACCCCTCGGCACGGCGGTACTGAAAGCCATTGCCGAAGACTTCCAGGTCGATGAAGTTCTGGATATCCCGTTCAGTGGCGACGGCGAACATCTGTGGATCTGGGTGGAAAAGCGTGGATTGAATACCGAAGAAGCCGCACGGCGGATCGCCAAGGCCGCCGGTGTGCCCTTGCGTACTGTCAGCTATGCCGGCCTCAAGGATCGTCAGGCCCTGACTCGCCAGTGGTTCAGCGTGCAGTTGCCGGGCAAGGCCGATCCGGACCTGTCGGCGGCGGAAAACGACACGTTGAGGATCCTCAAGACCACGCGCCACAAGCGCAAGCTGCAACGCGGCGCGCACTCGGCCAATGGCTTCACCTTGCGCCTGACTCAGTTCGCCGGCGATGAGGCTGCGCTGGAACAGCGCCTGCAACTGATCGTCAAGCAAGGCATTCCCAATTATTTCGGCGCCCAGCGTTTCGGTCATGACGGCGGTAACGTCGTCGATGCGCGGGCGTGGGCGGCGCGCAAGGCCTTGCCGGAACAGCGCAACGTACGTTCGCGTTTGCTGTCGACGGCGCGCAGCTTTCTGTTCAATCAGGTGCTGGCGGCGCGTGTTGCCGATGGCACTTGGCAGCTTGCGCTGGTCGGCGATCTGCTCGCGTTCACTGACAGCCGCAGTTTTTTCCCGGCCGGTGAAGCCGAGTGCAGCGACCCGCGACTGGCGATTCTCGATCTGCATCCGACCGGTCCGCAGTGGGGGGCAGGTGACTCTCCGGCCACAGGGACAGTCCATGATCTGGAGCAGGGGATCGCCGCGCGTGAAGCGGATCTGCGTGATTGGTTGATTCACGCCGGCATGAGCCACGAACGTCGCATCCTGCGACTGCCCATTGGCGGGTTGACGTGGCATTATCCCCAGCCTGACATTCTGCAACTGGAATTCGTCCTCCCGGCCGGATGCTTCGCCACCGTATTGGTGCGCGAACTCGTTGATCTGGTGCCGGTGGGGCAGACGGACAGCCCATGCGTATTCTGATTTCTAACGACGATGGGGTAACCGCACCCGGTCTCGCCGCGCTTTATGCTGCGCTGGCGGATTACACCGAGTGCGTGGTTATCGCCCCCGAGCAGGACAAAAGCGGCGCCAGCAGTTCGCTGACGCTCGACCGTCCGTTGCACCCGCAATACCTGGCCAATGGCTTCATCAGCCTCAATGGCACGCCGACCGACTGTGTGCACCTGGGCCTTAACGGTCTGCTGGAGCGCGAAGCGGACATGGTGGTTTCCGGCATTAATCTCGGCGCCAACCTTGGCGATGATGTGCTGTATTCCGGGACGGTGGCGGCGGCCCTGGAGGGACGTTTCCTCGAACGCCCCTCGTTTGCCTTTTCGCTGGTCTCGCGTCAGGTGGATAACCTGCCGACGGCGGCCTACTTTGCGCGCAAACTGGTCGAGGCGCATGCCGGGCTCGATTTGCCGCCGCGCACGGTGCTCAACGTGAATATTCCCAATCTGCCGATCGATCACATCCGTGGCATCCAGCTGACCCGACTCGGCCATCGCGCCCGGGCGGCGGCGCCGATGAAAGTGGTCGACCCCCGTGGCAAGGCCGGTTACTGGATTGCAGCGGCCGGCGATGCCGAAGACGGCGGTCCGGGCACTGATTTTCATGCAGTGATGCAAGGCTACGTTTCCATTACCCCGTTGCAGCTCGATCGCACCTTCAACGATGCCTTCAGAAGTCTTGACGGCTGGCTGGGAGGACTCGGCTGATGGCGCGTGAACACGAAGATCGCCTGCGCAGCGGCATCGGCATGACGTCCCAGCGCACACGCGAACGCCTGATCCAGCGCCTGTATGAAGAAGGCGTGAGCAACGCCAAGGTGCTGGAGGTTATTCGGCGAACGCCGCGTCACCTGTTCGTCGATGAAGCGCTGGCCCATCGCGCTTATGAAGACACCGCATTGCCGATTGGCAACAACCAGACCATTTCCCAGCCTTATATGGTGGCGCGCATGAGCGAGCTGCTGCTGGAAGCGGGGCCGCTGGATAAAGTACTGGAAATCGGTACCGGCTCCGGTTATCAGACGGCGGTGCTGTCGCAACTGGTCGAACGGGTGTTTTCCGTCGAGCGGATCAAGGTGCTGCAGGATCGCGCCAAGGAACGTCTGGTTGAATTGAACCTGCGCAACGTGGTGTTTCGCTGGGGCGATGGCTGGGAAGGCTGGCCGGCGCTGGCACCTTACAACGGCATTATCGTCACGGCGGTCGCAACCGATGTACCGCAAGCCTTGCTCGATCAACTGGCGCCTGGCGGGCGCATGGTGATTCCGGTCGGGTCGGGCGAGGTGCAACAACTGATGCTGATCGTGCGCGAAGAACACGGCTTTTCCCGCCACGTTCTGGGCGCTGTGCGCTTCGTGCCTTTGCTCAACGGGCCACTGGCCTGAGCATTTGTTTGCCGCTGTTGAATTCCTTTCAACGGCCTCGGTCTTACAGCGGCAATGTCGGATTAAACGTAGCGTATTGCCAGCTGGCAAACGTGTGCGCACAGCGATTTCGCTTCATTAAGGGTAAAGCCGGTTCTGCCCGTTATACTTGCGACATTTGATGCCGGGTACCGGTATCACACATTTTTCAGCCACCACAAAGGGAGCGGCGGGTGAGTCTCAGAGTCATTGCGCAGCGTATGGGTAACACGAGCTTTCAGCGCCTGGTGACTGGCCTTGTCTTGAGCACCCTGCTGGTCGGTTGCTCCAGCACCAAATCGAGCAACGTGAGTGTCGTCGATCGCAACAAGGCAGTGGCCCAGCGGCCGACCGTAACGACCGGGCAGTATGTAGTCCGTCCGGGCGACACGCTGTTTTCGATCGCGTTTCGCTACGGCTGGGACTACAAAGCCCTCGCTGCGCGGAACAATATTCCTACGCCGTATACGATCCACCCAGGTCAGACAATTCGCTTTGACGGGCGTAGCGGATCAACGTCGACAGCCGTGGTGAGAAACACCAGTTCTTCGCCTTCTTCGTCGAGCAAAACCACAGTAATCCGGCGCCAGGCCAATGGCACGACGACCACCACAACCACCGGTTCTGCCGGGGCTGTACCGTCCGTCGCGAACAAGCCAACCCCTGCACCATTGCCTCCGGCAGGGCCAGCCCCGACCGGCTGGGGATGGCCATCTAATGGCATTCTTATTGGAAAATTCTCTTCAAACGGTAGTTTGAATAAAGGAATTGATATCGCCGGAGATTTGGGACAGCCTGTTTTAGCTGCGTCTGATGGGACGGTCGTATACGCCGGGAGTGGCTTAAGGGGCTACGGCGAATTGGTCATCATCAAACACAGCGAAACCTACGTCAGTGCCTACGGTCACAACCGCAGGCTGTTGGTTCGGGAGGGACAGCAGGTCAAGGTCGGACAGACAATTGCCGAAATGGGGTCAACGGGTACGGACCGGGTGAAACTGCACTTTGAGATTCGCCGCCAAGGTAAACCTGTGGATCCACTGCAGTTCCTGCCAAGACGTTGATTTGTAAGCCAGCCTGTTCCGTCGCGTAGAGGGGACAGGCTCCAGCGCTGCCAAGGATAAAGGCGTCGCTTGAGCTTGGGGTCGAACTCACCAAAGGACTATAACAATGGCTCTCAGTAAAGAAGTGCCGGAGTTTGACATCGACGATGAGGTTCTCCTTATGGAGACCGGCATCGATTCGGATTCGATGTTGAATGATGAAGGGGCTGCTCCACCTTCCGTTCGTTCCAGATCCAAACACTCCGCTTCACTTAAACAACACAAGTACATCGACTACACGCGTGCACTTGATGCCACGCAGTTGTATCTCAACGAAATTGGCTTTTCCCCATTGCTCTCCCCGGAGGAAGAAGTTCATTTTGCGCGCTTGTCGCAAAGTGGCGATCCGGCCGGGCGCAAGCGCATGATTGAAAGTAACCTGCGGCTGGTGGTCAAAATCGCCCGGCGTTACGTCAATCGGGGGCTGTCGCTGCTGGATCTGATCGAAGAGGGCAACCTCGGGCTGATCCGCGCGGTAGAAAAGTTCGATCCCGAGCGCGGTTTCCGCTTCTCGACCTACGCGACCTGGTGGATTCGTCAGACCATCGAGCGCGCCATCATGAATCAGACCCGGACCATCCGGTTGCCGATCCATGTGGTCAAGGAGCTCAACGTGTACCTGCGGGCCGCACGGGAGCTGACGCAAAAGCTCGATCACGAACCTTCACCCGAAGAAATCGCCAACCTGCTGGAAAAACCGGTAGGCGAGGTCAAGCGTATGCTCGGCCTGAATGAACGGGTTTCTTCGGTCGACGTCTCGCTGGGTCCGGATTCGGATAAAACCCTGCTGGACACCCTCACCGACGACCGTCCGACCGATCCCTGCGAACTGCTGCAGGACGACGATCTGTCCCAGAGCATCGATCAGTGGCTGTCCGAGCTGACCGACAAACAGCGCGAGGTGGTGATACGCCGCTTCGGCCTGCGCGGTCATGAAAGCAGCACGCTGGAGGATGTAGGCCTGGAGATTGGCCTGACCCGGGAACGGGTCCGGCAGATCCAGGTAGAAGGCCTCAAGCGTCTTCGCGAAATTCTCGAGAAGAATGGCCTGTCGAGCGAGTCGCTGTTCCAATAAGCACTCGAGCGACCGCCCGCGAAAAGCCCCGCCTGGTTCGACCAGTCGGGGCTTTTTGTTTTTGTGTTGAAGAAAGGACCGGCGGGGCACGGGCAAGGCACCTGACCAGCGGTCAGCACTTTCTGCGTTTGTAGTCTCCTGCTGTAAGCCATTGCTTACTGTGTCGTAAGTGTTCGGAATTTTTACACAGTGGCAGACGTCTATGTCGGCTGTCGTTATGGCTTAACCTATTGATTGGAATGGTTATTTTTTTAATGTTAAAGGCTGATGACACCGCAGTCGCGCCCTCAGCGCCGATTGCTCCCGCCGGGGAACTCTCTAATATCTGAGTTGTGTCGACGGACAGACACGCCCTTTACGGATGAAGGGAACGGACATCGCAGGACGCGATTCATCAGGACGATGAAAAGGAATACAGGGAATAGGGAAAAAATGTGGGCGGGTCATACCGCCCCTTTTTTCGTCTGCAGAAAAGTAGAACCTTCAAAAAGCAAAAAGGCCCGCAAGGGGCCTTTTCATTCGAGCGCGGTCAGATCAGCGTTCGAGTTGTTCGATCTTGTTTGGCTTGCCATCCCACTCGGCAGAATCCGGCAATGGATCCTTGCGTTCGGTGATGTTGGGCCAGATATCCGCCAGCTCGGCATTGAGCTCAATGAAGTTTTCCATGCCAGCCGGAATCTCGTCTTCCGAGAAGATCGCCACGGCAGGGCACTCTGGTTCACACAGCGCGCAGTCGATGCACTCATCCGGGTGAATCACCAGGAAGTTCGGGCCTTCGTAAAAGCAGTCCACCGGACAGACTTCTACGCAGTCGGTGTACTTGCACTTGATGCAGTTGTCGGTGACGACGAAGGTCATTTCTAATTCTCTCCTCAGGCGGCGGCAGCGTTGCCCCTTCACGGTTGGGGTCGCCAGGTTCGGGAGCGATACCTGCCAGCCAGGCTATTAGCCGGCAGCATCCCAAACCGCGCGAGATTCTAACAGCTTGAAGCCGTTTGCGTTATATCCGCTTCTTTAGTACTTATATCCGGTTCTTCAGTGCATAGAGCATTTCGAGCGCACGGCGGGGCGTCATGTCGTCCAGATCCACTTTTGCCAGTTCGTCGAGTACCGGGTGCGGCAGGCTGGCGAACATGTCGCTTTGCTGCGGTGTCGACGGTTTGCCTTTTGCGGCCGGTTTCGGCGCCTCATGAGGCAGGGCGGTATCCTCCAGACGGCTCAAATGTTCACGGGCGCGCACGATCACTTCGCTGGGCACGCCGGCCAGTTGCGCCACCGCCAAGCCATAGCTCTGGCTGGCCGGTCCGGGCAGGACGTGATGCAGAAACACGATGCGCTCGTTGTGCTCGGTTGCATTGAGATGCACGTTGGCTACCAGAGGTTCGGCCTCCGGCAGTACCGTCAGTTCAAAGTAGTGCGTGGCGAACAGCGTATACGCTCGCAGATGCGCCAGGCGCTCGGCCGCCGCCCACGCCAGCGACAGACCGTCGAAGGTGCTGGTGCCGCGTCCGACTTCGTCCATCAGCACCAGGCTGCGCTCGGTGGCATTGTGCAGGATGTTGGCGGTTTCGCTCATTTCCACCATAAAGGTCGAGCGGCCGCCGGCGAGGTCATCACTGGAGCCGATTCGGGTGAAGATGCGGTCGACCAGCGACAATTCACAGCTGGCTGCCGGGACAAAACTGCCGATGTGCGCCAGCAGCACGATGAGCGCGGTCTGCCGCATGTAAGTGGATTTACCGCCCATGTTCGGCCCGGTGATCACCAGCATCCGCGTGTTGTCATCAAGGCTCAGGTCGTTGGCCACGAACGGCGTCGTCAGCACTTGCTCGACCACCGGGTGACGACCCTGAGTAATGCGCATGCACGGTTCGCTGACAAAACGCGGGCAGTTCAAGTCAAGATTCAGCGCCCGTTCGGCGAGGTTGCTCAGCACGTCCAGTTCGGCCAGTGCTCCAGCGGTGTCCTGCAACGGCGGCAACTGGCTGATCAGGTCTTCAAGCAGCGCCTCGTAGAGCATTTTCTCGCGCGCCAGCGCCCGGCTCTTGGCCGATAGCGCTTTGTCTTCGAACTCTTTCAATTCCGGGGTGATAAAACGCTCGGCGCCCTTGAGGGTCTGGCGCCGGATGTAATCCGCCGGTGCCGATTCCGCCTGCTTGCTCGGCAGTTCAATGAAGTAGCCATGAATACGGTTATAACCGACCTTCAGATTCGCCAGACCGGTGCGGGCTTTCTCGCGGGCCTCCAGATCAATCAGGAACTGGCCGGCGTTTTCGCTCAGCGATTGCAGTTCGTCGAGTTCGCTGTCGTACCCGGTTTTCAACACGCCGCCGTCGCGGATCACCGCCGGCGGGTTGTCGATAATGGCTTTTTCCAGCAGCGCGGCGAGTTCCGGGTAGGTGCTGGTGATCGTTGCCAGCGATTGCAGGTGCGGCGCTTCCAGGTCAGCCATTGCCACTTGCAGCTCAGGCAGGGCGCCGAGGGCGTCGCGCAAACGCGCGAGATCACGGGGCCGCGCATTGCGCAAACCGATTCGCGCCAGAATACGCTCGATGTCGCCGATTTCCTTGAGCTGCGGCTGCAGTTTTTCGAATCGATAGCCGTCGAGCAGGCAACGGATCGAACTCTGCCGCGCCAGCAGCACGGTGAGATCGCGCAGCGGGCGGTTCAGCCAGCGGGTCAGCAAGCGGCTACCCATGGCGGTCTGACAGCGATCCACCACCGATTGCAGGGTGTTGTCGCGACCGCCGGCCAGGTTGGTGTCGAGTTCCAGATTGCGTCGGCTGGCGCCGTCGAGCACCACGGTGTCATCAAGGCGTTCGTGACGCAGGCTGCGCAAATGGGGCAGGGCGGTGCGCTGGGTTTCCTTGGCGTAAGCCAACAGGCAACCGGCGGCGCCGATGGCCAGGGTCAGGTTCTCGCAACCGAAACCCTTCAGGTCCTGGGTGGAGAATTGCTGGCAAAGGCTTTTCAACGCCGAATCACGTTCGAAATCCCACGGTGCACGACGACGGACCCCGCGACGTTTTTCCGCCGGCAGGTCTTTCGGCCAGTCATCGGGAATCAGCAGTTCCACCGGGTTGACCCGCTCCAGTTCCGCCAGCAGGTTTTCCCAGCCCTTGATCTCCAGCACGCTGAAGTTGCCGCTGGTGATGTCGAGCACCGCCAGGCCGAACAGGCGTTCGTCACCCAGTACCGCCGCGATCAGGTTGTCGCGACGCTCGTCGAGCAGCGCTTCATCGCTGACTGTGCCCGGCGTAATGATCCGCACCACCTGACGTTCCACCGGACCCTTGCTGGTAGCCGGGTCGCCGACTTGCTCACAAATCACCACCGACTCGCCGAGCTTGACCAGTTTCGCCAGGTAACCTTCCGCTGCGTGGTAAGGAATCCCACACATCGGAATCGCCTGACCCGCCGACTGCCCACGCGCGGTCAGAGTGATGTCGAGCAATTTGGCCGCCTTCTTCGCGTCTTCGTAGAAGATCTCGTAGAAGTCGCCCATGCGGTAGAACATCAGCTGATCCGGGTGCTGGTTCTTCAGGCGCCAGTATTGCTGCATCATCGGGGTGTGGGAGGACAGGTCAGAGACGGCTTTATTCATCGGATTGTCAGGCAACTCGTTAAAAGATGTAGGGCAAAAGCAAGGGCAACGGCCGGGCTTTTCCGTAATGGACGCAAGGTTACCATGGGCAGTCGGCGGGACGCAGGCATGACGGTCGGGTGAAAGCTTTCTGTTTGAAAATGATGATTTATGCATCTTTTATGCAAATCAGCATTTGTCTTCCGCAAAAACTTCAAGCACTATGCGCGTTATGCAAAAACGCAACGTATCCTTCGTCTTAAGAGCACTGCTCGATCAACACGGGATCTCCCCCACGGAGCTTCACCGTCGTACCGGCGTGCCGCAATCCACGCTCTCGCGAATTCTCAGCGGGAAGATCGTCGATCCTTCGGACAAACATATTTCGAAGATCGCCGAATACTTCAATGTAAGCACCGATCAGTTGCGCGGGCGCGCAGACGTCGCTCAGTCGGCGGCGGGTGCGCGCGATGACATGCATGCAGAACTCAAGGACATAAGCCTGTGGGACGACGATACCCCTGTCGATGATGACGAGGTGTCGGTGCCCTTTCTACGTGAGGTTGAATTGGCTGCTGGATCAGGAAGATTCGTCATCGAAGAGAGCGAACGCTCTAGCCTGCGCTTCGGCAAGCGCAGCCTGCGCCATAACGGTGTGCAGTTCGACCAGGCCAAATGCGTGACGGTGCGTGGCAACAGCATGTTGCCGGTGTTGCGTGACGGCGCCACGGTCGGCGTAAATGCGGGTAAATGCGGGATCGGCGATATCATCGATGGTGATCTTTACGCGATCAATCACAACGGCCAACTGCGCGTGAAGCAGCTCTACCGCCTGCCCACCGGCATTCGTCTGCGCAGCTTCAATCGGGATGAACATCCGGATGAGGACTACAGCTTCCAGGAAATCCAGGAAGAACAGATCGTGATCCTCGGTCACGTCTTCTGGTGGGGCATGTACGCCCGCTGACCTTTGCGATTCAACTGAAACCTGCCGCCCGGCAGGTTTTTTTTCGCCTGCACAAAACCCTCCAGCCCGTGCTCAGCGTGGTCTTCATGCGTTCGTGCATTTATTTCGCATAAATAAATGCATTTACGCATTGACTGTATATGCATCCATGCATATTCTTGCCACCAAGCCGCTCGACAAAGCGGCTGGCAAGACAAGCTCTTTAGTTCCACAAGAACAGGCAGCGATGAACCGGCCTCAACGGTTCAGAGGGTTGGCAACTGACCCGGGTGTGCAGCGTAAAGCACCAGAAGCAGTTATCCGGCGGGCAGGGACCGCGGTCGGAAAAACAATTTGAATGGACTCGTACCGCGCCAGTAGCGCCGAAAAGTCAGCTTCCTTCTTGAACACAGGATTTGAAGGAAGGCGAAGGAGCGCATTACTGAAAAGCCCGGCGTGCAAGCGCCGGGCTTTTTGGAATGCCTGCCGGATCAAACGCGACATCCATATTGAAAAGAACCTCATAACAAGGAATGCCCATGAATCTCTATGCATTGGTTGAATACAACAGAGTCGTCCAACTGAAAGAAAGTGAAGTCATGCCCGAAGCTCCGGCTTCGCCAACATCGATCTGGGTTGATGTCACCGGTAGCACGGATATGCGGGTGGGCTGGGGGGCGACGTTCAACGGCATCTGGACCTTCTCGGCACCCACCGATGAAGAGCTGCGAAACGAAGCCGAACAACAAAAATGGCAACTTCTGAATGTCGCCGCCAACTGGCTGTTGATGAACTCATTGCAGTTCAAGGTTGATCTGGCCGTGGCCAGCGCAGAAGAGCAAGCCCGATTGCTGGCTCACAAGCAGTATTGCATTGCGCTGAGCGACGTCGATAAGCAGTCGGGTTACCCAACAAACATCATGTGGCCGGTTGCTCCTTACTGACCCATCCAGTCTGCCGTGAAAAAGCAGACCCATCGCTCAGCCTGGCTCTCTGAGCCAGACGACCCAATACACTTTTCCAAACCTGATCACGGATGAAAAACAAATGTTGAACAAGAAAATCGCTGCGCTTCTCGCTACCTTTGCACTGCTTGGCAGTACCAACGCACTGGCAGCCAATCTGCTTGTGAACGGCAGTTTCGAACAGTCAACCTGCGGTGCCGGCTGCATTCTGGATACTCCGGCAAAAGCCGATGCAATTACAGGCTGGACTACCTTTTTGTCGGGGGCCGAATACTTCAATATGCCCAACGCGATCGGCGGCTCTGTTGCAGCAGATGGCGTCATGATTGTTGATCTCGCCAACTACGTTTACGGCAATGGCGGCGGGATCCAGCAAAACTTTGCAACCACCGTAGGCGCTAAATATCGGTTGACCTTCAGCGCGGGCAATTCTCGGTTTGCCAGTCGTGCCGGGGATGGCGTCGTTCAGGTAAAAGTGGCCGGTCAAACAGCGACCTTCAATACGCCGACAGCGAAAGGTGTTGCCGTGGAGTGGGCCACCATCACCTACGATTTCACCGCAACCACCACGCAGACCACACTGGCATTTTCCAATGAACAAAACCCGAATGCCAACTTCGCCTTTATTGACAATGTCATTGTCGAGAGGCTTTGAGCTTCGAACATCGAGTCGTTTCGGTGACCTCTCGGAACATGACGGTGGCACCTGTGCGGTGGCATTCCCCATCCTGCTTACATCAGCACATCCAGGAGGCGTGACATGACAAACGAGCAACAAGCGTTGGCAGACATGCCGATCTGGCTGGTCATCCTCCTTGCCGTGATCGGCGGGGTGTCCGGCGAAATGTGGCGCGCCGACAAGGAGGGCGCCCGCGGCTGGTCACTGCTGCGGCGTCTGGCCCTGCGCTCCGGCGCCTGCATGATTTGCGGCGTCTCGGCGATCATGCTGCTGTATGCCGCCGGCTTGTCGATCTGGGCCGCCGGCGCGTTCGGCTGCCTGACGGCAATGGCCGGTGCCGATGTTGCCATCGGCCTGTACGAGCGCTGGGCCGCCAAGCGCATCGGCGTCTGCGACGTTCCACCGCGCGATCCCAAGTAACGCTCTCACCTTCACGTCTCGCTGCATTAAACGCGGCGGGATCTCGTGTGCACCTTTAAAAAAGGAGGTCCTGCATGGCCGCACCGATCCAGCAGCCTTCGCAGCTGTACAACGCGATGGCGACAACCTTGCGTAACACGGCTGGCCTCTCTGTTCAGGTCGGTCATCCCGAAGATTTCATGGGGGCCGGCGCGCAAGCCTGGGCATTGATTGATTTCGACCGCAACGCACCGGGAGCACGTGCCGCTGACGGGCGTATCGCCCACGTCATGACGGTCTCAGTGCAGGTCATTCCGGCGACCGCCGCCAGCGCTTTTGCCGCCTGCGATCTGATCGCCGTGCTGAAAAATCTGATCACCGACAACCGCTGGGGCTTGCCCGGTGACCAATGCGATGTGCCGGTGGCTCTCGATGGTCTGCCATCGCTTCTTATGCGCAGCGATCAATCCTGGAAAGCCTGGACCCTGACGTTTACCCAAACGCTCTACCTCGGCGCGACCTTGCTCGATGACCCGCTCGGGATCGCGAAATTCGCCCGCACCTGGGAAGTCAGCGACATTGATGACCCCGACCAATACACCGCGCTGGAGGCCTGAGCCATGTTCGACGCATTACTGCGCATGCAGCTCGGTCCGATCATCGAGCGCCTGGCGGAAATGGAAGCGGAAATCGAAGACCTGCACCGCCGCGCCGAGAGCTTCTGCCGCATCGGTATCTGTCAGACCGTCGACGCGGCCAGCAACACCTGCCAGGTCAGCCACAGCGGTTTGCTCACTCCGGCGATCAAGTTTTTCAACCCCAGCGCTGGTGCACAAAGCGAATCGCGGATTCCGTCGGTGGGCGAGCAATGCCTGCTGTTCAACTACGGCAGCGGCGAAAGCGGTGCGCAGAGCGTGGCGTTGTTTGGCTTGAACAGTGACCGCTTTCCACCCGCCGCCACAGTGCCGACGCTGACCCGTCGAGTGCACCAGGACGGCAGCGAAAGCGGTTACGACGACGCCGCGCACACCCTGCACTGGCTCAACGGCCCGGCCGCGTTCAGTGGTTCGCGCCAAGCGCTGGAGCTGAGCCTCGGCCCGGCGCGACTGGCCCTGACGCCGCAGTTGATCAGCCTGCAACTGGGCGCCGTCGGCCTGACCATCGACGCCTCGGGCGTGCACTTCAGCGGCCCGCTGGTCGATCACCAGGGCCGCGTCATCAGCCCCTGATTTGTGAGCCTCTCATGATTGGAATCGATAGAGACAGCGGGGCCACGGTCGACGACTGGCTGCAATTTGTACAGCGCGCGACCCGAGCCCTGACCACACCGCTGGGTACCCGGCAAAAACGGCCTTTGTATGGCTCGCTGATCCCCACGCTGCTGGGGCAGAACCTCGGTGACGACGTTCTGCTTCTGGCGCAGAGCCATGCCGCGCAAGCGTTCTACAACCCGCAAAACGGTATCGATGATTTTCAGCCGCAAGTGATTGTCGCCACTCGTCAGGGCGCCGGCCTGCTGCTGCGTTTCGCCGGCACTTGGAAAAACCGTCAACAAACCTTCGAGGTCGTGACATGAGCATGTTGATCCCCGGTCAGAACCAACTGGCCGAACCCGCGCTGATCACGGTTGATGCGTTCGAGGACTTGCTTGCCGAGTTCAAGGCTTTCGTCGTTGAATACGTCGGTGCACGCTCGCCGGCCAGCGCTGCGAAACTCAAGGCCAGCCTGGAAAACGAGAGCGAGCTGCTGACCCTGGCGCTGGAAGCATTCTGTGTGCGCCTGCAAACCCACGAACGCAAATACAACGCGCGCATCAAGCAGATGCTGGCGTGGTGGGCGACCGGCAGCAATCTGGATGCACGGCTGGCGGACATGGGCCTGGAGCGACAATTACTCGATCCCGGCGACCCGGCAGCCTTCCCGCCAGTGCCCGCCATTTATGAAAGCGACGACGATGCCCGTCTGCGTTATTACCTGGCGCCCCATGCACCGGCCGCCGGCTCGCGCATGCAATATCGCCGCGAGGTGTTCACCCTCGGTGAGCGGCCAACGGTGAAGGTTGAGTCCAGCGATGCCGGTGTGGTGAATGTCACCTACACCTTCAACCCGGACGGTCTCGCTGCGCAGGTCAAGGATGGCAACGGGCGCCGCACGGCGCCGGGCGAAGTGCAGGTCACGGTGCTTGCCCGCGAAGGCGATGGCACACCTTCCGAAGCACTGCTGGAGGGCGTGCGCCAACACTTCGCTCGACCCGACGTGCGCCCTGAGACCGACCTCGTCACCGTCAAGGCCGCTGACATTCAGCGCTACAAAATCCGCGTCGTCGCGAAGATCAATTCGGGTCCCGATTCGGGCCTGACGCAAGTCGCTGCGCAAGCGCAATTGCAGGCCTACGCCGACAGTTGCCATCGCCTCGAAGGCCGGGTCGATCCGAGCTGGATCGACTACACGCTGCACAGCGCCGGCGCCGTGCAACTGCAGATTATCGAACCGTTGGCGCCGATCATCACCAGTGCCTTTCAGGCACCGTACTGTACGGCGGTTGAAGTCGAGGTGCTGACGCTATGAGTGAAAAAACTCAGCGGCCAACCTTGTTGCCGGCCAACAGCTCGCCACTCGAGCGCGCTCTGGATCTGGGATTCGGCGCCTTGCTTGACCGCATCGCACCGCCATTCCCCGAACTGATGAACCCCAGTGAAACGCCGGTCGCTTTTCTGCCGTATCTGGCCGCCGATCGTGGTGTCGCCGAATGGAGCAGCGATGCGCCGGAAGCGGAAAAACGCCTGACCGTCGAACTGGCCTGGCCCACCGCGCGCCAGGCGGGTACTCGTAAGGCACTGGAAAACGCCGCTAAGGGTTTGCAACTGCGCCCGGAAATCCGCGCCTGGTACGAACAGACAACGCCCGGCGCGCCCTACAGCTTTTCGGTGCGCGCCTTCACTGAACAACCCTACAGCGAAGCCATCGACGCCCGTCTCGACCGACGCCTGGCCGATGCGAAAAGCGAACGGGACGTGCTGTCGGTCTCGGTCGGCCTTAGCGCGTTCGGCAATCACGTCATCGCTGCCGCGACGTTCTGCGGCGAACTGACCACGGTTTATCCGGTGTTCATCGAAGGGCTTGAAGCCTCAGGTGAAGCGTTCATGGCGGCGGCGCTGTACACCGTCGAAACATTCACTATCTATCCTCAGGGGGCCTGAATGGCTGACTACTACACCCTGCTCACCAACGCAGGGATTGCCTACGAAACGGCATGCAAGGCCGCGGGCGTGCCGATCAAGCTGACACAGATTTCCGTCGGAGACGGCGGCGAGGGCGGGGTCTACAACCCGGCCGCAACCGCCACCGCGCTGAAACGCGAAGTCTGGCGCGGGCCGCTCAATGCGCTGTTCCAAGACGAGAAGAACCCGAGCTGGCTGCTCGCTGAAGTGACCATTCCACCGGATGTCGGTGGCTGGTATGTGCGAGAGGGGGGGCTTTGGACTGATACCGGGATTCTTTACGCCATCGTCAAATACCCGGAGTCGTTCAAACCGGTTCTGGCCACGTCGGGTTCGGGGAAAGAGTTCTACATTCGCTCGATCTTCGAGACCAGCAATGCGTCCTTGGTGACGTTGTTGATTGATGACACCGTGGTCAAAGCCACGCGCGCCTGGGTCATGAGTTATCTGGCCGAAGAACTCGGCAAACTTGATGGCAAGCAATCGGTGCGTGTTGCGGCAACCGGCAACGTCCCGTTGAAGGGAGCACAGCAGATTGATGGCGTCGCGGTGGTGGCCGGTGACCGCGTGTTGCTGCCGGGTCAGACGTTAGCGAAAGACAACGGTCTGTGGATCGTCGCCAATGGTGACTGGCTGCGGGCGACCGATGCCAACACCAGCGCCAAGGTCACACCGGGCCTGACGGTCATGGTCGAGGAGGGCACAGCGAACGGTGATTCGTTGTGGCACCTGACCACGAATGCGCCGATCACCCTTGGCACGACCGCGCTGACGTTCAAGATGCTCGCAGGACGCACAGGCGTTGCTGCCGGGACTTACAAGAGCCTGACCGTTGACGAATATGGCCGGGCGACTGCCGGAGCCAATCCAGAAACTTTGGCCGGATTTGGTATCAAGGATTCGTATACCAAAGCCGAAGTTGAAGCACTGATCGCCAAGGCCTCGGCATTGCCGGTGGGGTCGATCGTGGCGTTCCCGGTTGATGCACCACCACCGGGATTTCTGGAGCTGGATAACAGCGTCAAGAGCAGCGCGACTTACCCGGACTTGAGCGCCTATCTGGGCGGCAAGTTCAACAAGGGTGATGAGGGGGTTGGAAACTTCCGGCTGCCTGAAGCGCGCGGGGAGTTTTTGCGGGGTTGGGATCATGGGCGTGGGGTGGATGCAGGCCGCACTCTTGGCACTTATCAAACCGACGAAAATAAAGCCCACGCTCACGCGACCAGTTATGAACTGGTAACGGATACGTTTGCAGCTGGCACGGTGTTGCGGAATTTCGTTCAAGAGTTCGGCGCCCAGAACAATGTGCAAACAAACGCAGCGGGAGGAGCTGAGTCACGCCCGCGCAACATCGCCGTCATGTGGTGCATCAAAGCCTGGAACGCTCCGGTCAATCAGGGAACCATCGATGTCGCCGCACTGGCTAAAGAAGTAGAACGTCTCAAGTCCGCGGTTCCCGTCGGCGCTGTTTTGGCATTCCCGACGGGGATCGTGGCGCCTGGCTATCTGGAACTGGATGGCAGTGTGCAGAGCATTGCGACTTACCCGGATCTGGCTGCTTTTCTTGGCACCACTTACAACAAGGGAAACGAAGGTGCGGGTAACTTCCGCTTGCCAGAGTCGCGTGGTGAGTTTCTCCGGGGCTGGGATCATGGACGCGGGGTAGATGCCGGCCGGGCAATCGGTAGCAGTCAATTAGACAGCCTGCAGAATATTACCGGTATCTTTGACGGCTATCTGGACATCACCTCAGCCAGTGGTGCCTTTTCCAGAGCGAACCTGAACACGGCACCGAACCCGGCTAGTCAGAGGGACGCCTATCATGCCGTTTCCTTTGATGCTTCCAGGGTGGCGCGCACCTCCGCGGAAACCCGCCCGCGCAACCTGGCCGTCATGTGGTGCATCAAAGCCTGGAACGCGCCGGTCAATGGCGGAAGCCTTGACGTAGCAGGACTGACCGCTCTGGCACAGCAAGCATCCGAATCGAATCAAGGCACAGCAAAAGTTGCCACCTTGACACAGACCAATGCTGGTGCCGATGACAGCGTTATCGTCACGCCGAAAAAACTGACGTGGGGCTTTCACTTTCAGAAAAGCGGCATCGGTTACTGCGTTTTCCCTTCCTGGCTGGGTGGCTTCACTATTCAGTGGGGGGTGTACAGCATTGTTTCTAATACAGCTGACCAAACCATTGCTTTTCCTCTCACGTTTCCTACTGCTGCGTTGTCAGCCGTGGCGCTCAGTGACTATACCCCCGGTTCCGGTTCCGTCGGCTTCGTTGCGATGGGCGCGCTGAACAAGGCGGGCTTTACGGTTCGATCTTCTTCCGGAACTTCAACACGATGGCTCGCAATCGGTTGCTAAGAGGAAAACAAATGACTAACAAATACATGACATTCGACGAGTCGGGTCATATCAAAGAGCGCCTGATTCTGGGAATTTGCGACATTCCTGAAGGGGCGATAGGCATCAGTGAAGAACTCTGGCTTCAATCCGCGACGGACTTGACGGGGCAATGGCGTCTGATCGACGGGACTCTTGCCAAAGTGCCTTTTGAGCTCAAGGTGGACTTTGCACACTTAATTGCTGCAGAACGTTTTCGCCGGGAAACCGCAGGCGTCGAGGTTGACGGTTTGTACATCGAGACGACACGCGATAGCCAGGCCCTGATTGCCAGCGCGGGCCTCTCGGCGATCATCGAGACGCAGTATCGCTGCAACTTCAAGACTCTCGATGGTTTCGTCGATATCGACGCGGCGCAGATTCTCGCCATTGCGAAGGGGGTCCGCGCACATGTTCAGGCATGTTTTGACCGGGAACTGACACTGCTTCATGCCGTTGAGGCGGGGAACTTCGCCTCCACGATGCTTGAAGAGGGTTGGCCAGCGTCGCTGCCGGCTGAGTTGCTGCTCAGAACTTAAGTCGGCCGGCGTCGATGTCGCGCCAACCGATTGCGGTGCATTACTAAACGCCCCACACCGTGGGGCGTTTTCATACCTGGCCGCCCAAACCGGCGGATTGGATTTTCAAACATCAAACAAGGAAGAAACCCATGTTTTATTCACCATCGATGCAAGGTTTCTACGATCCTTCCATTCATATGGAAATACCAAGCGATGCCGTTGAGATTTCTCGCGAATATTGGCGTGAGCTATTGGACGGTCTGTCTCTTGGCAAAATGATCGTCATGAACGAAGACGGCTTTCCGGTGCTGGCCGATCGTCCGGGACCAACGCCTGAGGAACTGGAGGGCTATGAGCGTTCCTGGCGCAACATGCAGATTGCAGCCACCGACAGTGTTGTCACTCGCTACCGTGACGAAGTCGAGCGTTGGCCGACCCTTTTGACCCCAGCGCAGTACATCGAGCTGCAAACATACCGTCACGACCTGCGTATCTGGCCGGTCGGCGGCGAATTGCCTTTGAGCGAACACCGGCCGGTCGCGCCGGCATGGCTCGCCGGTCTGCCGCAATAAGAAGCGCCCCGCATCGTCGGGGCGTTTTGTTATCGGCGTATCAGCTACCTGGCCCCTTCCATGAAGGGGCTTTTTCGTTTCTGGAGAAACCCAAATGGCAAAACGCCAAACCTACACCGTCCTCGTCCCGTTCCCCACAGGCCGTGGGCACTGGTCGAGCGTCGGTCAAGAACTTGATCTGCTCGACGTCGAGGCCAGCGCCTTGCACAGCGCTGGTCGACTCGCACTGAAAACCCCCATCACCCAGGCCAAAAAGGCCGCTGCCAAGAAGGCTGACTGAACATGGCTGAGGTTCTTAACTTCGAGCACAACGGCATTACCGTCAATGCCACCGAATCCCCCGAGGCCATGGGTGGCCTGGGTGACAACGTCATCGGTCTGGTCGGCACCGCGCCGAACGCCGATCCGCTGATTCCGCGCAACGCGCCGTTTCGCATCAACAGCTTTACCACCCACGCGCTGCTCGATCCGAGCGGGGCGGAGGAGGGCACGCTGTACCACGCGGTTTACCAGATTCTCAAAGTGGTCAAGGTGCCGGTGTACGTGGTCATCGTCGAAGCGGGCGCGACTCCGGCTGACACCGTCAATGCGGTGATTGGCGGCGTCGAGCCGGCGACCGGTCGCAAGCTCGGTCTGGCCGCACTGGGCAGTGTCCCGGAAGACTTGACCATCATCGGCGCGCCGGGCTTTACCGGCAGCAAAGCGGTGGCCGGTGAATTCGCCTCGTTCGGCAAGCGCATCAAGGCCCGTGTGGTGCTGGACGGCAAGGATGTGTCGGTGGCCGATCAGGTACTGTACAGCCAGGAACTCGGCGGCGCCGAGCTTGGTTTCGACCGTTGCCTGGTGGTGCACAACATGCCAGCGGTGTACTCGAAAGCGGCGAAGAAAAACGTCTTCCTTGCACCGTCCAGTCTGGCGATTGCCGCGCTGGCCAAGGTCAAGCAATGGGAAAGCCCGGGCAACCAGGTGACCTTCGCCGAAGATGTTTCGCGGGTGGTCGAATACAACATCCTCGACACCTCTACCGAAGGCGATCTGCTCAACCGCTACGGCGTCAGCTACTACGCCCGCACCGTGCTCGGTGGCTTCTCGCTGCTGGGTAATCGCTCGATCACCGGCAAGTTCATCAGCTATGTCGGTCTGGAAGATGCGATCAGCCGCAAGCTGGTCAAGGCCGGCCAGAAAGCCATGGCCAAGAACCTGACCAAGTCGTTCATGGATCAGGAGGTCAAGCGCATCAACGACTGGCTGCAAACCCTGGTCGCCGACGAAACCATCCCCGGCGGCAGCGTGTATCTGCACCCGGAACTCAACAGCGTCGAGAAATACAAGAACGGCACCTGGTACGTGGTCATCGACTACGGCCGCTACGCGCCGAACGAACACATGGTTTATCAACTCAACGCCCGCGATGAAATCATCGAGCAGTTCCTGGAGGACGTTCTCTAATGTTTACCAACCGCGTAAGACAGGCCATCGCGGCCACCCTGCAAGGCCTGCCGTTGTCGGCGACCGTTGAAGAATTCACTCCGCCGAAAATCGAATTCGAGATGGAGAACATGACGGGTGGCCGTTTCATCATCGAAGAAATGGCCAAGAGCGCCAAAGCTTTGGGCGCCACACTCAAGCTGCAAGGCATGGGCGCTGAAGTCATGCTCGCGCTGGGTGTGAAGCTGGGCGACGACATCCTGCTGAACGTGCGTGAAGCCGGTCAGGATCAGGACGGCAACACCTGGTTCACCTACCACACCGTTGGCGGCAAGCTGAAATCGCTGGCTGAAGACGCCGTGAAAATGGGCGGCAAAGCCATCACCACGCTTGAGCTGTCCTGCCGCACCTACAACCGTCTGGAAAACGGCGTGCCGGTGATTGACATCGACGTGCGCACGCAGAAGTTCGTGCTCAACGGCGTCGACATCCTCGGTGATGCACGGCGTGCGGTGTTGATGCCGTAGTCATCGGTTTACAGGCAATCACATAACCCTGTGGGAGCGAGCCTGCTCGCGAAAGCGGTCGTTCAGTCACATCACTATCGAATGTGCCAAAGCCTTCGCGAGCAGGCTCGCTCCCACAGTGGATCTAAACGAATCACCAAGGAATTCATTCATGTCGTGGATGCCACCCAAACACGAACTGCTGTCGCCGATCACCGGCGACGACGGTTCGCAGATCGAAACGATCCAGCTCAAACCGCTGTTCTACGCTGCACAGAAGGACGCACTGGAACGCGCCGGCGACGATGAAGAAGATCAGTTTTTCGAACTGGCGCTGCTCGCCACCGGCCTGTCGGTCAAGGAACTCGACCAGCTCAAGCGCCCTGACTACGTAAGCATTGCGCAGTACGTTCACGAGATGTCGACCCGGCCGAGTTCGTACTTTCTCGAGCAGATCGAAGACGCGGAAAAATCTACCGATCCCGACCAGGTCCAACTGCTGCAACCGCTCGCCGTGACGGGGCGTACCGTGACCTCGCTGAGCCTGGAAATGCCCGCACTGCGCGCCACCAAAGTGATGAAGAAACTGAAAACGGCCAAGGAACGCGCCGAGTTCATCACCGCCCATTGCACCGGCCTGATGATCCCTGATCTGGCCCAGTTGACCGTCCCCGACTGGACGCAGTTGCAGGTGCGCATCGACGATTTTTTAAACCAGCCGGCGGCCTACTTTCGGAACGCGACATCGAAGTAATCCTCGATATCGTCCCGCTCATTTACCCGGTAAGTGAGGCGGAAATTCTGGAATGGGACGCCGAAAAGGCGTTGCGCCGCTACGACATAGCGATCACTCGCCTTGGCGTGAAACAGGAGTAGAGCGGCATGGCAGAGAGTCAATATGCGCTCAGGCTGACCCATATCAATGGCAGCACCGGGTTCATCGACACGGGCCTGGACAGTGGGCAACCGGCAAGCGAAACGCTCGCCAAACCGCTGGCAGAGTTGAAACTGGCAATCGTGAATGTGAGTCAAGACATCCGGCTGCTGATCAAGGAGCAGATCAAGTTTCGGGAGGTGCTGGCAGCACAGCAGTCGTTTTCAAAGGGCAGTGCACCGGCACCCGCGGCCGCGAGCGAACCGACTTCCAAGCCAAAGGCTGAGATGGAGCAACGGCCGCTTCCCGGTTTTCTCCAGTCTTCCGCAGCGCTGCAATCGGCCATGGCGCAGCTGCGGCAAATCCCGGGTATTGGTAGCGACCTCAAGGGCATGGAGCAGTCCAATCTCGAGTTGGCCGCTGAAAAATCGGTAGCGGCCAGTGGCGCCACTGTTGTCGATCTGGCAAACGTCGAATATGCCGCAGCAAGATCCGGTGTGGCGGCCAATCTCACCGGTGATGCGAAACAACAGGCACTGCTGGACTTCGGTCGTGACGCGGCAGTCAACGCGACGGCCTTAGGGATTGGGCTCAAAGACGCAGGAGAGATGCTGGCGGCCTGGCGCACCTCGCTGAAACTGGACCGTGAGCGAAGCCGCAATCTGGCTGATGCGACCAGTCATCTGGGCAAAAACTCCCTCAAAGCCACGGCGGCCGATATCGGCTCGGTGCTGCAAAACTCCGGTGAGGCGGGCATCACGGCAGGCATTGCTCCCGAGCAACTGGCGGCCCTTGCGGCAGCGTTGCTCAATGCCGATGCGGATAAGAACGCCGCCGGCAACTCGGTCGACACCCTCAGTGCAGCGCTGGCCAAAGGCGCCAAGGGATCCGCCGCCGAGCGTGCTGCCTGGAAGTCACTCGGATTGCAGCCAGACACCCTCACTGACGACGTGCCGCAGACCCTGGCCACGGCGCTGCAAGCGCTGAAGAAAAAACCGGCCAGTCAGCAATCAGCGTTGCTCAAAACCTTGTTCAACGGTGATGAGGGCGTGCGCAAACTGCTGGAAAAACCGGAGGAGGTCGAAAAGTCATTTTCGATGATCACCGCCACAAAACCTGTCGATAGCCAGTCAGCATTGCTGAAGTCGCTGTCCTATGGCAGGGAAGGCGTGCGGTCGCTGATGAACGTGTCGGGCGACACGCAGGCGGTACCTTCACCGTTGCCTCTTCAAGGGCCGACCCACAGCCTCGAGCCGCAATATAAAGGTTCGGTGCAACGCTCGGCGAGTGAGGCGCAGGACACCACTCAATCGAGTGGGAACGCCTTGAACGCCAGTCTCAATCGTTTGGCGATAGCCGTGGCGCCGAATGCCGGCGCGAGCATGGACTTCATCACCGATAAGATTAATGGTGTGGCCGAGGTGGCCGAAGCCAACCCCAAAACGGCTTCGGTTCTGGCGGCGGCAGCGGCCGGGCTTAGCGCAATTGTTGCGCTCTTGCTGGCAAAAGCTGCCGATAACTTCAGTGGCATGGTGCTCAAGAGTGCGGCGGCCAGGCTACCCGCAGGCCTTGGCAAATGGATTGCCGATTTGCCCAAGGCCGAACCGGCTGACAGATCGAATGATGAGTCGCAAAAGGGCTCTCCAACCAAGGAAAAGTCTGCAGGCCAAGGGGCTCGTGTAGCAGGCACAAAGCCGCGGACTGGACGCAAGGGCCGTGGCCGAGCCGCTGCCACGCGCGGCAATGACCTCACCCGTGCGCCTGAAGTCGCGTCTCCCTTGCTGCCTGGCAGTGGATCGATGCCCGGCGGCCTGATGTCATTCAGCGGCTCATCGGGTTTGCGTCCGCCAGTTGCGGCTCCGTTGTCCGGGTCGTATGCCAAGGCTGGTTCATTGCTCGCCAAAAGAGCGCCACCTCTGCGCTTGCTCAGTGCTGGTTATGAGTTAGTGAACGGCGTCATGCAGGGCGATACCCGCGCAGTGGTTTCCTCGGGTGCATCGTTGGCCGGATCGTCGGCTGGCGCCGCCGTCGGTGCAGCGCTGGGCACTTTGATCCTGCCAGGCGTGGGGACAGCAATTGGTGGCTGGCTGGGAAGCATGGCAGGTGGTGCGATAGGCGAATCACTGGGCGACAAGCTGGGAACGCAAGTCGACCGGCTGGGCTCTCCCGAACAGGTCAGTAAAGAGCTGACGGGGAATCCGTTGTCACCTGCCAGCGAAACCGCCAATCAGGCTGTCACCTTCAATTCCACCATCAATATCAGTGGCCAGGATCTGGCCAGCGCCCAGGCACTCGCCAATCTGGTGGTGCAAACAACGATGGGGCAATTGGGCCAGATCATGCCGTCCAACCTCCTTGCCACCCGCCGCGACGCAGCCCTCACCGATGGAGCCGCCACATGAAACAACAAATGGCACTGGGCAGTTTCATCTTCGGCCTGTCGCGCGACTTTGCGTATCACTCGTTTGCGCGCAAATCGGACGGCGGTTGGACCGAAATCCAGATCCTCACCAGCAAACCCAAGTCCAGTCAGACCGGACAAAAACCGCAAACCCTGACCATCACCGGCAAATCGATGTACGCCGTGGCCATGGACCGGCTCGATGAATTGCGCGCCTTGCAGGCACTGCGCGTGCCGTTGCCGCTGATCGATGGTATCGGGCGCAACTGGGGCTTGTGGCGAATCAGCAATATTTCGGAAACCCAGAGCCAGATCATCGATGACGGCACGGCGATGGTGGTCGATTGGGTCGTCGAACTGGCGGAGTTCAACAATGCGTAAGGTACGAAGCGTGGCCGGTGATTCGGTGAATCTGTTGCTCTACCGGGAAACCGGGCGCAGCGATGATGCCGCCGAAGACGCACTGTGGAAGCTCAACCCGACCCTTGCCGAATACGGACCGATTCTGCCTGCGGGTGTCTGGGTCATGCTGCCGGAACTGGATGTGAAACCCGCCGTGATCAAAGCGGCATCGGCCTGGGATTAAGGAGGTGGCATGGCACTGGGATTTACACCGGCGGTCAACATTTACGGGGACAACTCAGCGTTGATCAATCAGCGTCTGATCAGTTGGGAGCACATCGACGCCGCCGGTTTCGAGTCCGATCAACTGACGCTGACCATTGATCTGGAAGGGCTTGAAGGGCTGCCGAGTCTGGGCGGGAAAATCGGCCTGGAAGTCGGTTATCGAGAAACCGGAATGGTCGATAAGGGCCTGTTCAAAGTGACGCGCCTGACGCCGACACTGTTTCCGTTTCGCCTGACCCTGGTCGCCACTGCGGCGCCGTTCAGCGCCGCAGACGAGACCGGCTTCAAAGAACGGCGCACGGCCAGTCATGGGCCGACCACACTGGGTGGACTGTTTCGTGGACTGGTCGAGCGGCACGGCTTTTCGCCGCGTGTCGCACCGGAAGTTTCGTTGATCAGGATCGCCCACGTCGACCAGTCCAACGAGACCGACATGGGTTTTCTGACGCGCCTGGCAAAGAAGTACAACGTGGTCGCCAAACCCTACGGCGACGTCTACGTGCTGGCGCGTCCGGGCCAGACCAAATCGCTGTCGGGGCAAGTGCTGCCCGACGTGCGTTTGTCGGTCACCCACAACAATCGGCCCGGCGACGCGGCGTTCATCAGCGCCACCCTGGAAGAGTCTGCCCGTGAGCAGGCCAAGGGCTGCAAGACGTGTTTCTGGGATGCGGCGGCCGGGTTGTTGCGCTGGGTCGAAACGGGAATTGCACCGTTCAAGATCTTGCGCCAGAAGCAACCCAGCGAAGCCGATGCCATCGCGGTCGGTGAGGGCGAAGTGCGCAAGATGCTGCGCCAGAAGTACAAGGTGAAAATCACCTGTCCGGGCGATCCGCGACTGGCAGCCGAAGGCCTGATATTGCTCGATGACACCTGGCCGGATTTTATGCGCGGACGTTGGTCGATCGACAAGGTCACCGCCAGTGGCAATCGCGAAAACAGCTATCGCTGTTTGATTGATGCTTCGGGCCTGGATTCGAAGGCTGACACCAAGGACTGATTTACCACGACCTCACTGCGACGAAGATCCCTGTGGGAGCGGGCTTGCCCGCGATGGCGGCGTATCAGTCACCTCTCTTCCGAATGTGCTGGCCCCTTCGCGGGCAAGCCCGCTCCCACAAGGGTTTGCAGTGTTCTGCGAATCCTGTTTCTTTCTGGAACACCCCATGAAGATCACCCCGATCCTCACGCAATTGCGTGGGCAATGCCCTGGGCTTGCCAATCATATTTCGGTGGGTGTCGATCTGGCGTTGCTGCAAGGCAACCCGGATCTGCCGACACCCTCGGCCCATGTGCTGCCACTGGCCGACCTGGCCAGTGGCAGTGCCGCTCAAAACCTCATCACCCAACCGATCCGCGAGCGCTTTGAAATCGTCCTCGTGCTTGACGCAACCGACGCGACAACAGCACTGGATCTGTTGCACGACCTGCGCGCCGAGCTGTGGTGCGCATTGGTGGGGTTCAAAGTGGATTCCGACTACAGCGCCATCGTTTATGACGGCGGTGAGCTGGTCTCGATCAACAGCAGCCGCGTCTTCTACCGGCTGCGCTTTTATGCCGAGTTCCAGCTCGGCCGCAATCTGCCGAGCCAGCCTGCGGAGAGTTGGCATGAACGCGAACTGGACGGTTTGTCGTCCTTTACCGGGGCCACGGTGCGGGTCGATGCGATCGATCCGGCCGACCCCAACCTGAAACGCCCGGGCCCTGACGGACGGGTGGAAATGACTTTCTCTGGAGACGTAACCCCATGAGCAACCGCATCACCGTACTGCCGGCCGCCGGCCGTGTTGTGCCTGACCCGGAGGCGGGCGATCTGCTGCCCGCCGCAGGCCGTGAAGTGCTGGACAGCGCCTGGTGGCGCCGGCGTCTGGCCGACGGCGATATCACCATTAAAACCGCGAAAGCGGCTAAACCACAGGGAGCCAAATAATGGCGATCGGATTCAGCAACATCCCCGCGGACATTCGTGTACCGCTGTTCTATGCCGAGATGGACAACTCGGCCGCCAATAGCGCGACCTCGGCCATGCGCCGTCTGATCGTCGCCCAGGTCAACGACAACATCGCCCCGAGCGAAGTCGGCAAACTGGTGCTGGTGTCCAGCGTGGCGCTGGCGAAAAGCATCGGCGGCCAAGGCTCGATGCTCGCATCGATGTACGAGACCTTCCGCAAGGCCGACCCGATCGGCGAAATCTGGTGCCTGCCGCTGCATAACAGCGAAGGCGCGATCGCCAAGGGCGTGTTGACCCTGACCGGCACTGCGACTCAGGCCGGCGTGCTCAATCTGTATGTTGGCGGCGTGCGTGTGCAGGCCACCGTGGTTAACGGTGCCACCGCTGCACAAGCGGCCACCGCACTGGCGCAGAAAATCAACGCCACCGCCGACCTGCCGGTCAGCGCTGCCGCTGCTGAAGGTGTGGTCACGCTGACTGCCAAATGGACTGGCGACAGCGGCAACGACATCAGCCTGCAATTCAATCGCCTGGGCAAGAGCAACGGCGAAGACACCCCGGCTGGCCTGATCACCGCGATCACCGCCATGACCGGCGGCGCCGGCGTGCCGGATCAGATGGCCGCCGTTGCGGCACTGGGCGATGAGCCGTTCGAATTCATCGCACTGCCATGGTCCGATCTGGCAAGCCTGAACACCTGGCAAGCGGTCATGGACGACAGCACTGGTCGCTGGTCGTGGGCCAAGCAATTGTTCGGTCACGTCTACAGTGCCAAGCGCGGCACCGTCGGCACGCTGGTTGCCGCCGGGCAAGCACGCAACGATCAACACATGACCATTCAGGCACTGGAACCGGGCGTGCCGCAACCGTTCTGGGTCCAGGCTGCCGCACTGGCGGCGCGCACTGCGGTGTTCATCTCCGCCGATGCCAGCCGTCCGACCCAAAGCGGCAGCCTGCCGGGCGTCGATCCGGCACCGGCCAGTGAGCGCTTCACCCTGACCGAGCGTCAGTCGCTGCTCAATTACGGCATTGCCACCGCGTACTACGAAGGCGGTTACGTGCGCATTCAGCGTTCGATCACCACCTACCAGAAGAACGCTTACGGCCAGGCCGACAACTCGTATCTGGACAGCGAAACCATGCACCAGTCGGCGTTCATCGTGCGTCGTCTGCAAAGCGTGATTACCAGCAAATACGGCCGGCACAAACTGGCCTCTGACGGCACCCGTTTCGGCGCCGGTCAACCGATCGTCACGCCGGCGACCATTCGCGGTGAGCTGATCGCGCAGTACGCCAAGCTTGAGCTGGAGGGGCACGTCGAGAACGCCGAGCTGTTCGCCGAACACCTGATCGTCGAGCGCGACGTGCAGGACCCGAGCCGCGTGAACGTGCTGTTCCCGCCGGATTACATCAACGGTCTGCGCGTGTTCGCACTGCTCAACCAATTCCGTCTGCAGTACGACGACGCCGCCTGATAAGGCGCCTCTGGCGTTAAGCATTCAGCCCACCTCGCGTGGGCTTTTTATTTGAAGGGAGAAACACCATGGGTCAACTGATTGCAGGCACCTGCTACGTCAAGGTCGACGGCGCGCAACTGACCATCAATGGCGGCTGCGAAGCCCCGCTGATGGCGGTCAAACGCGAAACCGTCGTGCCCGGCTTCTACAAGGAAACCGACATTGCGCCGTCGTTCAAAGTGACTGCGCTGCACACCGCCGACTTCCCGCTGAAGAAGCTGATCGAAGGCACCGACATCACCGTCACCTGCGAATTCAGCAACGGCAAGGTCTACGTGCTGGCCGGTGCGTACCTGGTCGAAGAGCCAGTCTCCAAAGGCGATGACGCCACCATTGAGCTGAAATTCGAAGGCATCAAGGGGACCTGGCAATGAGCGGCGCCGTGAAGCTTCAGGTTGCGATCGAAGCTCACGGCGAGCCCTTGACCGAACTCGTCCTGCGCCGTCCGACGGTGCAGGAAGTGCGAGCGATCAAGGCGCTGCCGTACAAGATCGACAAGAGCGAAGAAGTCAGCCTCGACATGGACGTGGCGGCCAAATACATCGCCGTGTGCGCCGGCATTCCGCCGTCGTCGGTCAACCAGCTGGACCTGGCTGACCTCAACGCGCTGAGCTGGGCCGTTGCGAGTTTTTTCATGAGTGCGGCGTCGGCGCCATCACCGACCTGATCGCAGTCGCCTATGACCTGGCCTGGTTCTGGAAGGTTGACCCCGAACAGATGATGGCCAGGCCACTGGATGTGCTCCGCGAATCGCTGGAGCACGCGCAACGGATCAATGCGATGCAGCAGGTGCAGTGATGGCAGACGAAGAAAGCAAAGTGAAAACCCCGGTGCTGATCACGGGCATCGACGAACTGTCGCCCAAACTCGGCGCCCTGCGGGCAAACGTCGAGCGCTTCAAGAAAAACCTCGAGCAGACCGGCCTCGGCAAACTGGACATCAGTGGTCTGTTCAAGGGCGGCAGCGTGATCACGCCGTTTGTAGACGGCATCAAATCGGCCGCAGCGTTCCAGGGCAAATTGAGCGAAGTCAGCGACACGGCGAAAACCGTCGACCTGCCCGCCGCGCCGACAGCAGCGACACAGAACATGAACGTGTTCAGCGCGTCGATGCAGAAGGTTTCGGCGTCGGTGGACGCTGCGCTGGTGCCGGCGGTGGGGGCTTTGGTGGTCGGGCTTGAGCCGATGCTGACGCAGGTCGGCAGCTTGCTCGCCGACAACCCGAAGCTGGTTGAAGGCCTGGCGGCCGGGGCCATTGCCTTTTCAGCGATGCAAACCGCGGTGACGGGCGCCACGCAAGTGTTTGACGTGATGAGCATGGTGCTCAAGACCAACCCGATCATGCTGATCGCCATGGGCATTGCCGTGGCCGCCGGTTTGATCGTGGCCAACTGGACGCCGATCAGCGCGTTCTTCACCGGGCTGTGGGAGGGCGTGAAAAACGCCGGTGCGAGCGCGATGGCGACGTTGCGATCGATACTCGATTGGCGACCGCTGGCGGCACTGGCGGCGCTGTGGGAACCGGTCACGGGGTTTTTCTCGGGGATCTGGGACAAGGTCAAGGCCGTGACGGCGCCGGTGATCGACTTCTTCAAGTCGGTTTTCTCGTGGTCGCCTGCTGGCATGATCATGGAAAACTGGGCGCCGCTGACCGGCCTGTTTTCGGCAATCTGGGAGCTGCTCAAGGCCTTGAGTGTGCCGGTAATGGCGTTCCTCAAAGGTTTGTTCGACTGGACGCCGCTGGGCATGATCATCAGCAACTGGGGCTCAATCAGCGGATTCTTCGCGTCGATCTGGGCCGCGTTGCAACCGGCCGCGCAGGTCATCAAAGACTTTTTCCGCACGTTGTTCGACTTCTCCCCGTTGGGGATGATCGTCAACAACTGGGGCAGCATCGTTAGCTTTTTCGAACCGCTCTGGGCTGCGCTGCAAGCTTCGGCACAGCAGATGAAAAGCTTCTTTCAAGGCCTGTTCGAATGGTCGCCGCTGGAACAGATCGCGCTGTACTGGCAACCGATCGGTGAGGTGTTTTCGGCACTGTGGGGCGTGGTGCAAGCCTTGGCCGCGCCGGTTCTGGAGTTTCTGCACACCATGTTCGAATGGACGCCGTTGGGGCAGATCGTCAAGAACTGGGGACCGATCACCGAGTGGTTCGGCGAGTTGTGGCAAAAGCTGCAAACCGTGATTGCGCCGATCAAGGAGTTGTTCGACGGCGGCTTTGCCGGCTTGATCGCCAAGGTCACCGGCAAGGTTGAAACGCTGACCCAAGCGCAACGCCAGACCAACGCCGAAGGCAAGGGAGAACTCGCGCCGGCGTTCTTCGGCGCCAGCCCGACGTCTGCCGGCAACGGCACTTTGCAAAGCAGCTCGTTACCGAAAACGTCCAGTGCCCTCATTCAACAAAGCGCAATCAACAACCGCACGCAGCTCGAAGGCGGCCTGACCGTACGCTTCGAAAATGCGCCGGCCGGGTTGCGCACCGATCCTCCACAAACCAATCAACCGGGCCTGGCGCTGTCGTCGCGCATCGGTTATCGCTCGCTGTCGGCAGGAGGTTCCAATGAACTGGCGTGACCGTTTGTTGCCGGCATCCTTTCGCGGTGTCGGTTTCTGGATCGATCAGGCGAAAACCCCGGTCGGTCGCAAAGGTCAGTTGCATGAATACCCGCAACGCGACCTGCCGTTTTTCGAGGACCTCGGCCAGCAGGCCAGGACCCACGATCTGACGGCGTTCATCATCGGCCCTGATTGCCTGGAGCAACGCGACAAGTTGCTCAAGGCGCTGGAGGCGGGCAGTGGTGAACTGGTGCATCCGTGGCTTGGCCGTCTGCAAGTCAAGGTCGGCGAATGCGACATGACCCACACCCGCGAGGACGGCGGGTTGGTGACGTTTGCCTTGAAGTTTTATCCCGACCAGCCGCTGCCGTTTCCGACCGCGACCGTCAGCACGCAGAAAGTCTTGCTGATCAAGGCTGACACCCTGTTGGGTTCGGCGGTGGCGCGTTTCGAGCAGGCGATGACGTTGATCAAGGCGGCGCGGATCGGCATCACCAACCTGCGCAACAGTCTCTCCGGCGTCTATGAGGTGATCAAGGAACAGCTCAAACCGCTGATCGAGCAGTACCGGCAAATCACCGAACTGGTCAAAGCCGTGAAAGAGCTGCCCAAGGAAGTGGCGGCGGAGTTCAAGGGCTTGCTCGGCGATATCCAGGAGCTGAAAGCGTTCGCCAGGGAAGGCTACCGTGGCGTGATTGCCGACGTGTCGCAACAACTCGAAGCGATTCGCAAGGCCGATGCACCGAAGATCACCACAGGCAAGGACACCAACGCTGCGGCGCAGGCCATGGCTGATCTGGTGCAGGACACGCTGATTGTAAAAGTGGCGCAGTGGGTTGCATCGATGCCGGTGGCCACCCGTCCGCTGAAACTGCCGTCGACGCCCACAGTCAATCAGCAGGCTCATCAGCAAGTCAGCCGCCAGGAAGTCCCGGCCACGGACGATTTGCAGGCGCTGCAAAAGGATTTGGTCGAGGCGCTGCAACGGGCGAAAAACAAGGCCGATCCCGCTCACTATCAAGCCATCAGCGATGTGCAGGATGCCCTGGTTGCACACCTCAAGGCCGTGGCGTCTTCGGGCGTGCGACTGGTCAGCAAATCCTTTCAGGAGAGTCTTCCGGCGCTGGTGATTGCCTACAAACAGTTTGGTGATGCCACGCGAGTGACCGAAGTCATTCAGCGCAACGGCGCGACCAACCCGTTGTACCTGCCGCAAAGCGACGTCAAGGTGTCCAGGGAGTGAGCCATGAACGAGAGCGATAATCAGGTCACGCTGACGGTCGACGGCATGGAATACGGCGGCTGGAAAAGCGTCGAAATCAGCGCCGATCTGGAGCGTCAGTTCCGCACCTTCAAGCTCGACATTACTTGGCAATGGCCGGGGCAGACGGTGGACAAACCGATCAGGCCCGGCGACCCGTGCGAAGTGAAAATCGGCAAGGATCTGCTGCTCACCGGCTACGTGTTCAAGGCACCGATCCGCTATGACGGGCGGCAGATCAGCCTGACCATCGAAGGCAGTTCCAAGACCCAGGACCTGGTTGATTGCGCAGCCCGCAACCTGCCCAGTCAATGGCAGCAGCAACCGTTGCTGAGCATCGTCCAGGACCTGGCCAGGGAATATGGACTGACGGTGGTCAATGAAATTTCCGAGACCTCGCGGCTGACCAAACACACCATCGTGCCCGGTGAAACGGTGTTCCAGTCGATCGATCGCCTGCTCTCGCTGTTGCGGGTGTTTTCCACCGATGACGCGCTAGGCCAGCTGGTGCTGGCCAAACCCGGCAGTGGCGGACGCACCAGCGATGCGCTGGAGCTGGGCAAGAACATTTTGTCGGCCAATGCGCCGATGGACTTCAGCCAGGTGTTTTCCGAGTACCGGGTGATCGGCCAGCAGAAGGGCTCCGATGCCAAGAGCGGCGCGGCGGCCAGTGAAGTCGAATCGACGGCGGCGGATCTGAGCTTCAAACGCCGGCGCACCACGGTGATCAATGAAGGCACGCAACTGACCTTTGAGTTGGCGCAGCAGCGTGCCCAGTGGGAAAGCGCCACGCGGATGGGCCGGGCGCAGACCACCACGTACCAGGTGCAGGGCTGGCGTCAGAGCAACGGGGACTTGTGGCGTCACAACACCCTGGTGCGGGTAAAGGATCCGGTGCTCGGTTTCGATGGCGACATGCTGATTTCCAAAGTCACCTATTCGTTGTCGGCGCAGGGTTCGGTGACCACGTTGCAGGTGGCCCCACCGCATACCTTTGATCCTGATCCGACTCCCCCGAAAAAAACCTGAGCCCTACGCCGGCCCCTGTAGGAGTGAGCCTGCTCGCGATAGCGGTTCAACAGACACAGAAGTGTCGACTGCCATGCCGCCATCGCGAGCAGGCTCACTCCTACAGTTGACCGCGTTATGCCCACCTTTTTGAGAAAAACCCATGAGCCTACTGACACGCCTGCTGGCGCGCGGCACTGTCGTGCTCGCCAACTCGGCTTCGAAACTGCAATCGCTGCAAATGCGCCTCACCGCTGGCGAAGTGAACGACGACCTCGAACACTTCGAACCCTACGGTTTCACCAGCCATCCGCTGGCAGGCGCCGAAGGGGTCGTCACCTTCATCGGCGGCGACCGTTCCCACGCCATCGCCCTGGTCATCGCCGACCGCCGTTATCGCCTGCAAGCACTCGCTGCAGGTGAAGTGGCGATCTACACAGACGAGGGCGACAAGATTCACTTCAAGCGCGGGCGGATCATCGACATCGAAACCGCCACGCTGAACATCCGCGCCAGCAGTGCGGTGAACTTCGACACGCCGGTCATCAACCAGACCGGCAAGATAGTTTCCACGGGCGACCAACTCGCTGGCGGTATCAGCCAGATCAAACACGTGCACGTCGGCGTACAGGCTGGCAACGGCCAGACCGGCGCGCCGGCCGGAGGCCAGTGATGTTCATCAGCCAAAACCTTCACGCCGCGCTGACCCGCGCCGTACTCATCAGTCTGTTCACCTGGCGCCGCGCCGCCGATGACGATGCCCTCGATGACGAGGAACGTTTCGGCTGGTGGGGCGACACCTTTCCCACGGTCGCCGACGATCGTATCGGCTCGCGGCTGTGGCTGTTGCGCCGGGTCAAGCTGACCCGACAGACGCAAATGGACGCCGAGTTTTACGCCCGCGAAGCCTTGCAGTGGCTGATCGACGACGGCCATTGCAGCGCCATCGACATCATCAGCGAACGCCTCGACGCTCAGCGCCTGAACCTGCGCACGGTCCTGACCCTGGCCGATGGCGAACGCCTGGACATCAACCCCGATAACAGTTGGCAGGTGATCTATGCCGTTTGAAACCCCTTCGCTGCCGGTGCTGATCAAGCGCACCCAAAGCGACCTGGCCGGCGATTCGCTGCGCCAGTCCGATGCGCAAGTGCTCGCCCGTACCCTCGGCGGCGCCGCTTATGGCCTGTACGGTTATCTCGACTGGATTGCCGAGCAGATTCTGCCGGACAAGGCCGATGAGTCGACCTTGGAACGCATCGCCGCGCTGCGCTTGAATCAGCCGCGCAAACCCGCGCAAGTGGCCACCGGCAGCGTCAGCTTCACTGCCACACCCGGCGCGGTGCTTGACGTCGACACCTTGCTGCAATCGAACGATGGCCGCACTTATAAGGTGACCACCGCGCGCACCACGGTCAACGGCAGCAACAGCACCACCATCGCTGCGCTGGAGGCTGGCAGCCTGGGCAACGCCGATGCCGGTCTGACGCTGACGCCGGTGCAACCGATTGCCGGCATCGTCGGCAGCAGTTTCGTGGTGCTGGCGCCGGGTCTGAGTGGTGGCGTGGCGCGCGAAAGCCTGGAGTCGCTGCGCTCGCGGGTCATCCGTTCCTACCGCGTGATTCCTCATGGCGGCGCGGCCAGCGATTACGAGACCTGGGCGCTGGAAGTGCCGGGTGTGACCCGCGCCTGGTGCCGTGGCGGCTTGCTCGGTCCGGGTACGGTGACCGTATTCATCATGCGCGACGACGATCCGCAACCGGTACCCAACGATGAGCAACTGGCCGAGGTTCAGGACTACCTCGAACCGTTGCGCCCCGTCACCGCTGAGGTGCATGTGCAGCGGCCAATCCAGGTGCCGGTGGTTTATCGCTTCAAAAGCGTCAACCCGGACACCACCGCTGTGCGCGCCGCCGTCGAAGCGCAGCTGCGCGACCTGCACAACCGCGAGGCCGACCTCGGGGTGCCGCTGCTGATCAGCCATATCCGCGAAGCGATCAGCAGCGCCGGTGGCGAATACGATCACAGCCTCACCGCACCGGCCGCTGACGTGCCGGCCGGAAAAAGCGAGTTGCTCACCTTTGGAGGCTGCGTATGGGGGGCATAAGAACCGCCGCGCAATATCAGGCGCAGTTGCGCGCCTTGCTGCCCAGCGGCCCGGCGTGGGACCCGGAACGTGTCCCTGAGCTGGAAGAAGTGCTGCAAGGCGTCGCCGTCGAACTGGCGCGTCTCGACGCTCGTGCCGCCGACCTGCTCAACGAAATGGACCCGGCCGGCGTCAGCGAACTGGTGCCGGACTGGGAACGCGTCATGGAGCTGCCCGACCCGTGCCTCGGTGCGACGCCGCTGTTCGATGATCGCCGCCTCGCCGTGCGCCGACGCTTGCTCGCAGTCGGCAGTCAGGCCGTCGGTTACTACCTCGACATCGCCAAAAGCCAGGGCTACCCCAACGCCAGCATCACCGAACACGAAGCCCCGCGCATGGGCCGCGCACGGTTTGGCTCGGCGCACTGGGGCACCTGGGAAGCGCAGTTCATGTGGACGCTCAACACCGGCGGCCGCTTGCTGCTCGGCCGGCGTTACGGCGCGAGCTATTGGGGCGAGCGCTTCGGCGTCAATCCCGGCTCGGCGCTCGAGTGCCTGATCCATCGCAGTGCACCGGCGCATACCAAGGTGCACATCAACTATGACTAGGGAGATGTAAGAGGATGGATTATCCGAAGAGTGTGCCCAGCGCCGGGCTGGTGAATGGCAAGTTTGTGGACGAGAACCCGTTGATGGGGACGCCGGGGTCGTTGATTCCGGCCGACTGGGGCAACGGGGTTACTCAGGAAATCCTCAACGTGATCAAGGCTGCAGACCTGACGCCGGACGAGAAGAAATACGATCAATTGTTGCAAGCGATTCAATCGGTGACGGCCAAAGGCTGGAATCAGGATCTGGCGCTGCCGCTGGCGGCGCTGCCACTGCCTACGGTTGCCACCGCTGATGCACGTCTGCCGGTCAGTCCGGCTGCAGCGTCAACCAGCGGTGGCCGGGTTTCGATTGCTGCGGGAACCTTCATCAGCCTCGGCCAGGAAGTAGTGGCCGGGCAACTTGGACGTTCGCGCACTTTCGTGACGACGGCGTGGAGCAGCGCAGACTTGCTCCCCAGCAGTCATTACTTTCTGCGAGTACAGGTCATCGCTGGGGCACTGACGTTTTATATGCAACGTGGGGGCATTCATGACGTCGTGCCTGACTCGCTGAAAGGGACGGTCAACGGTGCTGCTGGTGGCGGATTTCAGTCCACGCCGCTGGACATGTGCCTAGCGTGGGTAATAACCGGAGCACCTGGTTCTGTGCCGGTTGTGCGGACCATTTACAACCGCGCACGTTTGACCTGGACGCAAACGGTGAACGGCACTGGCGCAATATTTTTACCGCTCGATCCCCATGCGCGGGCGGCACGACTGGTGGCGGGTAACCCGACGCCGTCGTCGACCGCAGTGACGTCGGTCGCGTTTCCATCAACCGGATGGGCCGGAGGCAATTATTGCTATTTGTCGCCGGTCAGCACGGGCAGCTCGAACAACGCCGGTGGCTGGAACCCGTCCACTGTTTCTCCTTGCGTATTGTTCACCAATAACATCGTTAATGACGTTACGGTTTCCACGCTGGCTGCCAGTTTCGACCATGCGAACTTGCGCTCGCTGTGGCAGTGCTATCAGGCAGAACACAATCTTGGCCAATCAAACGCCGACAGCGATGAGCTATTGCTGAGCATGGGCATCAAAAGCCATCCAATCACCGATTACAGCGTGGGTATCGCAATCAACTTTGCCGACGCCGTGAACGTGCAACTGTCTTGGGAGCTGATCCGATGATCGTGATTCAGGAACTTCATCAGTTCGACGGCGAGTTGCGCCTGCCGCGACCGTCGGCCGCGCATGAGTGGAACGGCGAGAACTGGGTTTTCAATGCAGATATGCAGATTGCACTGGATCTGCAAGAAGCCGAACGCCTCTGCGCCACAGTCGACGCTGCCGCCGACAACGCTCGCAACGCGCTGGCGGGCGACCCGCTCAAAGCGATGGAGTACGCACAGGCTGCCGCTGACGCTCAGGCCTTCAAGGACGCCGGTTATCCGAAAAAAGAAGTGCCGCTTTCCGTTGCAGCATGGGTTGCCAAAGGCCGCACGGCCAAACAGGCGGCGGAGCAGATTCTCGGCAAGGCCGATCAACTGACCGACCATTTGCTGACCCTGCGGACCTTGCGCTTGAAGGCCAAGGCGCAGATTCGTGCACACGCCGCCAAGGGCAAGATCGACCAGGCGCGCGACGCGGCCGATGAAGCGTTGATCGCCATGGGCGACATGGACAACGGTCTTTCCAGCTAATCAGAGCGCTTCGTCCTGCCTCACCCAAGCCCACTCAATGTGGGCTTTTTATTTTCCGTAACAGCCCCGTGTCAGTCAGGTACAGGCACGGCGCATTTGTCATTTCAAAGGAACGAACAACCGATGGACTATCCAAAAAGCGTCCCCAGCGTCGGTCTGGTCGACGGCCGTTTCGTCGATGAAAACCCGGTGGCGGGTACGCCGGGCTCGTTGATTCCGGCAGTGTGGGGCAACAGCGTGACTCAGGAGATCCTGAGTGTGATCAGCGGCGGCGGGCTGGTGGCTTCCGAGGCGGACACCGGCCAGTTGTACAAGGCGATTCAGTCGATTGTCGGCAACGCCAGTCCGATGCGTTCGGTCATTGCTCGGGTTGGCACGTCCAGGTCGCTGACCTTTGAAGAACTGGGTCTGGTTCTGATCGATGCCGGAGCCGGCGCACTGAACGTCACCCTTCCACCAGCCAATATCAGCCTGGGGGTACGTGACGTCATTGTTCGACGTGTCGATAACAGCGGTCATCGTTTGGTGGTGAAAAGCGCAAGCGGCGATGTCATCAAGTTTCATACCCACCTAAATGGATCGGGCTATCCGTTCCTTGTGTTGATGGGGGCTGGTGACTGGTGGCATTTGCGTAGCGATACTGCTGGCAATTGGTGGCCGGTCGGGCGTCTGGACGGATCTTCACTCGGCTACATAACCTTTGAGACCACGCTGGCTGTACTGCCTGGTGGCTATGCCGCGCTCAATGGTTCCACACTGAATCGTTCGGAATGGCCATGGCTCTGGGATCACGCGCAACAGTCGGGCATGTTGCGTTCTGAAGCCGATCGCGGCGGAGCGTGGACGCCCGGCGACGGCGCCACGACTTTTCGCCTGCCAGAAGCCCGTGGGGAATTTTTGCGCGTACTGGCCGAAGGCGGTTTGGTCGATACCGGGCGTGCACCGGGGTCTTGGCAAAAAGGTTCTTTGGTTCAGGGCGACAACGGCATTGGCGACAATATTCTGTTCGCGACACACATCGGTACCCAGAAGGCCCAGTTGGGGCTCGATATAGGGAGTTACACCGATTACGCGGGTGCCACCGTCAAATACATCACACCTGCAGCACCGGTCACGCCAATCTCGGACGCTGACCTGCTAAACCATGGCGGTATCACGCGTCCACGCAACATCGCCTATCCCGGTCGCATCAAACTCATCTGAGGCCCTTATGTTCAATTATCTATTCGATGGCTCGGGTGCCCTGTCCGGGCCGGTCGAGTTTCCCGTCACGCCCGGAATAGGCATTCAGCTCCCCGCCAACGCGGTTGAACTGACGTACGAATTGCCTGAACCGGAAGCCGGTCGCAGCTGGGCGCTGATCAACGGCATCCCGCGCGAAGTGGTTGACCGTCGCGGTCTGGTCTATCGCAAGGATGGCGGAGCTCAACAGGTCTGGACTGAGCTGGGCGAGCTGCCTGACACGCTGACGGCACAGCCTTGGCCCGGTGAGTTTCACCTATGGCGCGACAACGCCTGGCAGCCTGATGAGCAGGCCCGGTTAGCGGATGCCAAAACCCGTGCCCTGAACGCACGCGACGCATTGCTTCGCGAGGCAGTGCTGCGCATCGCGCCGCTGCAATACGCCGAAGACATCGGCGACGCCAGCCATGACGAAGAGCTTCTGTTGATCGAGTGGAAACTCTACAGCGTCGAGCTGAACCGCATCGAAAAGCAAAGCGGTTTTCCCCAGACAGTCACTTGGCCGGTGGTGCCTGGTGCCACTGTTGTCGCGTGATTGCATAACCAGGAGCGGTGCACATGGATTATCCGAAAAGTATCCCCGGTGTGGGGCTGGTCAACGGCGGCTTCGTCGATGAAAACCCCGTCGCCGGAACGCCGGGTTCGTTGATTCCCGCTGCGTGGGGCAACAGCGTCACGCAAGAAATTCTCAACGCGATCAAGGCAGCCGGGTTGACGCCTGACGAAAGCAAAACCGATCAACTGGCCAACGCGATCGGTGCCTTGGTCGATTTCACCAAACTGAAAAACACCCCGACGACGTTGGCTGGCTACGGCATCACTGATGCGGTGGGGCGGCTGCTGGCGGTCAGGCAATTTGAAGCGGTCGGGATAACGCTGTACATGCCAAATCCCAGAGCCAAACGCATTCACGTGCGATTGGTCGGCGCGGGTGGTTCTGGCGGCGGCTGTACGCCGGTGCCGGCGGGTAGTCAGATCCTGGGCGGCGGTGGTGGCTCAGGGGGCTATGCGCAAAGCCTGTATGACGTGACGGCGCAAATGTCCGCGGGGGTGCCGATCTCTCTAGGGGCGGGTGGTGCTGTCAGCAACACCACAGGCCTGTCGGGCGGAGGTGCGTCTTTCGGCCCTTACATGAGCGTCTCTGGCGGCGGTGGTGGACAAAGGCTTGCGCTCGTAGTCACGGGCACATCTTCCGGCTTCATCCAGGGTGGCGTTGGAGGAACCGTGTCTGGCGGCAATCTTTGCAGTGCTCGGGGAGTCTCGGGTGGATTCGGCATGAGCAACGCCAATTGGGGCTTGCTCTCCGGCTGCGGAGCCGCCAGTGCATTTGATGGAGGCGGTCCGTTCACGGGCTCGAACACCGTTGGCAGCGCAGGAATCCGCGGTTCTGGAGGCAGTGGTGCTTGCTCGGTCAACGCCTCGGCCTCGGTAGTGAGCGGCGCTGGCGGCAACGCCTTCTGTGAAATCTGGGAGTACGAATAATGGCCATTTATGCACGGGTCGAGAACGGCGTGGTCGTCGAGCAGATCGACACTGGGGAGTACGAGATCGGTCAGCTGTTTGCTCCGTCTTTCGTCGAGGCGATGGTGCGGGTGCCGGATGGCCAAGAGGTCGAGGTCGGCGCGCCGATCAGCGCGTTTGCGACAGTTGCCGAACCACCGCCAACGCAGCAGAGCCGGGAGATTACCCGGCCGCCATTTGACTCAGAAGAAGGACCTTCAACGGCCGCGCGTACCTGGCGCGAAGCGTCTCTCGCCGCGACCGAATGGCTGGTCACCCGCCATCGTGATGAACAGGATCTGGGCCGCGGTACGTCGCTCAAGCCCACGCAATACCTGGAACTGCTCGAACATCGACAGGCGTTGCGCGACTGGCCTGACTCGGCACTTTTCCCCGCAGCAGATTCCCGTCCGACGGCACCGTTTTGGCTCACCAGCGTGACGGGCTGAGCTTACGTCAAGAATGTATTTTTCGTTCAGGGAGATGAACATTGGACTACCCCAAGAGTGTTCCCAGTGTCGGGCTGGTCAATGGCCAGTTCGTCGATGAAGACCCCGTAGCCGGAACACCGGGATCTTTGATCCCGGCGGCATGGGGCAACGGTGTTACGCAAGAAATTCTCAGCGTGGTTCAGGCAGCGGGAATAGCGCCGAATGAAGCCTCGAACAATCAGCTGCTGGCGGCGCTGCGTGGTTCGCAGTTGTTCACGACCGCTGCGCAGTTCAATAGCGGCCGGTCGGCTGCCACCACCGAGTTTGTGCAAAGAGCGCTGGGTAATTACGCCAATACGCGAAGCATCTTGAGCGCCACCCAGTTGACCTTGGCGGATATCGGTTGCTCGATCGGTCTGGGCGGCAATGTGGCCTATACCGTGACGCTTCCGGATGCCGATGACGGTGCGGTGCCGAACGGCGCAACGATCAGCCTGCATTGTCGCAACAGCGCACCGGTCACGGTGGCGAGTAAAACCGGTACGCAGATCAGTCCGCAGGGTGCCTATCTGGCGTCAATAGTGATGGGCAGCGGTGAAAGCGCGAACCTCGTCAAAGAGGGTCGGGTGTGGGTGGTTTATGGCACTGCTGCGCTGAAGCACTCATCCTCTTTTGCCGCTCGGATCGACTCACCGGGGTATCAAAAACTGCCCAGTGGTTTGATCCTGCAATGGGTGGTAGGCGCGTCCGACGCCTCCGGCAACATGTCGCTGTCGCTGCCCTTGAGGTTTCCGGTCGCGATCCTGGGGGGCATCGCCAACGAGGCCAATCCGGCAGGTTGGTCGGCGAGCAATGCGACGGTATGGGCGCTCGATCTCGGCGCATCGACAACAACAGTGGCTGTGGCACGGGTCAGGAACATTGATCCCAGCGGTATAAAACCGTCGTCGGGCATTTCGGGCCGCATTCTGGTTTGGGGGTACTGACCATGACGATTTACTTTTATGCCCAGAGCCTGGGCTTTGATCGGGTGGAAAATCCACTTTCCGAACACCCTGAAGGCGCAGTGGAAATCACCCAGGCGCAATACGCAGAACTATTCGCCGGACAGGCCGCCGGCAAAGTCATCAGCGCCAGCCCCTCGGGCCAGCCTGTATTGAGCGACCCGCTCATATCCCCGAGTGTGCTGGCCAGTCATGAGCGTGCATGGCGCAACCAAGTACTGCACAACACCCAATGGCTGGTGTTTCGCGACGTCGAAGAATTGGAAACCGGCGAGGGCACTACCCTGCGCGCTGAAGAATTCAAACAGCTACTGGCGTATCGGCAGGCATTGCGTGACTGGCCTGATCACCCGGAGTTCCCAGATGCGCGCTCGCGGCCGGTAGAACCCGATTGGTTGGGCGCTCTGACTTTCTAAGGAATTAAACGTGGATTATCCAAAAAGCGTTCCCAGCGTAGGGCTAGTCAATGGAAAATTTGTCAATGAGGACGCCATCGCAGGTTTGCCTGGCTCGCTGATCCCTGCGGCCTGGGGCAACGGCGTTACCGATGAGTTGTTGAATGTCATCAACTCCGCCGGGCTCGAACCGAGCGAAACGGACGTGAACCAACTGCTGCTGGCGGTGAAAAAGCTCAGCCAGGCTGGTGAAGACAAGCACGCCTCGGACATCGGCGCGACCAACCTCTACATGGTCAACTACGTCCCGGCGGTCAGCGTGTTGAAGGATGGCTTGGCACTGCGCTTCACCGCGGCAAATGCCAACACCGGAGCGAGCACTTTCGCCCCGAATGGATTGCTGCCCAAGCCGTTGGTGAGCCTCGCACTGAGCGCATTGCGCCCGGCCGAAATCGTCGGCGGCAGCGTCTGTTCGGTGGTGTACAGCGCAGCGCTGGACGGTTGGGTGCTGGTGTATGCGAGCGGCGGTAATGCGGCAAGCGGTCGGTTGTTGGGGGTGAAGACGTTTACTGCGTCGGGCACTTATGTGCCGACAGTGGGGATGAGGAATGTGTTGGTCTCGCTCGTCGGCGGAGGCGGCGGCAGTTCGGGCATCGCCGCGACGAATTCCAATCAGATCTCTTTGGCTGGCGGCGGCGCTTCTGGTAGTTATGCGCAAGCATGGTTGTCCGCTGGTGTGATCGGACAAAGCCAGATCATTACCGTCGGGGCCCGTGGTGCGGCTGGTTCGGTCAGTACAGGTGGAGGGAGTGGCGGCACCAGTTCGATAGGTTCACTGGTTTCAGCCACCGGGGGTGGCGGGTCTCCATGGAACGAAGCGCTTGTTCTCCCTGGATTCGGCTTGTACGTGGGCGGCTTTCCCAGCCTGATCTCAAGCGGCGGCAATATCATCAATACTGCGGGAGCAGCAGGTAGCCCCGGGATTTGCCTTAGCGGCTCGACACTGGCGGGCCATGGTGCGAATTCACCGCTTGGAAGTGGCGGTTACGGCAACAGTGTAGCGTTGAGTCTCGCTGCACCGGGATCCGGGTTTGGCTCAGGCGCGGGCGGAATCGCTAACACATTCAATCAACCGGCCAGACCCGGCGGCGCAGGTGCCCCGGGCGTCGTCATCATCCACGAGTACGCCTGATGAAGACTTACGCACGCATCTCCAGTGACACCGTGGTCGAGTTGTTCACTACCGACGGCAATATGGCCGAGATGTTTCACCCGGATCTTCTCTGGGTCGATATCAGCGAGGTCACACCAGCACCACAACTTGAGTGGACAGCCCACTTCGGAACGCTCGGTTGGGTGTTCGCAGCTCCCGAAGGCACGCAGGTTGAAAAGGGCCTGAAAACTCTGGCAAATAAATGGCTGGCACGCATCAGCCGCCAGCCATGATTCAATCGGGGCACTATCCAGGGAGGATCAAGCATTATGCAAATTACAGAAAAACACCTGATCGACATCATGCCCAACGCCCGCTCCCAAGCGGGCGTTTTTGTTTCGGCTCTCAACTCCGCCATGGCCCGGCATCGCATCGACACGCCGAAACGTGTTGCTGCGTTCCTGGCACAGGTCGGCCACGAGTCCGGCCAATTGCGTTACGTGCGCGAACTGGGCAATAACCAGTACCTGAGCAAATACGACACCGGCACCCTGGCGCTGCGTCTGGGCAATACGCCCGAGGCGGACGGCGACGGGCAAAAGTATCGAGGGCGCGGGCTGATTCAGATCACCGGTCGCGCCAATTATCGCCAGTGCAGCCTCGGATTATTTGGCGATGAACGCTTGTTGTCGTTGCCTGAATTGCTCGAGCAGCCGCAATGGGCCGCTGAATCGGCGGCATGGTTCTGGGCACAGAAAGGTTTGAATGAACTGGCCGACGCCGATCAGTTCAACACCATTACGCGCCGGATCAACGGCGGGTTGAACGGCTTGCAGGATCGTCTGGATATCTGGGCGCGGGCGAGGGCGGTGCTATGTCCGGCTCCTGGCGGGTGATTGGCCTGTTGCTGCTGGCTGCCGGGGCGTTCGCAGCCGCGTGGCAGTTTCAGGACTGGCGCTACGGCCGCCAGTTGGCCGAGCAGGCCCGGCTAAACGCCGAAACGCTCAATCAACTGACGCAGGCCGCTGCGAACGCACAACAGGCCGAGCAGGCTAAACGGCTGGCCCTGGAGCAACGGCTCGCGGCCAGTGAACAAACCCATTACCGAGCGCTGAGCGATGCCCAACGTGATCAGGATCGCCTGCGCGATCGCCTTGCCACTGCTGATGTCCGGCTGTCAGTCCTTCTCGACGCCGGCGACGTTGCCCAAGGCTGCAACGTGCCTGCCGCCACCGGCGCCGGCGGCGTGGATCATGCAACCGTACGCGCCCGACTTGACCCGGCGCATGCTCAACGAATTATCGCCATCACCGACACCGGTGACCGCGCATTGATTGCCTTGCAGGCCTGTCAGGCCTATGTCAGAGCGTTGCAGCCCGAACATCTTGAATGATCTTGTGTATTGAAAGCGCGAGCGGCTCGTGTACGGTGATACGCATTCCACACGATCCGGAGTGCGCCGTGAAAGAGATCACCCAACTGGCCGCCGAGCTTGGCCGACACCTGCAAGTGCTCAATGCCCACGTGACCACCGCCGAGTCGTGTACCGGCGGCGGCATCGCCGAAGCGATCACTCGGGTTGCGGGCAGTTCGGCGTGGTTCGAGGCAGGGTATGTCACCTATTCGAACCGGCAGAAAACCCAGCAACTGAATGTGCCCGGCGAGTTGTTCGAAACGGTGGGGGCGGTCAGCCGCGAGGTGGTCGAAGCCATGGTGCGCGGTGCTCAGGATAAAAGCCTGGCGCGGTTTGCCGTGGCGGTCAGCGGTATCGCCGGCCCTGACGGCGGCACACCGAACAAGCCGGTCGGTACGGTGTGGCTGGCCTGGGGCGTCGGCGAGGCGATTTGCAGTGAGGTGCGACACTTTGCAGGCAATCGCGATGAAGTCCGCCGACAAACGGTGAAGGCCGCGCTAGAGGGGCTTGTGCGACTAGCGGCACGAGAAATCGAAAATCAGGGGTAGGCGATCCGCGAACGCTGTGGAATAATACTGGCTACTTATACAGGTGTTGGCCGTCAGGCCTTATTGATTACGTGAGGACTTTAATGGACGACAACAAGAAGAAAGCCTTGGCTGCGGCCCTGGGTCAGATCGAACGTCAATTCGGCAAGGGTGCCGTAATGCGTATGGGCGATCAGGACCGTCAGGCGATCCCATCCATCTCCACTGGCTCTCTGGGTCTGGACATTGCACTCGGCATCGGCGGCCTGCCAAAAGGCCGTATTGTTGAAATCTACGGTCCTGAATCTTCCGGTAAAACCACGCTGACGCTGTCGGTGATCGCCCAGGCGCAAAAAGCCGGCGCGACCTGCGCATTTGTCGACGCCGAACACGCCCTCGATCCTGAGTACGCCGGCAAACTGGGCGTCAACGTCGACGACCTGCTGGTGTCCCAGCCGGACACTGGCGAGCAGGCACTGGAAATCACCGACATGCTGGTGCGCTCCAACGCCGTTGACGTGATCATCGTCGACTCCGTGGCAGCACTGGTGCCGAAGGCTGAAATCGAAGGTGAAATGGGCGACATGCACGTCGGCCTGCAAGCCCGTCTGATGTCTCAGGCGCTGCGTAAAATCACCGGTAACATCAAGAACGCCAACTGCCTGGTGATCTTCATCAACCAGATCCGCATGAAGATCGGCGTGATGTTCGGCAGCCCGGAAACCACCACCGGTGGTAACGCGCTGAAGTTCTACGCCTCGGTTCGTCTCGATATCCGCCGTACCGGCGCGGTGAAAGAAGGCGACGAAGTGGTCGGCAGCGAAACCCGCGTCAAGGTTGTGAAGAACAAGGTCGCTTCGCCGTTCCGTCAGGCCGAGTTCCAGATTCTTTACGGCAAGGGCATCTACCTCAATGGCGAGATGATCGACTTGGGCGTGCTGCACGGTTTCGTCGAGAAGTCCGGCGCCTGGTATGCCTACGAAGGCACCAAGATCGGTCAGGGCAAGGCCAACTCGGCCAAGTTCCTGGCTGACAATCCGGAAGTCGCCGCCAAGCTCGAGAAGCAACTGCGTGACAAGCTGCTGGCACCAGTGGCAGACGTCAAGGCTTTGGCCTCCCGGGACAAGGTCGATAACATGGCCGAGGCCGATGTCGACGTTTGAGTCGTTGAATGACACTTGTACTCGATACCCTCGTCGCGGTGCGGCGAACCGCCATGGACCTGCTCGCACGTCGCGAGCACGGTCGAGTCGAGCTGACGCGCAAGCTGCGTCAGCGTGGCGCTGAGGCAGAGTTGATCGAAGCAGCCCTCGACCGTTTGACGGAAGAGGGACTGCTTAGCGAAGCCCGATACCTTGAAAGTTTTGTCTCCTATCGTGCCCGCTCTGGCTATGGCCCTCTGCGAATTCGCGAGGAACTGAGTCAGCGCGGTTTGCAACGCGCCGATATCGAACTTGCTCTGCGCGAAAGCGGTATCGACTGGCAGGCGCAGCTTCAGGATACGTGGCAGCGCAAGTTCTCCGGGCATTTGCCCATTGATGCGAAGGAACGAGCCAAACAAGGCCGTTTTCTTGCGTATCGGGGGTTCTCGATGGAGATGATCAACCGCTTGTTCAGCGGTCGAGGGATGGACGATTAACCCGATTCAATGAAAACGGCCCGCTATTGAAAAATAGCGGGCCGTTTTTTTTTGCTTTCAAATCACGCTGGAAGGTTCGCGCGAACGTTGTGCAGTGGACGGTTTGGAATCGGCCCAGTTTTCCGGCAGGTTGATATAATCGACCAGTTCACGCAGACGCCCGTGCGTGCGGCCATTGAAGGCAAACGCCAGGCGCGCCAGGTGGCTGAATTGCGCTTCGTCGTGTTCTTCACCGCTGTAGGCGTGTTGATGAAACTGATCGCTCAGACACAGATCCGCGAATTCGTCCTGCATCTGCGCCAGTGCCTGATCGCTGAGCTTATGGTTCATGCGGATCACGAACTGCCGTTTGAGCCAGCGGCTGGAGTGGAAGTTGCTGTAGAACTGATTGATCTGTTCGACCGCTTCCTCAACGGTGTAGACCAGGCGCATCAGCTTCATGTCGGTCGGCAGTATGTAGCGGTTGTTCTCCAGCTGGCTCCGGATGAAATCCATCGCGCCTTGCCAAAACGTGCCGCCCGGCGCATCCAGCAGGACCACCGGCACCAGCGGACTTTTCCCGGTCTGGATCAGGGTCAGCACTTCCAGCGCTTCATCCAGCGTGCCAAAACCGCCCGGGCACAGCACCAGGGCATCAGCCTCCTTGACGAAGAACAGCTTGCGCGTGAAGAAGAAGTGGAAAGGCAGCAGGTAATCGGTGCCGTCCACGGTGGGGTTGGCATGTTGCTCGAAGGGCAGGGTGATGTTGAACCCCAGGCTGTGATCACGTCCGGCTCCTTCGTGCGCGGCAGCCATGATGCCGCCCCCGGCACCGGTGATGACCATCATGTCGGCGCGCGTCAAGGCTGCGCCGAGTTCGCGCGCCATGGCGTACAGCGGATGCTCCACCGGCGTGCGTGCCGAGCCGAATACGGTGACTTTGCGTCGCCCCTTGAATTGTTCCAGTACCCGAAACGCTTGTTCCAGTTCGCGCAGGGCTTGCAAGGTGATTTTGGCGTTCCAGCGGTTGTGATCTTCCTGGGCCATGCGCAACACGGTCAGGATCATGTCGCGGTAAATGGGCAGGTTGGGGCTGTCGGGTGAAACACGCTTGAGTTGTTCTTCGACCTGGCTGACGAGGTCGGGGCCGTTTTCCTGAAAATGACGGCTCAAGAGGTCATTCGGTTGGTAAGGCATTCAACGTCTCCTTCTGCACAGAGCGGGTGGCCCTGACGAGCGGCGTCAGTGCCGCACTGCAAAAACACGCATCGGCGGCAGTTCCTTTTCTGCCGTTTGCAAGTGTTCGGGAATACTCTGAATCTAGACCCTCGCGAGCATTTGCGCTGAGTTGATCATTGCGCCGCAACGTCCTGGCTGGCAACTGCCATTTGAATGAAGGCCAGTGCCGCCACCGTTCGTCCGAACATAAACCGCGCGACCAACCCTCTGATTTACTGACAGACAGGTAGCGAGGATTGCTTCAAGGATTTGCGGGTGGCACGGAGGCAGGCCAAATGGCCAAAGTGATTCTGGAGATCGATACACAGCTGTATCGAATGTTGAAGGCATCAGCCGAGGCCAATCAGGTCAGTCTCGAAGAAGAGTGCTGCCGACGGTTGGCCGGTGGCGAGCGTCGCTCGCACTATCTACAGGCCTTGCTGGCCGAGTTGCGCGCCGAGGATGAACAGCGGCGCGCCAATTCGCGCTGATTACTTCTTCTTCTTCGCCGGGGCCGCTTTCGGGCAGTCCGATTCCTGATAACTGGCGGAGCCGATGGCTTTGTTGGTTTTCACTTCGGTGAAGTCGTAACGCATGATCGCGCCCTTGGCCATCAGCTTGCGGTACGAAGGGTTGTTGCAGACCGAGGCACCGAGCTGGAAGTACACCGCTTTCGGGTCGGCACGCATTTTGTCGGCGTGGCTCTTTTGTACGCTCAGGTGGTTGATCAACTGAGTGCCTTCGACGGTGTAGCCCTGGTCAAGAATGTCTTCATTGATTGCCCGAGGCGTGCCGACGCTGCTTTGGGCGGCGACGTTGCGCAGCTCTCTGTTCAGATTCTGCTCACTCAGGGATGCAGCCTGAGCGGTGAAGGACGACGCCAGCAGAATGGCAGCGGTGGGAACGATAAGGCGCAGCATGAAACTCTCCTGATTCGGTGACTGGTGGTTCGACCAACCACGGGGCTGTGCGTTCAGTGGGGGCGAATTATAGGGGAGCCGGTCTGGACGGTACAGGCTTGTGCCTGTTGCTCTGGTAAACTGCCGCGCTTTACTGCCCCTGCCGAGTGTTGTTCGTGTCGAGTTTTCCTGTCTGCCGGCGTTGCCCGCAATGAATCACGCCCCCAACGCCGTCGCCCGTTTGCGCGACCAGCGCGAGGATGAAGGCATCAAGCCGATTCAGGCGCGCGGCTTTCGCTCCGAGCGTTGCCGTGATTGCCGGGTGATCATCAGTCATTGCCTGTGCGCCTGGCGTCCCAGCGTCGAGACCCGTTCCGGCGTGTGCCTGATCATGACCGGCAAGGAAGTGTTCAAACCGAGTAATACCGGTTGGCTGATTGCCGACGTGGTGCGCGATAACCACGCGTTCATCTGGTCTCGCACCGAGCCTGACCGGCAGATGCTGGCGTTGCTCAACGATCCGCAATGGCAGCCCTATCTGGTGTTTCCCGGCGAATACGTCGAGCCGTCGCGCGTGACCAACAGCGTCGCCCTAAATAGCAGCAAGCGCCCGCTGTTCATCCTGCTCGATGCTACCTGGACCGAAGCCCGGAAGATTTTCCGCAAGAGTCCGTATTTCGATCGCTTGCCGATTCTGAGCCTGCTGCCCGACAAACTGTCACGTTACCGCTTGCGCCGCTCGACCCGCAGCGAACATCTGTGCACCGCCGAAGTCGCGGCGCTGTGCCTGGAGCTGGCGGGCGACCGTGATGCCGCTTCAGCGCTGGACGCCTATTTCGACGTGTTCAGCCAGCATTACCTCGGCGCCAAGCAGCAGCTGGAAATGAATGAATCGACGCCGGCCCACGCTGAGTTGCTGCCCTATATACGAAAGCCGCAGCCGGAGTTGGCCCAATAGTGGCCCATACTGTCCGCCGCAGCGGCCCTGCTGCTTGACCACCCCGGCTTCGCTGGGCATGCTTGGCGCCGATTAGGGTGCGGCCAAGGTTTGAAACGCCGTGTTTGCTGTGGATTGGCGTTGAACGTGCCCCTGTGGATCTCGCTTGAAGCGGCATCTCGAGTTGCTTTGGCCAGACCGGAATGCACCGGGTCTGCCATCAAAAAACAGGATCATTTGAAAAATGGCCACATACGACATCCTGATTGCCGACGATCACCCGCTTTTTCGTAGCGCGCTGCATCAAGCACTGACGCTGGGCCTTGGCCCGGAAGTTCGTCTGGTGGAAGTCGCGAGCATCGCCGAACTGGAAACCCGCCTGACAGAAAAGGCCGACTGGGATCTGGTCCTGCTGGACCTGAACATGCCTGGCGCCTACGGGTTTTCCGGGCTGGTGCTGCTGCGCGGTCAGTACCCGCAGATACCGGTGGTGATGGTCTCGGCCCAGGAAGAAGCGTCGGTGATGGTCAAATCCCGCGAGTTCGGTGCCAGTGGCTTCATTCCCAAGTCCAGCGACCTGAGCGTGATTCAGGAAGCCGTGCGCAAGGTGCTCGACGGCGATGTGTTCTGGCCGCCGCAGGCATTTGAAGCGGTCAGCGTCTCCGATGAGGCCAAAGCCGCCAGCGATGGCCTCGCCAGCCTGACACCTCAGCAGTTCCGCGTGTTGACCATGGTCTGCGAGGGCCTGCTGAACAAGCAGATTGCCTATGAGTTGAGTGTGTCGGAAGCGACCATCAAGGCCCACGTCACGGCGATCTTTCGCAAACTGAATGTACGCACCCGTACGCAAGCGGCTTTACTGCTGCAACAACTTGAGTCAATTCCGAGCCAGTGATGGCCGCGGGTTTCACGCTTTTTTGACTCTTGTTGATCTAGCTTCCCCACTCCTTTTTGGTTGGTCTCAACGTTATGTCACCTTTCAAGGGCCAGACCGGCCTGAAACGTATCCTCAACGCGTCTGGCTATTCGCTCGACGGCCTGCGCGCAGCGTTCACCGGCGAAGCCGCGTTCCGTCAATTGGTACTGCTCAATGTCGTGCTGATTCCGCTGACGTTTTTCCTGAACGTCAGCCGTGTGGAACAGGCGTTGTTGATCGCAGTATGTCTGCTGGCGCTGATCGTCGAATTGCTGAACTCGGCCGTTGAAGCGGCCATTGACCGAATTTCGCTGGAGCTGCATCCACTGTCGAAAAACGCCAAGGACATGGGCAGCGCCGCGCAATTTGTGGCGCTGAGCATGATCGCGCTGGTGTGGGCGGTGATTCTGCTTTAAGCGATGTTGGGCAGGACAATCTCGTCGCTGCGCTGCACCCCGGCGGTAAACGCGCGGCACAGATCGAGAAACTCGCGCATGGCCGAGGTCTGGTATTTCTGTTTATGCCAGATGAAGTAAAACTGCCGGGCCAGGTCCAGGTCCGGCGTTTCCACCGCCACCAGGCTGCCGCGGCGAAACGCATCGCGCAGCGCCAGGCGCGAAATGCAGCCGATCCCCAGGCCTGATTCCACTGCGCGCTTGATCGCTTCGGTGTGTTCCAGCTCCAGACGGATGTTTAACGCGCTGCGATGGTGGCGCATGGCCTGATCAAAGGTCAGGCGCGTGCCGGAACCCTGTTCGCGCAGAATCCACGCCTCATGAGTCAGCTCTTCCATGCTCGCGCTGCCGCGCTTGGCCAGTGGATGCTGCGGCGCGCAGAACACCACCAGCTCATCTTCGACCCAGCTCTGCACTTCAATGTCGGGATGGCTGCAATCGCCTTCAATCAGACCCAGGTCAATTTCGTAGTGGGCGACTTGTTGCACGATATTGGCTGTGTTCTGCACATGCAGTTTCACCTGACTTTCCGGGTGGCGCTGCATGAAGCCGCCAATCAGCAGGGTCGCCAGATAATTGCCGATGGTCAGCGTCGCGCCTACCGACAGTGAGCCGAAACCGGATTTGCCATTAAGCAGGTCTTCGATCTCCTTGGCCTGATCAAGCAGAGCCACCGCTTGCGGCAACAGCTGTTTGCCGAGGGCGTTGAGACTCAGCCGTTTACCGGCGCGGTCGAACAGCTGGCAGCTGGACTGGCGCTCAAGTTCGGTGATCGAGGTGCTGGCAGCCGACTGCGAGAGGTTGAGCAGACCCGCAGCACGGGATACGCTTTCCTGCTGGGCGACGGCGACGAAGACTTGCAGTTGACGGAGAGTAAATCGCATATCGATATAACCGATAACCCTTATCTTAATAATCCAGTTAACAGATATTGTCGTCGCTATTAGAATGCGATGCAATTGCGCACGTTAAGCCTCATTGAGCCGCGCAGACCAATCTCCAGGAGTCAAACGTACATGAGCAACATGAACCACGAGCGTGTCCTCAGTGTTCATCACTGGAACGACACTCTGTTCAGCTTCAAGTGCACCCGCGATCCGGGCCTGCGCTTCGAGAACGGTCAGTTCGTGATGATCGGCCTGCAGCAGCCCAACGGCCGCCCGCTTATGCGCGCTTACTCGATCGCCAGCCCGAATTGGGAAGAGCATCTGGAATTCTTCAGCATCAAGGTGCAGGACGGTCCGCTGACCTCGCAACTGCAGCACTTGAAGGAAGGCGACGAGATCATCATCTCGAAAAAGCCTACCGGCACTCTGGTGCTGGATGACCTGAACCCGGGCAAGCATTTGTACCTGCTGAGTACTGGCACCGGTCTGGCGCCGTTCATGAGCGTCATTCAGGATCCGGAAACCTACGAGCGCTTTGAAAAAGTGATCCTGGTTCACGGTGTGCGTTACGTCAACGAAGTCGCCTACCGCGAATTCATCACCGAGCACCTGCCGCAGAACGAGTTCTTCGGCGAAGCGCTGCGTGACAAGCTGATCTACTACCCGACCGTGACCCGCGAGCCGTTCGAGAATCAGGGCCGTCTGACCGACCTGATGCGCAGCGGCAAGCTGTTCAGCGACATCGGCCTGCCTCCGATCAACCCGCAGGACGACCGCGCGATGATCTGCGGCAGCCCGAGCATGCTCGACGAGACCAGCGAAGTGCTCGACAGCTTCGGCCTGAAGATTTCGGCGCGGATGCGCGAGCCGGGTGATTACCTGATCGAGCGTGCGTTCGTCGAGAAGTAAGCACCACAGACAGCCCCCATTGCCTTGGCAGGCAATGGGGGCTTTTTTATGCCCGACACATTTTCTTCATGCTTGCCACGATCCTACATCGACCGCGAGCATCAATCCCCGGTGGGGATAACTTCCAGCACGCGGATCTGCTCCGGCGTCGGATAATGCCAGCGCACGTCGAGATCCCAGAATTGCGCACCGTATTCACGTTCCGGTGCCGGTGTCTGATAGGCCGGACGAGGATCCTGAGCCAGGCACTGTTCAATCAGCTCAACCAACGGCTCATCGAGGCGCTGGGCATGTGTATGCGCCTGTTGCAGCGCCGACTCCGCCCACTGCACGTCAATCAGTTGCGGCGCGGCGCTGGCGATATCGTTTCTCGCCCCCGGGATGATATCGGCATATGGCACGTAGGGTTTGATGTCGAGAATCGGCGTGCCGTCGAGCAGATCAATCCCGGAGATGAACAGGCGATGGGCTTCGACCTTGTCCAGTTTCACCACCGATTGGCCGATGCCGTTAGGGCGATGGGTGGCGCGAGTAGCGAACACGCCCATCGACTTGTTGCCGCCCAGGCGCGGCGGGCGAACTTTCAGGCGTGGCTTTTCCTCCAGCGCCTGATGGAACAGGAACAACAGCCACACATGACTGACCTGCTCCAGGCCCTGTACGGCATCACCCTGGTCGAACGGTGCGACCAGTTCCAGCACACCACGGGCAGCCGGGGCCAGTTGTGGCTGACGGGGGATGGCGAACTTCTCCTTGAAGCAGGAGCGCACGAAGCCGATGGGGGAAACGCTGTAAGTCATGGTTTTGAATCGACGCGGGGTGGGGGGGGGATGATAACCCGGCAGCCCTTAGATCTGGTGGTGACTGGCTGACGCTATCGCGAGCAGGCTCACTCCTACAGGGTCATGGGTGTACACAAAATCTGTGCTCGCTGAAAATCCCTGTAGGAGTGAGCCTGCTCGCGATAGCTTCACCGCCGATCTCAGAGGCTGAACCCCCCATCCAGCGGAATAATATTCCCGGTCATATAGGCCCCGGCCGTACTCGCCAGGCTGATCGCCAGCGCCGCCATCTCCTCCTCACGCCCCCAGCGCTTCATCGGAATCAGCGCAGTATCCTCAGCCAACGCCTGTTCATCATTACCAATATGCCGGGTCATCTTGCTCGGAAACCGCCCCGGCGCAATCACGTTGACGTTGATGTGCTGGCTCACCAGCTCGCGCGCGAGAATGCGCGACAGCTGATGCAGGGCCGCTTTACTCGGGCCGTAGGCATACGCCTGCTCGCCGAACGAAGAAATCCCCGCTACCGAACCGATATTGATGATCCGCGCCGGATTCGCCGCCGAACCGGCCTTGCGCAGCAGCGGCAGGAACTGCTGAATGCAGCTGAACACCGAGGTCACGTTGAGCTGCATGACCTTTTCCCAGCCTTTGACGGGGTAGCTCTCCAGCGGTGCGCCCCAGGTGGTGCCAGCGTTGTTCACCAGAATATCCAGATGAGTGATCTGCTCGCCCAGGCGCGCAGCCAATTCCCGCACGCCTTCTTCGGTGGCCAGATTCGCCGCCACGCCATGGCAAATGCCCAGCGCGGCAAGTTCTTCAGCAGTTTGGTGGCAGGCTTCTACGTCGCGCGAGCAGACATAGACATGGGCGCCGGCCTCGACGAAGGCCTTGGCGATCATTTTGCCAATACCACGGGTGCCGCCGGTCACCAGCGCGGTGCGGCCTTGCAGGGAAAAGTAGGGGTGCATGGCGACTCCTGAGGGCTAGGGATCAGTACACTCTAGGCCATGCGGCCAGCTTCGAGCTGCAAGCTACAAGCGGCAAGTCAAAAAACAATGCCCCGCCTTGCCGCTTCTAGCTTCTAGCTTGCAGCTTGTCGCTGCTTTACGCTCTCACGCGGAGCGTGAGGCCCTTGAGGAAGTTGCGCAGCAACTGGTCGCCACACGGACGATAGTTGGTGTGGCCGACCTTGCGGAACAGCGCGCTCAGTTCAGGTTTGGACACTGGGAACTCGGCGGCTTTGAGAATCGCATGCATGTCGTCTTCTTTCAGTTCGAAGGCGACGCGCAGCTTTTTCAGGATGATGTTGTTGGTCACCGGTACTTCGATCGGCTGCGGCGGACGGCTTTCGTCCTTGCCGCGCTTGAAGACCACCAGGCCGTCGAGAAAGTGCGCGATGACTTCGTCCGGGCAGCGTACGAAGCCTTCTTCGTCTTCTTCCTTCTTGTCGAGCCAGGTCAGGACGTCAGCGAGCGCTACGTCCATGCCGCCAAGTTTGATGATCTCGACGACTTTCTTGTCGCTGATGTCGAGCATGTAGCGCACGCTGCGCAGTACGTCGTTATGAACCATGTCGGTATTCCTGATGCGTGGTGGGCAGCGCTCGGGGGGCGCTGCCGAAATGTGTGGCGGCAGTGCAAACCCTAGAACTTCTCTTTGCCGGACAGGTAGCGCCATTGGCCAACCGGGACTTTGCCGATCGAGACGCCGCCGATGCGGATGCGGCGGATGCCGATGACCTTCAGGCCCACCGCTGCGCAGAACTGCGCGATGATCCCCGGCTGCGGGTTTTTCATGGCGAAGCGCAGGCGGTTTTCATTTTGCCAGCTGGCCTTGACCGGCGGCAGTTCCTTGCCCTTGTGTGTCAGGCCGTGCTGCAAGCGGTTGAGGCCGTGGGCGGCCATCTCGCCTTCGACTTCGACGATGTATTCCTGCTCGATCTTCGCCGCGTCGGCGGTGAGCTTGCGCAGGATTTTCCAGTCCTGGGTGAACACCAGCAGGCCGCTGGCGTTGGGCTGCAGGTCGGCGCTGGCGGTCAGGCGCAGGAAGTGCCCGCGCAACGGGCGCTTGCTGTAGCGATGCTCTTCGCTGAGGGTTTCGGCGCTGAGCGATTGCATGGCGCTCTCGACATCCATGCCGGCAGGCGCGTTGAGCAGGATGGTCACCGGCTCCGGCGCGGTGGCCTTGGCATCTTTGTCGAGTTCGACTTTCTGGTCGCCGACCTTGAATTGCGGCTCGTCAATGACTTCGCCGTCCACGGTGACCCAGCCGCCCTCGATGAACAGCTCGGCCTCCCGGCGGGAGCAACCAACCAGTTCGATGAGGCGTTTGGAGAGGCGAATCGGGTCAGTCATGACAGGGCCGTAACAAAAAAGGGGTGGGCATTGTACCTGTGTGGAAGCGGTTAAGCCCGGTTCCATTTGCAGGCGCTGTATTCAATGTGGGAGCGAGCCTGCTCGCGAAGAGGTTTTTTCAGTCACATCAGCAGTGACCGGCCCGCCCCTTTCGCGAGCAGGCTCGCTCCCACAGTTTGTTCTATGTGATGTCAGGCATGGTTCGAGCGTTGCTGGGACTGCCGCAACCGCATGTGCAGCAACGGATACGGCTGGCCCATGCCATCGACTTCGGAACGGCCGATGACCTCGAAGCCCTGTTTCTGATAAAAGCCCAAGGCTTGCGGATTCTGTTCGTTGACGTCCAGTTCGTCGGCATTCAACCGTTCGATCGCGTATCTGAGCAACTGCTTGCCCAGACCCTGACCGCGATGATCGGGGTCGATAAACAGCATTTCAATCTTGCCCGCCGCAACACCGGCAAACCCGGTGATGCGTTGCTGGCCGTCCCGGGTGCAGATCAGCATCACCGCATCGAGATAGCGGGTGAGCACCAGATTGCGCAGCAGCTCGATGTAGCTGTCTGGCAGAAAGTCATGGGTGGCGCGGACCGAGGCCTCCCAGACCCGGGTCAGTTCTTCGTAATCGCTGATTTTCGGTGTGTGGATGACCGAATGCTGACGCATGTGCGTGTGCCTCTCGTGCGTGTTCAAGGGAGTCCGTCCCCCGCTAAACGATAGCCGCAAAAAAGCCCCGCATCCTGAAAAAGAGCGGGGCTTTCGAATTCTGCACTGTCCCTGGTGGGAGCGGGCTTGCTCGCGAATGCGTCACATCAGCCGGCATCTTCACTGACTGATTCACCGCTTTCGCGAGCAAGCCTGCTCCCACAGGTTTTGCGTGGTGCTTAGATCTGCTCAGCCCACAAATCGTATTCGTCAGCGTCAGTCACCTTGCACCAGACTTTGTCGCCCGGCTTCAGATTGCTGCCGTTGTCGATAAACACGTTGCCATCGATTTCCGGGGCATCGAAGAAGCAACGGCCAACCGCGCCTTGCTCGTCAACCTCATCCACCAGCACTTCGATCTCACGGCCGATGCGCATTTGCAGGCGTGCCGAGCTGATTGCCTGCTGGTGCGCCATGAAGCGGTCCCAACGGTCCTGTTTGACGTCGTCCGGCACCACGTCCAGGTCCAGATCGTTGGCTGGCGCGCCTTCAACCGGCGAATACTGGAAGCAGCCGACGCGATCGAGCTGGGCTTCGGTCAGCCAGTTGAGCAGGTATTGGAAGTCTTCTTCTGTCTCGCCCGGGAAACCGACGATGAAGGTCGAGCGGATGATCAGATCCGGGCAGATTTCGCGCCAGTTCTTGATCCGTGCCAGGGTCTTGTCTTCGAACGCCGGGCGTTTCATCGACTTCAGGACTTTCGGGCTGGCGTGCTGGAACGGGATGTCCAGGTACGGCAGGATCTTGCCGGCGGCCATCAGCGGGATCAGCTCGTCGACGTGCGGGTACGGATAAACGTAGTGCAAGCGGACCCAGACGCCCAAGGTGCTCAGGGCTTCGCACAGCTCGGTCATGCGGGTTTTCACCGGTGCGCCGTTCCAGAAACCGGTGCGGTATTTCACGTCGACGCCGTAAGCGCTGGTGTCCTGGGAAATCACCAGCAGCTCTTTCACGCCGGACTTGACCAGACGCTGAGCTTCGTCGAGCACATCGCCCACCGGACGGCTGACCAGTTTGCCGCGCATCGACGGGATGATGCAGAACGAGCAGCTGTGGTTGCAGCCTTCGGAAATCTTCAGGTAGGCGTAGTGACGCGGGGTCAGCTTGATGCCTTGCGGCGGCACCAGGTCGATCAGCGGGTTGTGATCCTTACGCGGCGGCACGACTTCGTGCACGGCGTTGACCACTTGCTCGTACTGCTGAGGACCGGTCACAGCCAGTACGCTCGGGTGCACGTTGCGAATGTTGCCTTCTTCCACGCCCATGCAGCCGGTGACGATCACCTTGCCGTTTTCCTTGATCGCTTCGCCGATCACTTCCAAAGACTCAGCCTTGGCCGAATCGATGAAACCGCAGGTATTGACCACCACGACGTCGGCGTCCTGATAGGTGGACACCACGTCATAGCCTTCCATGCGCAGCTGGGTCAGGATGCGCTCGGAGTCGACCAGTGCTTTCGGGCAACCCAGAGATACAAAGCCAACCTTTGGATTGGCCGGCGCAGGAGTGGTGGACATGTCTAACCTCGGTGTTTTGTGACGTCGCCTTCGGGGTACGGAAGCCGACGGATGGGCGCTTAAGGCGCGCCTCTGATCAAAAAGTGCGCAATTCTAGCGGCGGGCAACGCACTTGACCAGCTTTATACGGGGAAATACGACGAGTGCTGCGCTATGCTTCGCGCCGTTGAGCTTTACCAATTTTTTACAGTCAACAAAACGTCTGTAACAACAGGTAAAACAGCGCATGCTGCAGCACAAAGCATAGTGCTTCCTTCAAAGAAGCCGGTATTGAGATCAGGAGTGATGGATGGGTCAGGCAAGTAATCATGCGGCAGGCGCCGAAGGTTCGGCAAGCAGGCCGCTGAGCATGCTGGTCGCGGCGGTCGGGGTGGTTTACGGCGACATCGGCACCAGTCCGTTGTACACCCTCAAGGAGGTGTTTTCCGGCGGATACGGTGTGCCGGTCAATCACGACGGCGTGCTCGGCATCCTGTCGTTGATCTTCTGGTCGCTGATCTGGGTGGTCTCGATCAAATACATGATGTTTGTCCTGCGCGCCGACAACCAGGGCGAGGGCGGCATCATGGCCCTCACCGCACTGGCGCGGCGAGCAGCGGCGGGGCGCAAGCGCCTGCGCACGCTGTTGGTGGTCTGCGGACTGATCGGCGCGGCGCTGTTTTACGGCGACAGCATGATCACCCCGGCCATTTCAGTGCTTTCAGCGATTGAAGGTCTGGGCTTGGCGTTTGACGGCATCGATCACTGGGTGGTGCCATTGTCGCTGGTGGTGCTGGTGGCGCTGTTTCTGATCCAGAAGCACGGCACAGCGCGAATCGGCATTCTGTTCGGGCCGATCATGGTCACTTGGTTCCTCGTCCTCGGCGCCCTCGGCGTGTATGGCATCAGCCACGCGCCAGAAGTGCTGCACGCGATGAACCCGGTCTGGGCCGTGCGCTTCTTCACGGTTCACCCAGGCATGGGCGTGGCGATCCTTGGCGCCGTGGTGCTGGCGCTGACCGGCGCCGAAGCGCTGTACGCCGACATGGGCCACTTCGGCCGCAAGCCGATTGCTCGTGCGTGGTTCCTGCTGGTGCTGCCGGCGCTGGTGCTGAACTACTTCGGCCAGGGCGCGTTACTGCTGGAAAATCCTGACGCGGCGCGTAACCCGTTTTATCTGCTGGCACCGAGCTGGGCATTGATTCCGCTGGTTGGCCTGTCGACCCTGGCCACGGTGATCGCCTCGCAAGCGGTGATTTCCGGTGCGTTCTCCCTGACCCGTCAGGCGATCCAGCTCGGCTACATTCCGCGCATGTACATCCAGCACACCTCCAGCGACGAGCAGGGCCAGATCTACATCGGCGCGGTGAACTGGGCGCTGATGGTCGGCGTGGTCCTGCTGGTGATCGGCTTCGAGTCCTCCGGCGCACTGGCTTCGGCCTACGGCGTGGCGGTGACCGGGACCATGCTGATGACCACCATTCTGGTGTCGGCGGTGATGCTGCTGCTGTGGAAATGGCCACCGATCCTCGCGGTCCCGGTGCTGCTCGGTTTCCTGTTGGTCGATGGCCTGTACTTCGCCGCCAACGTGCCGAAGATCGTTCAGGGCGGCGCATTCCCGGTGATCGCCGGTATTGCCCTGTTCGTGCTGATGACCACCTGGAAGCGCGGCAAACAACTATTGGTCGACCGCCTCGACGAAGGCGCGCTGCCGCTGCCGATCTTCATCAGCAGTATCCGCGTGCAACCACCGCATCGCGTGCAGGGCACCGCTGTTTTCCTCACCGCGCGCTCCGACGCTGTGCCGCATGCGCTGCTGCACAACCTGCTGCATAACCAGGTGCTGCATGAGCAGGTGGTGCTGTTGACCGTGGTCTATGAAGATATTCCGCGTGTGCCGCCATCGCGACGCTTTGAAGTCGAAGCGCACGGGGAGGGCTTCTTCCGGGTGATCCTGCACTTTGGCTTCACCGACGAGCCGGACGTGCCGCAGGCGTTGAAGCTGTGCCACCTCGAAGACCTCGACTTCAGCCCGATGCGTACGACTTACTTCCTCAGTCGGGAAACGGTGATCGCCTCGAAACTCGAGGGCATGGCGCGTTGGCGGGAAGCGTTGTTTGCGTTCATGTTGAAGAATGCCAATGGCAATTTGCGCTTCTTCAATCTGCCGCTGAACCGGGTGATTGAGTTGGGGACGCAGGTGGAGATGTAGGCCTCTCTCAAATGAAAAGCCCCCATCAGCCTTGTGGTTGGCGGGGGCTTTTTTGTGCCTGTGCACTTCGATTGAATCCTGCACCAATCCCCTTGTGGGAGCGGGCTTGCCCGCGAATGCGTCATGTCAGTCGACATCCCCAGTGGCTGATCCACCGCCTTCGCGAGCAAGCCCGCTCCCACAGGTCTGAGGTGCGTACAGATGGATCCGCTTCAGATTCGCTCTTGGCGCGTGCAGGTCTCGAAATCAGCGCCTGAATCATGTCATCAATCAAGGCTTTGCCCATCGCCGTCAGGTAATGCGCAGCCCTGGAATGACGGTCGGTGTATCTGTTGAAGGCTGCGTCTTCTGCGAAGGATTTGAACAACAAGTACAAGATGAACCAAGGGCCCTTCGGATCGAAAAGAAGGCCAGTGAACGATTGCTCATCTTTGATTTGGCCCACGTAATCAGCCATGACGATATGCGGGCAAGGTATGTAGCGGTTAGTGATCAACCCAAGGGCTTGACGACTCGGCCTCGTCAGTGAGACAAGTGTCCACGTTTTATGGAATGTGGACACTTGAGGTTTTGAGCTAAATGAAGAGTCAAGACATTTTACTTTTGTTCAAAATGGCCAGTCTCCACGCTCAGGAAGAGAACCTTTTGGGGGAGATGGAGGCCGAATCGAATTCGGACAGGGTCGAAGAGCTGCTCAGGCCTTATGTCGTCAGCCGAATGACCGCAGGGGAGAGTGTGGGGAAGCCATTGGTCACCTATTCCACTGATGGAGAAGACACAATCTTTCACCGCCGCGAATTCGATTCACCTTTTGCTGATGGGCCAGGCTGGGAGGGATGGGCGGAACCAGCATCTGATCCACCGCTGACAAGTTGGAGCGATCGGTACTCTCTGCGTGCACTGTCTGCCTCTCTTGGACTGAGCAAAAGCGAAGTCTCAAATGCTCTCGCACGATGCCGGGAATCCGGATTGCTCATTCATGACTACGACACCGGGCTTGCCAGAGTGCACCGCCGGGAACTGCTGAAAATTACCGAGCACGCGCTGAAGTACTTCTTCCCAGTCAAGCCTGGCGCGATCGTTCGTGGCATACCCACAGGCTTTGCGGCGCCTGCGCTGTCCAAAAGCATCAAGAGTGCGGGTGGTTTGATTCCGGTCTGGCCGGATGCGCATGGAACCGAGCGAGGCCAAGCGATAGAGCCGCTTTACAAAACAGTGCCGGAAGCGTTGAAAAAAGACCGGATCCTTTACCACTATCTGGCGCTCGCTGATGCAATCCGTCTGGGCGGTCCGCGTGAGTGTGGTGTGGCAATCAGTATTCTGAAGGCAGGAATGGGGCTGAAATAACATGTCGTCAAACGCGGATCACAACTACGAACTCATTGAGTTCGTGGCTGAAGGCTTGGGCGAGGCGTTTCTCGCCGAAGTTGCCTTTGTTGGCGGTTGCACAACCGCCATGCTGGTTACAGATACAGCCGTGCTGGACGACATTCGTTTCACTGATGACGTTGATCTAGTGATCGAGCTGGCCGGTAGCGTTGGCGACGATGATGTCACGTGGATAGATGTTCAGCTTGGCCCGCAAGGCTGATGAGCTGTCTGAATCCAGCCCGCTCCCACCAGGAGATTTTGGTCGCGGCTGGAATGTAAAAAGCCCCGCAACCGTGAAGTTGCAGGGGCTTTTTGTGGTCGGTGCTTCAGATCACTCTTGCGCCACCGAATCCTTGCTCTGGCGCTTCTGAATCAGATCCACCAGACGCTTGGCCAGCGCCGGGTAGTTCTCGTCGAAGTGATGACCGCCGGGTAGTTTCACCGCTTCGCCAACGGCAGTCTTGTCGGTGCAGCCACTCTCGTCGGTCTCTTCCTCGCCATAGATGCACACAACCTTCGCCGCTGGCAGCTTGGCCATTTCCGGGCCGGTGGCGGCTTCTTTGCCGGCGTTGCCGAGCCAGCCTTCGACTTCGATTTCGAAGCTGCCGGTGCGGGCGAAGGCGAGCAGGATGATGGCGTCGACGCGCTGCTGTTCGTTCTCTGGCAGGCGGTTGTAGATCGCCGGGAGGACGTCGGCGCCGAACGAGTAACCGGTGAGGATGAAGCGCTTGGTGCCCCATTTCTGCCGGTAGTGCTGCATCAATTCGGTGAGGTCGAGGGCGCTTTGTTCCGGGCTCTTGTGCTGCCAGTAGTAGCGCAGGGTGTCGATGCCGACCACCGGGTAGCCGATCTTGGCCATTTCCCCCGCCACATCGCGGTCGAGGTCGCGCCAGCCGCCGTCGCCGGAGAGGAACAGGGTCACGGTGTCGTTGGCCTGGCCGGCCGGCACTTCCACCACCGGGATCGCCAGGCCGCCGTTGGCCTTGTCGCCGCCGACGAGGATTTTGCGCAGTTCGTTGTTCAGCACTTGCGGCAGGTTGATGTCGTAGTCGCTGATGCTGGTCTCGGCGTTCGGTTGATCACGCACGAAACCGGCGCTGGTGTCGTCCGGGTTGTCGTTCCACGCGACCAGCCAGTGGCCGTGGGCGGCGGATTTCGGCAGCAGGTGGGTGCAGCCGGGTTTTTCCAGGGCCAGATCGACGGAGATGGCCTGCGCCTTGTCGTCTTTCTGTTCCGCCAGCCAGCGCCACGCCAGCACGGCGCCCGGGCCGATGCCGCTGACCAGTGTCGCCGGGCCGTTCAGTTCGCGCAGGCCCGCTTGCAGGGCGCGGCTTTGCAGCAGGCAGTCCTTGGGCAGGATCACCTGAACGATCTGCGCCGAAGCGCTGCGGCTGAGGGTAGTCAGTTGTTTCTCGGAGAGCTTCTGCTCGTCGGTGACCGCCACCAGCACCTGGGCCTTGGCTTTGGTGCCCGGGATCACCCGGGTCATGGCCGCGCCATCGGCGGGTTTGAGCTGTTCGACGGTCGGTTCCGGTGCCGGGCGTTTGAGGTACCAGAAACAACCGCCGGCAATCACGGCCAGCACCAGCAGGGCGGCCAGGATGTACTTCAGGGAGCGTTGAATCATCAGCGTTTCACCAATCCAGTCAAGCCGCCCGCGATCAGGGCAGCAGTGTCGGCCAGCGCCACGAGCGGATCGAGTCCGGCGGGCACGGCCATATAACGGGGTTCCCAGTCAGGCTGGAACTTGTCTTTGAAGCGGCGCAAGCCTTGGAAGTTGTACAACTGCTCACCACGGCGGAAGACCATCGAGCCCAGTCGTTGGGTCAGCGGCGCACCACGCCGGGGTTGCAACCCCGACAACGGCACCATGCCCAGGCTGAAGCGCGCGTATCCGTGACTCTTATAGTGTTGAATCAGGCCGACCATCATGAATTCCATGGTCAGCTTCGGCGCCTCCGGGTGCGCGCGCATTAGGTCGAGACTGGCCAGATCGTGGCTGTAGGTCTCGAGCAGGTTGGCGAACGCTACCGGGCGGCCTTCGAAGCGAATCACGGCGATGCGGAAATGCTTCAGGTATTCGTCACTGAAGCGGCCGAGGGAGAAGCCTTTCTCGCGCACGTTCTTGCCGGTCAGCCAGGCATCGGAAATCACCTTGAGTTCAGCCATCGGCGCCTGACCCGGCTCATGGATTTCCAGCGACAGGCCGTCGCGGGTGCCACGGTTCCAGGTGTAGCGCAGGTCCTTCATCTCCTTGCCCTTGGCTTCCAGGTCGAAACGCTGCAGATCGACCCGCGCTTCTTCGCCGAGCTTGATTGCGGTCAGGCCGATGTCCATGTAGTAGGGCAGGTTCTCGGCGCGCACCTGATAGAACACCGGGCGGGCGTGATGGATGTCGCACAGGTCACGGAACTGCCAGATCATTTCCGCGCGTTGCTGGCTCGGCCCGATCGGGTCGTACAGCGCCACCAGGCTGCGGCCACGGCGGGCATACATCAGAAACGCCTCATCGTTGGGGTGGAACAGCAACGCCTTGTCACCGGTCAGGGCGAGGCCGCCGTCGGGTTGCGCCGACGCCATGAGGATCTTCGCCGCGCGCTCGAGTTCTTCGGGTGTCGGCAGATGAATCACTGGGCGTGCGGTGCGCAGCAGCCAGGTCAGAGAAATCACCACCAGCAGCACCGCAGCGCCGAGCAGCGAGCGCAGACCACGCGGGGCGTCAGCATCCAGAGTGAACTGCCACCAGAGCTGGTGGCTGTAAGGTACGTCCTGATAGGCAAACAGCAGCAACCACGCCGAAGCACCCAGCACACACAGGCTAGCGACCAGATACAGCGGCGAAAACGGCAGTTCGGTCAGACGGCTCGGGCGATAGAAGGAGCGGCGGAACACACCGAGCAGGGCGGCCGTCAGGGTCATCAGCGTGGCTTCTTCCCAGTCAAAGCCTTTGAGTAGCGAGAGCAGGGCGCCGACCAGCAGCAAAATGGTGGTCAACATCCACGCCGCCGATAGACGACGACGCAGACCCTGGGCGAGCAACAGACAGAGCACGCCAATCAGGCTGGCGCCGAAGTGCGACGCGTCAACCAGACGATGCGGGATCAGAAAGCCGATGTGCTCCAGACGCGTGTCGATCTCCGGGGTGGCGCCGGAAAACAGCAGCACCACGCCCGACAGGAACACCAGCACCGCCAGAATCGGCGCGGCCAGTCCGGACGCCGCACGCAGGGTCTGGCTCTGAAACAGACGCTGGCCTTCGTTGATCAGCAGCAATACGCAGGCGACCAGCAGCGGCAGCACCACATAAATCAGGCGATACAGCAGCAGGGCGGCGGCCAGTGGTGCGGCACCGAGCTTGTCGGCAAATGCGGCGAGCAGAATCGCTTCGAACACACCAACGCCGCCCGGCACGTGACTGAGTACACCGGCGGCCAAAGCCAACAGGTACACCAGCAGGAACGGTGCAAAGGGCGGCGCTTCCGGCAGCAACAGGTAGAGCACCGTGGCGGCAGCCGCGACGTCGAGGGCGGTGATCACCAGTTGCAGGAGGGTCAGGCGCCGGCCCGGCAGGCGCAGCGTGCGGCGCCCGGCCTTGACCAGCAGATTGTCGGGGTAGGGTTGTTCCGGCAGGCGACGGCGATAGATGCCGATCGCCAGCACCGCACCAAGGATCAGCACAGCGGCGGCGACGGAGCCCAACAAAACCTGGGACAAACCCAGCGCTTGCGAGGCGGCCGGCAGGTTGCTCAAGGTGGCCAGCGCAGCCAGCGGCGGCAAGGCGCAGCCCAGCGAGAGGCTGGCGAACAGGGTCATGTGTGCGACTTCCGACGCACCGACGCCCAATCGCGCATATAAACGATAGCGAACCGAGCCGCCGGAGAGCAGCGACAGGCCAATCGCATTGCCAATCGCAAATGCGGTAAAGCCGCCGAGGGCGAGCATGCGCGGTGGCAACGTTACACCGGCGTAGCGGCTGGCCGACCATTCATAGCCGAGCAGGATGACGAAGCCGACCACGGTCGCCCCGAGAGCACCGAGCAGGGCCGGTTTCGGGACGTCGAGAATCGAGTCATGCAGCGCGTCGAGATCGAGTTCGGCGAGCAGATGGCGGCAGGCAATCAGGGCAACGGCAAACAGCAGCAACGTGACGGCCAGGCCGATCGGTTGACGGTATTTGCTTAACCGATCCAGCCAGCGCAAACGCTGGGGTTTGATCGGTTGCTCTGCTGTGACGGTGTCTTGTGGATCAGACGAGTTGGCGCGCATCAATCACCTCTTGGATTGTGCGCGACAGGATGGAGGTATCCAGCCAAGTTACCAATCCCTGTAGAAAAAAATAATCACAAAATACTACGCCTCTCGTCGGGCATCGGCGAGGGCAGTTCCCGGATTGCGAAGGGCCTTTCTGCGTCTTGAGTCAGGTCGCAGATGGCGGCTCCGATGATCCCCAGCGGTTTCACTGCACAGTGACAGATCATTGTTGCGAAAGGACTTTTTCGACAGATACAAAAAAGGCCACTCTTTCGAGTAGCCTTTTTTGATGTTTGGTTGCGGGAGCCGGATTTGAACCGACGACCTTCGG